>JBCBNX010000012.1 GCA_039821555.1 Bacteroidota bacterium
CCGTTGTTGGCGACGAAGAGGACGGCTTCGAGGAAGAGGCGGTTGTCGCGGGCGGTGCGTCCTCGGTCGCCGGGCTTACCGGGTAGCAGGGGAGCGATGCGGGCGAACTGTTGGTCGGTGAGGGTGTGAGCGGGCACGGGCAGCAGAGGTTGGTTACTGCCGGTATCGACCATCGGCCGTCCGACTCAAATGTCAACGCTACCTAGCCAGGGTACTCCTCTACACGCTCAAAGGGTCGCTGATTGCGGAGCACGGTCGCGAGATGGTCAGCCATGGCCTCGGGTATTACTCCAAGGCAGCGCGCGCAGCCCGCGCTGCGTGGGCGCACGAGCAGTACGGTCACACGTGGAATCCCGACGAGATCTGGATGCCAGGTCGCGAGCCTGAATCTAACGCGACCATATCAGAGCTCAGTCACGAAGTGCAGCATGTCCCCAAGGGGGAAGACGGGGCGAAAGACGAGGACCGGGAGAAGGACAAGGACGAACATAGCGATTACTGCAAAGTCCTCATCGAAGCATACCAGGAGAGGCTAGAAGAGGAAGGAGTTCTCGATGATCAGCAGCTGGCGCGCCGTATCCCATGCATATCTCAGGACGACTTCGAGAAACGCGTCGAGAAGCACCGTCGCAACTGCCTCCTCGTCACTGGACGCACACGATATCCAGGTTATGCTTACCAGAGGGAATACATCAGTGCTGAGAAAAGCGTCGTAGTCTACCCGTGCCGCGTGATCGAGACTGACTCAGGGGAAGCACTGGTGAGACTGGGTGCGACTACTTCCAAGCGGCAAGCACTACGCTTCATCAAGCGCAAGCGAGCACGATTGGCTCAACGCCGCAGCCATGCTCAACAGGCGGAGCAAACGCCTCAACCAGGGGGAGGCGATGAGTAAGCACACCCTAACGAACAGGTCTCCAGTCCTCTCGCAGAAGCAGCGTGCCCGCTTCGAGTCGAAGATTGATGTCGCTTCATCTCTGCATGGATGTCACCTATGGAAGGGCAAGCTCAACGCAGAAGGACGGGGTCGCTTCTCAGCCAACGGGCTGACTGACTACGCGTATCGGTGGGCAGTTGTCTTCGCTGGTACGATGCTCAGGCAAGGAGACGTTGTCGATCATCTGTGCAACAACCCTACCTGCGTACGATTGTCACACCTTCGTGTGACTGACCATGAGGGCAACATGAAGCACATGGTGGAGACTGGAAACCACGGTAGCGCCAAGCTGCAGCCCGACGAGGTGCGCGAGATCCGACGCAGACTACGCAGACCAGCGAAGGACCGGCCTACTCAGCGCGAACTGGCTCAGGAGTTTGGGGTTAGTCGGTCGATGATCAGTCGGATCAGTACGCGAAAGAGTTGGTCTACAGTCTGACGCCTTCGTGTGCTGGCGTATCGCATTAATCCTGTCCGCACCACATTCCTAAGGTCTGTGGGCAACATGCGGGCAACATCATTCCTCACAATCCCTCATAACCCTCGGTATCTAGCCAGACACGCCGGATTGCAGCCTTCTGGCCTCGGAGATACAACATAGACAGCTCACTCGTAATGAGCAGGTCACCGGTTCAAGTCCGGTCGTTGGCTCCCCGAAGGCCCAGACGGAACGCACCCGCGTCCGCTGGGCCTTTTGCTTTCCCCGACCGCTGCCGGGAGTCTGGAGAATCTCGCCACAGGATGCGGACCACGGGGATGTAGGGTCCAGAGCGTTCCAGACAACGGTGCTATTCCAGGACAGACTCGGTAGCCATCTCGCGGAGGTTGTAGCGCGAGGCCATCGACTGACCGTAGGCGCCAGCAGTGGCGATCAGGAGGACGTCCCCTTCCTGAGTCTCCGGCAACGGACGAGCGTGGCCCAGCACGTCTCCCGTCTCGCAGATTGGGCCCACGATGTCGGCAACGAGCGCATCAGGTTCTCCCAACCGTGTAAGGTTGACGATTGCATGGAAGGCGCCGTACAGCGCGGGCCGGATTAGCGTGTGCATGCCGGCGTCCACGCCCACAAAGGTCCGAGTGCGCTTGCGCTTGATTTGGGTCACGCGGGTGAGCAAGACCCCGGCCTCTGCGACAAGGTAGCGCCCCGGTTCCAACCACAGTTCGATACCAGGAAGCTCGTTCGCGAGGTCGCCCAGCAACGCGGCCGCATGCTGCACGTCGAATGGCAGGGCCTCGGCGGTGTCAGGGATCGGGAGGCCGCCGCCCAGGTCAAAGACTTCCACATCGGGGAAGAGTGGGCGGACTTCACGCATGCGCTGCGCAATCGTCCGCCATGCCGTCGGTTCCGTGACGCCACTGCCGACATGGGCGTGGAGACCAGTGACCCGCACGCCAATCTCGTTGGCACGCGCTGCCACGGCGGGCAGGTCGTCGAGGTCGATGCCAAACTTCGAAGTGATTCCGGCTGTCTGAACGTGGGCGTGATGGCCATGACCTTCACCAGGATCTATGCGCAAGAAGATGTCACGGCCGGCGAACACGTCAGGCCAGTGCGTCAGCCCATGCGCGTTGTCGAGAGTGACACGCACACCTTGGTCAAACGCCCACGCATAGTCCGAGCGCGGTGCAAAGTTGGGCGTGAAGAGGACCTGGTGAGGCGACAGGTGCGGGAGGGTGTGGAGCGCGCGCCGGACCTCGCCTGGAGAAACGCATTCAAGGCCTACACCTTCACCATAGAGCGTGCGTAGGAGGGCGGGATGCGGGTTTGCTTTCAGCGCGTATAAGATGCGCGCGGTCGGGGGAAGGTCGAGCAGGCGTCGGGCGGCAGCGCGTGCGGTCGGTAGGTGGTAGACATAGTGGGGAGTCGATGCTTCCGCAAACGACATCACGGGTGCAAGGTGCGACCTCCACCAGTCTGCTGGGCGAGCCACGTCATCACGTACGGCACGGGTCCCAGAGTCTGGAGTGGAATCAGAGCGTGTAGATGAGTGCATGACGGTCGAGGAGCGTGGCAACGAGCCAGGGGGCGGCCCGCCACAGCGGGTCGCAGGGCACGAACGAGGCTTAGCGCGAACGAGGCGGGACGATGAACAAAGACAAACCGGGCGTCGCGGAAAAAAACGACCCGCGGAAAAGCGCTTTCAAGGTTTTCGCGAACCGGGATCGTTCCCAATGCTGCGACCCCGGGGTTCAACATTGCTTAACTCAAGATGGCATCCTAGATTGCTAGCGGTCAAAATCACACAGCCTTCGAACTGTGTGCGGCCGCCTCCTGCGGCCCGGCCTCAGCCACCTGCCAAGCACCTCTCTATGCGATCTGCGTTACTGCTTCCGTCGCTCCTGTTCGTGGTTTCGTTGCTAGCAGCCTCCTCGGCTGTCGCACAGAGCGGCAAGGTTTCCGGCCAAGTCGTCGACGCCTCCGGCGATCCGCTCCCGGGCGTCAACGTGGTCATCCAGGGCACCACGCAGGGCGGGTCTACCAACGTCGACGGGCTCTACACCATCCTGAACGTGCGTCCGGGGACGTACACCCTCGAGTTCACGTTCATCGGGTTCGCCCCCCTGTTGATCGAGAACGTGGATGTCGATTTCAACCGGACCACGACGATTGACGCGGAGATGCAGGAAGAAATGGCGGGCATGAACGAGGTCGTGGTGCGCGCCGAACGGCCCCCGGTGCAACTCGACGTGTCCAACAGCCGCGTCAACGTGACGACGGAAGAGATCGAAGCCTTGCCACTGCAATCGATTGAGGCGGTCGTGACGCTGCAGGCCGGCGTCGAAGATGGGTTGCAGATCCGCGGTCAGGACCGCCGCTCGGTGGGCGTCTTCCTGAACGGCTTCATGATGCGCAACCCGCGCGACAACGAACCGCTCCTCAGCGTACCTGTGGCCGCCGTCGGCGAAGTGCAGGTGCAGAAGGGTGGCTTCTCGGCCGAGTACGGCGGCGTGCGTGCTGGCGTCATCAACTACCTCACGCGCGAGGGCGACCCTGACCGCTACGGCGCCTACGCCCGCGTCATCTACAGCCCGCCAGGCCAAAAGAACTTCGGTGGCCTGCCCAACGACTTCGATTCCTACTGGATCCGCCCCTTCCTCGACCCGGACGTTGCGTTCACAGGCACCAACAACGGGGCCTGGGACATGGCCACGCGGGAGCAGTACCGCGAGTTTGAAGGTTGGATCGCTGTCTCGGAGCAGCTGCTTCGGGACGATGACCCCAGCAACGACCTCTCGCCCGAGGCCCTCCAGCAAGCGTTCCTCTACCAACACCGCAAGACCTTCGAGATCACCGAGCCCGACCTCAACCTCGACCTCGGTTTCGGTGGACCAGTCCCCGGCATCAGTGACCGCCTTGGAAACCTGCGCTTCTGGGCGTCCTATCGCCAGAACAACTCGCAGTACGCAATCCCGCTGCAGACCGACGGCCTCGACGAGCGCACGGGACACCTCAAGTTCACGAGCAACGTCGGGTCGGGCATGAAGCTCAGCGCCGAGGGGATGTATGGTATCAAAGAGGGTACGCTGCTGAGCCGCTCGGGGCTGTCCGACACGTTCGGCGAGTCGGCGGGCACCCGCCTTTTCCTCTTCGACCGCCAGCGCGACGTCGGCGGTGCCTTCTCTGGGACCTCCGAGGAATTCCTCAACGCGCGCCTCTTCGCCAACGACTACTACAACCCGACCGAGACGGCCTTCAACATGGTCGGCGTCTCGTTTAGCCACAACGTGTCGAACACCTCCTTCTACGAGGTGCGCGCCAACCGGCTTGCCTACCAGCACGACACCTTCCTCGGCGCCCCGCGCGACACCACGACGCAAGTCACGTTCGGCGGCGTCGGGTTCGACGAGTCGCCGTTCGGCTACTTCGAGGCGCCAACCTTTGGGGTCTACGAGTTCCGCACGAGCGTTGGCTTCTCGAACGCGCGCGACAGCAGCCGCGTGGCTATCTACAATGTCCGCGCGGACTACACCAACCAGCTCTCGCCGGTCCTCGAGGTCAAAGGCGGTGCCCTCCTCAGCGTCACCGACTACGACATCAACTACGGCCGCTTCGACCAATTCTTGCCCGAGTTCAACGCGCAATCGCGCTACGACGCGACGCCGTGGGAGCTCGGCTTCTACGGCCAGGCTACCCTCGAATTCGACGGCCTGATCGCTAACCTGGGGCTCCGTGCTGAAGTGTTCAACACGGGAGCTGAAGCCTACGGCGGGGCACTCTTCGACAACTTCCTAGGAACGCGTGCCGAGACGGATGTCCAGCCGGCCTTTCCCGACAGCCTCCTCGCCAGCGCCTCCACGTTCTTCGCGCTGAGCCCCCGCCTGGGCGTGTCGTTCCCGGTGACCGAGGTGAGCAAGCTCTTCTTCAACTACGGCCACTTCCGGTCGCTGCCGTCGTCGCCGAACCTCTACCTCTACGAGTTCTCGACGACCACCGGGCGCATCCTCAACGTGCCCAACCCGGATATGCCGCTGCCGAAGACCGTCGCCTACGAGCTCGGCTACGAGCAGTCGTTCTTCGGGCAGTACAGCGCGGCAATCACCGGCTACTACCGCGACGTGCGCTTCGAGCCGCTCACCATCGACGTGACGAGCCGCAACGGCAACGTGGAATATGACCTCGTGACGCCCAACTTCTACCAGGACACGCGCGGGTTTGAGCTGACGCTCGCCAAGTCAGGAGGCGATTGGGTGCGCGGGTTCCTCAACTACACGTTCGCTGTGGACACGGATGGCTTCTTTGGGCTGAGCCAACTCAACGAGAACGCCGAGGCGCAGCGCAACTTCGAGGCGGCGGACGGGCCGCGCCGAGCCGCGCAGTCGCGCCCGCTAGCCGACTCCTTCGGCACGATCAACATCAACGTGTTCACGCCCGACAACTTCGGGCCGAGCTACGGCGGCCTCCGTCCGCTCGCAGGCTGGCGCACCAGCTTCATCGGTCGCTGGCGCGACGGCGGCAAGATCACGTGGGGGGACGAGTCCTTCAACGCCCCGCCCGGTGTCATCAACAACGTGGACGTGCGCGACGCGTGGCAGATCGACCTCCGCTTCGAGCGTGTCTTTGACCTGGCAGGCTACGAAGTAGGCTTCTTCGCCGACATCCTCAACCTGACCAACCGCCGCCAGTTCTCGAACCTCGGCTACATCGACGGCAACGACCGCATCAACTACGTCAACTCGCTGCACCTGCCCGAGTCGGACATCTACTCCAACATCCCCGGCGACGACAAATTCGGCGACTTCCCCGACGAGGGCGTCGCCTTCCAGCCCATCGACCGCCTCGATGTGTCCCGCGATGCCTTCCAGGGCGAAGCCGGCACCATCTACTGGGAACGGGCGACCGAGTCCTACCTCGAGTTCGTCGACGGCGCTTGGCGCGAGGTCGAGCAGAGTCGCATCAACGAGGTGCTCGACACCAAGGCCTACATCGACATGCCGGGGCAGCGCTTCCTTGCCTTCCTTGGCCGTCGCGACTTCTTCTTTGGGCTCCGCTTCGAGTTCTAGGCGCTCCCGTTGGAGCCTGGGCAGCGTCACTGCCTAGGCTGTGTTCAGACTGCTCTACGCACCCGCTCTCGCATTTTCGCCATGACCCCGTTCGTTCGGTCGTTGTTTAGTTCCTGGGCGCTCGCCGCCGTGCTGGTCGGTGGGCTGCTGCTCGCCAGCGCACCCGAGGCGACCGCCCAATTCCAGAACCGGTGGCTCTCCGCCGGCTCGTTCCACAACTGGTACTCCGAGGTCGGCAGCGAGCGCGAACTCGGCTTCCGCAGCGGCGGCGAGGACCAGCAGTATGGCTGGCGCTGGCCTGCCATCTTTGCCGACCGCAACCTATTGCCTGCCACCGACATGCAGGCGGCGAAGGGCCTCTGGATCGGTGCCACCAACGTCACGGCCGACGGCTTCACCTATCCCGCCCGCGTCGTCCACGCTGGTCCGCGCGTCAACGGCGTCGGCGAGTTCTTCCCGGTCCAGTTCGACCTGATCAGCAAGCGCGACCCGACGGTCGTCTCCGTCGATGGCATCCAGACGTTTTCACCCGCCGAGATGGTGGTGGACGAAGTCGACCCGACCATCCCGGCCGACTACATGTACATCAACAAGGCGAACACGCTGCTCGGCCTCACGATGGAGCGGCGCATCATGCAGTTCAGCCAGGACTACCACGACAACTACCACGTCATCGAGTACATCTTCACCAACACCGGCAACACCAACGGCGACGATGTGATCGAACAGCCGAACCAGACGCTCGAAGGGGTCGTCATCTTCCTGCAGAACCGCCTCTCGGTGGTGCGTGAGACACGGTTCGTGATCGGCGACAACCCGACGGGCTGGGGCAAGCACACAATGAACGACGCCCGCGGGGACGGTGTGCGGCCCGACCCAGAAGGGGAGCAGTTCCGCGCGCAGTTTTCGTGGCACGGCAACTTCCCGCCGTTCACGATCTACGACAATATCGGAGGGCCGATCCTGCCCGCCCGCGCCCCGGCCACGTTCGTGGCGGCGTCGGACACGTCCGGGCGCCTGGCTGGCTCAGCGTTTGCCGGGACGGTGACGCTCTTCGCCGAGGGCTCCCCCGACTCGGGCATGGACGACTTCTCGCAGCCTGCGACCACGACCTGGTTCGGCTCGGACGACCCGTTCACGTCCAACAACGACGCATTCAGCCCCGGCAAGATGCAGCAGGAGTACGACCTGATGGCGTCGGGGCACCGCGAGCGGCACGCCTACGTGGTCGAGCCGACAGGGCTGCCGGGATGGCTCAGCCCGACGGGCGATCCGTCCCTCAACACACCGGGAGGCATGTCGTACGCGAATGGGTACGGTCCGTACACGCTGGCGCCGGGCGAGAGCGTCCGGTTTGTGATCGCCGAGGGCGCTGCTGGCCTCAGCCGCCAGGCGACCATCGACATCGGCCGCGCCTGGAAAGAGGCCGACGCCGACCCGGCTGCCCTGATCACCTACACCGTAGGCGGCCAGGAATTCACCAAGACGAAGAACGAGTGGGTGTTCACGAGCCAAGACTCGCTGATGCAGACGTTCCGTCGTGCCATCGCCAACTTCGAGAGCGGCTACGATATCCCGCAGTCGCCCGCGCCTCCGGCCACGTTCGATGTCACGGGTGGGGGCGACCGCATCTCGCTCGCATGGACGTCGCTGCCCGGGGAGCCCGACCCGGACCGCTGGGAGATCTACCGCTCGCGCGTCCGCTTCGACAGCACCGCGACCTTGATCCACACCGCGGAGCCAGGAGAGCGCTTCTTCGACGACACGACGCCCATTCGCGGCGTGGAATACTACTACTACATCCAAGCCATCGATGACGACGCCTCGGACGGGTCCGCGCTGTCGCCCGCGGGCGCACTCCGGTCGAGCCGGTACTATACCCAGACCTACACGCCTACACGGCTCAAGCGGGAGCAGGGGCGGCAGATCGACGGGTTCGCTATCGTGCCCAACCCGTTCAGCATCTCCTCGCAAAGCGGGCAGATCCGCTTTCCAGGGTTCACGGACCAACTCGCCTTCTACGACATCCCGGGCTTCTGCCGGATCGACATCTACACGGAGCTAGGCGAACTGGTGGACTCCATCGAGCACAACGACGGCTCGGGCGACGAATTCTGGGACCACACCACCTCATCGAGGCAGACCATCGTGAGTGGCATATACATCGCTGTCGTCACCGTCACGCAAGACATCCCGGACCCGAACTCCACGACGGGTGAGTTGCTCTTCCGCAACGGCGAGCAGTCCATCAAGAAGTTCGTCGTCATCCGCTAGTACAAGGGCTGCCGCCCGTCGCCTCCGCCTGCCTTCGCATCTTCGACGACCATGCGACTTTTACTCCTGACCGTCCTCACGCTGACCCTCGTGCTCGGGGCTGCCCCGACCTCCGAGGCGCAGAACGACATCGAGCGGGACAAGCTCGCGCAGACGGGGATGAAGTTCCTCAGCATCTCCGCTGACCCGCGTGCCGCGGCGATGGGCAGCGCAGCCACGGCGCGCGAAGGTGGCTCGGCCATGCTGTTCTACAACCCCGCCGGGATGGTTCGCTTCGATGGCGCTGTGGATGCGATGTTTGGGCAGACGCAATGGATTGCGGACATCTCGTACAACTTCGGAAGCATCGCCTACCGCCCGCTCGGCGGACGCCTCGGCGTGATTGGTGTGAGCCTCACCTTCGCGGACTACGGCGACCTGCAGCAGACCATCTTTGCCGAGAACGAGCAGGGCTATCTCGTCCTCGATCAGCCCATCTCGCCGCAGGCATGGAGCGTGGGCGTCGGCTATGCGCGCGCGCTGACCGACCGCTTCTCGGTAGGCGGCCAGATCAAATACGCGAGCCAAGACCTCGGTGACAGCGTCCAGGAGATCACCAGCAGTGGCGCCTTTCTGACGCAAGCCAATCAGGAGGGCGTGGTGGCCTACGACTTCGGCGTGCTCTACAAGACCGGATTCCGCAGCCTCAACTTTGCGGTGAGTGCGCGCAACTTCGCCCCGGAGGTCACCTTCGAGCAGGAGAGCTTTCAACTGCCACTCACCCTCCAGATCGGCGTTTCGATGGACGTACTCGACCTCACCGAAGTGGGCGCCGGGGACGTGCACCAGTTCGTCGTGGCGGTCGACGCGAACAACCCGCGGGACTTCTCCGAGCAGATCAAGCTGGGCGGCGAATACACCTTCGCCAACACCTTTTCTGTCCGAGGCGGCTACGTCTTCCCCGCCGATCAAGAGAGTATCAGCCTTGGCGCGGGCCTCCAGCAGTCGTTCGGCGGGATCGGCTTCGGTGCGGACTACGCCTACACCAACTTTGGCGTGTTCGACGCGGTGCAGCGCATCGGCTTCCGCCTCATGTTCTGACGGGCCACCCGACCCCTGCTCTCACTTGCCTCTCTACCCCAGCCTCCATGCTCACGCTCGTTCCTTCTGGGGCTTCTTTGGTCCGTACCCTGCTCCTCCTGGTGCCGCTCGTGCTCCTCTTCGGGTGCGATACGGATACCACGACGCTCTTTGATCCGGATCTCCAAGCTGGCCCCGATCCGGTGCTCGGGGGCTTGGCACCTGATCCCGCCAGCATCGTCTTGGCTGGGATCGACGCCGTCACCCTGACGGGGCAGAACTTCTCGGCGACTCCCAGCGACAACCTGGTGTACTTCAACCAGACGCGGGCAGAGGTCCTCGAAGCGTCCGCTACCCAGCTGATCGTCCGTGCGCCCAACGTCCCTGGCGACGATGTGGGCGTCCGCATCGCGGTGCTCGGCGCTGAGAACTACAGTGCGACGCTACCCTACGCGCTGGTCTCGGCCACGACGGAGGTGGAGGGCCTGCTCGGCACCGACGAACCGGGCTCAGTCGTCGTGGAGGCGGCTACAGGCGATGCAGTCGTGGCCATCCTCGACGGTGACACGCAGGGCGGAGATGACACCGGCTTGATCCGCCTCTCTGCGGCCACGGGACGGAGCAACTACCTAACAGCCCCCCAATTTCTCTACAGCAGCATTGCATTCGGTCCGGACAACGTCATTGTTGGTGCACGCGGCCAGCGGGCCCTGTTTCGGCTCCCAGAAGGGGGGCCGCCGCAAACGTACCAGGCCATATCAGGGTCGCCGAATCCCACCCTCGTATCTGTCGCGTTTGATGACATGGGAGGAGTTTGGACAGGCAGCAGCAACGGCAACATCTATTACGTGCCGGCGGGGGGCGGCAGCTCTGAGCCGAGTGAGGTAATCGGAGCCGTCCGGGCCGTGGCCTACTTCGACAGCTTTCTCTACGCAGCGGTCACGCGCGCTGGGGTGAGCGAGATTGTCCGGTTCCCTGTGATGGGCGGGTCTATGCTCGGACCAGAAGAGCTTTACGCCACCCTGAGTGTCGACCAAGGCATCGCTACGTCGATTGCGGTTGCCCAGGATGGGACGTTGTTCGTCGGTACTGACTTCATCGAGCGAACGTCCTTCCGCGACCCGGTCTACGTGATCTCAACGGACCGTGTGGTGGAGCCGCTCTACACCGGCATCTTGGGGTCGCAGCAAAGTGGCGGCCGTGTAGCGATCGTCAATTTTGCCTGGGATGGCGGCACGGGGCTGTACACCATCCGTCGCTTCGAAATTGGCGAGGCGGGCAGCGTGGCCAACCCGCTCACCATTACCTACGACCTGGTCCGTATCGAGACGCGCACCCAAGGCAGCTAATGCGCACCGTTCCGCTTCAGACTCTTCAATCCTGAGTGGCTTCTTGGGACCCACTCAACCTCTAGGCAGCGCACACGGCGCCGCCGTCCTCTCTCACTAAGTGCTCCAGCACCATGCACAAACTGATACTCTCGGCCCTCATACTGGGCCTAACAGCTTCGACTGCGTTCGCGCAGTCCTACGTCTTCCAAGGCAATTTCCCGGATCCAATCGTTGAGCTCGGCGGTCTCGGCGGCCATGGTGTCGCGGTGGACCCGGATGGCAAATTCTGGTTCGAAGGCTTCGGCGCTACCGACAGCGTTCAGGTGGCGGCGCTCGGCAACGAGTTCTTCCCGGTCCGCGTCATCTACGTCTACAACGCCGACGGGACCCCGGCGAGCTTCAACCCGGTCAAGTTCGTGGACTACGCCGACGGCGTAACGCCGCGGGACACGCTCGGTGGCTTCGTGACGCGCGACGGCGACGGCAACCTCGCGTGGGAGGGCCGCTCCAACCGCGGCCTCCGCGCGGATCGGGACGGTAACATCCTGGCCTCGAACTTCAACACGCTGTTCAAGCTCGACTACCAGACCGGCGAGGGTCTCGCCCGCGCTGACTTCCCGGACTACTGCTCGCTTACGCAGGCCGCCTCGGACGACAATGGCAGTGTCTACGTGATGGGCGTCTGCCCCTTCACCGTGCCGATCCGCGAACTCGACTCTAACCTCAACTTCATCGCGAACGTGGCGGCCGAGTCGTCAAACTTCTCGCGCTCGGTGACGGCGTCCGCGAACGGCCTCTGGGTCTACGAGACGGACTACGAGAACACCTACACGATCCTCCACAACCGGGCGGACGAGTTCAGCCCGTTCGACTCGGTGGGTGTAGCATTCCGCGGCATGCGCACGGAATCGGGCGCGGTACACCCGGTGACGGGCAACCTCTGGTTCAGCTCTGGTAACTCGCTCAATGGTCCCAACCAGGACCCCGATGAAACGTCGTTCTGGAATGCCAATACCTGGTATGAGTTTACACCCGGAGACGTACACGACCTCGATGGGACGGAAACCCCGCTCGACTCGCTCGTGTGGGGAGGTTGCACCTCATTCGAGGATGACGAGGCCACACCTCAGTATGATGGCTTTTGCGAGGACCCGAACGAAGCAAATGGACGCATGAAGGCTCGCCCGCGCGGCATCGCGTTCTCGCCGGACGGCATGCGTGCCTACGTGACGGGCTTCAGCGCGCTCTCGACCGACCCCGGTGGTCAGGTCCAGTTGTTTGAACTGATGAACGTCGCCATCGAAGAAGGCGCCGAACTGCCGACTTCGGTGACGCTCGGACAGAACTACCCGAACCCGTTCACCTCCGAAACCAAGATCGGCTTTGAAGTGCAGCAGGCCGCTCAGGTGCAGCTCGTCGTCTACGACATGTTGGGCCGTGAAGTCGCCATGCCGATGGACGACTACCTCACGCCGAACACCTACACCGCCACCGTCGACACGCGCAACATGGCGCCGGGCACGTATGTCTACACGCTCCGGGTCAACGGCCAGGTCGTCAGCAGCAACCAGATGACGAAGGTGGACTAAGTCCCTCTGAACTTGACGTTGCTGTTCGTCATTCGGGGGTGCCAGGCACATGGAGCCTGGCACCCCCGTTGTTCTCAGACTATTCCGATCGACTCCACTCAACTGCTTGCGACTATGTCTCGATTGATTCTGTTATTGTGCCTTGGTGTATGTGTATCGTGGCCAGCGATTGCTCAAGAGGTGCCACCCAAGCAGGAATTCCGCGGAGCCTGGATTGCTACAGTCATCAACCTCGACTGGCCGCTCAATCCTGTTGAGCCCACCGACGTGAAGAAGCGCCGCATGGAAATCCTGCTGGATGGTCTGCAGGCTGCCGGTGTCAACGCGGTGCTCTTCCAAATCCGCTCCGAGGCGGACGCCATGTATGTTTCCGAGACGGAGCCCTGGTCCGTGTGGCTCACGGGTTCGCAGGGCACGCCGCCCGATCCGTTCTTCGATCCACTCGCGTTCGCGATCGAAGAGGCACACAAGCGCGGTATGGAACTCCACGCGTGGCTGAATCCCTTCCGCGTGCAGCGCGCTGTGGGGAGCAGCCCGACCTCGCCCGACCATATCTCGAATCGTCGCCCGGAGTGGACCTTCACAATCGGCGGCATCCAGGTGCTCGATCCCGGTATCCCTGCAGCCCGCGACTACGTGGTCGATGTCGTGGCCGAAGTCGCCAACAACTACGATGTGGACGGCATCCACTTCGACGACTATTTCTACCCGTATCCGCCCAACCAGATCACGAACCAGGACGACGACACTTTCGCGGAGTACAACCGCGGGATCACCAACCGGGGCGTCTGGCGCCGCGAGAACATCGACTTGTTCGTGGAAGCCGTCCAGGACACGCTGCTCGCGATCAACCCCGATATCAACTACGGCATCAGCCCGTTCGGCATCTGGAAGAACGGCGTCCCGCCCGGAATCGTCGGACTGGATGCCTACAGCGTGATCTACGGCGATGCGGTCACGTGGCTCAACGAGCAGACCATCGACTACCTCTCTCCACAACTCTACTGGGCCTTTGGCGGCGGCCAGGACTACGGCAAGCTCGCGCCGTGGTGGGCCTCGGTCGCCAACGAGCGGCACCTCTATCACGGACTCGGCGCCTACCGGACGAACTACTCGCGCGACGAGATTCCGCGCCAGATCCGTCTGAATCGCGGTAATGATGACATCCAGGGGCAGATTCTCTTCCGCGCGCTCAACGTGACGGGGAACTCCCTGTCGCTCCGCGACTCGTTGCAGGCGGAGTACTACCGCCATCCGGCGCTCCCACCAACGATGCCATGGAAGGACATGACGGCCCCCGAGGGTCCGGGGATGCTAAACTTCACGTGGGACGGCGATGAGGCGGTGCTCAATTGGGACGCCTCGGTCGAAGTCGAAGGCGCGGCGGCCTCTCGGTTCTACGCAGTCTACCGCATTAACGCAGCCGAAGAACCCGACTACGAAGCGGCGTTCGAGGACCCGCGCAACCTGCTCGCCCTCACGGACCAGACTACCTACACGGACACGCCCGTCCAAAGCGCGAACCCGTACTACTACACCGTCCGGGCCGTCAGCGCGAATTCGATCGAGAGCGTCCGCAGCAACGAGGTCGTCCTCGAAGGGCGCGCGGTAGATGCGGAAGCCGATCAGCCTGTCATGGCGCGGCTGGTCCAGAATTATCCGAACCCGTTCGTGGGTCGCACTACTATCGCGTTCGTGCTGGATCGCCCCGCGACGGTCTCGCTGCGCGTCTACGACGCGCTAGGCCGCGCGGTCGCCACACTACTCGACCGTGCAGACCTGGGCGTTGGCCCGCATACCGCCGAGTGGGAAACGTCAGGTCGTTCCCTCAGCAGCGGTACCTACTTCTACATGCTCGACGTGGACAACCAGCGGCAGACGGGCAAGATGACGCTGCTACGCTAACGTGCAGGCGGAGACCACACGAGAGCGCCGAGACGATGTCAAAACGTCTCGGCGCTTCTCTGTTTATGTTGCGAATCCGAGTCTACCTGACGAGCAGCACCTTCTGGGTTGCGCGCTGCCCATCGGCGCGCACCTCCACGACATAGACGCCGCTTGCCAGGCCCGAAGCGTCCCACGTCAGCGCGTGCCGTCCAGCAGCGTGCGGCTGCCCTGCGGCGAGCCGGGCTACTTCCGCGCCGAGGACATTGTAGACCGTGAGGGTCACATCGGCGGCCTCGGGAAGCGAGAAGCGCAGCGTCGTCGTGCTCGTGAACGGGTTCGGGTAGGCGGCGTCGAGCGCGAAGACATCCGGTAACGGGCCATCGTCCTCGACGTCGACGACCATGCGTTCCTCGACGAGTCGGAGGTCGTCGATCCAGATCGAACCAAAGGCCGGGCTGCCAGGGACGTAGGTGAGCTGGATGCTGTCGAAGCGCAGGGTACCGTCGAGTGTGCCGTCGCCGATCCAACTGCCGACCTCGCCGCTCGCCATGTCCCACGAGACGACGTTCCACCCGAGCCAGTCGATCGTGAACCAGGGGCTCACCTCGGTGCCTGCGGAGGCCGTACCGAGGCCGTCGTCTACGGCGAAACGGATCTGGTTGCCGCTGCCATCGCCAAACACGTAGGCCTGTAACTGCCGGTTCGGCTGGAACCGCAGCTCGAACGGCGGCCCCGCGTTGAGAAACTCGCGGATCAGCCACACAGAAGCCTGCGTGTCCCACCCGTAGTCGAGGCGCATGGCGAGCTCGCTGTCGGTGAGCAGGTTGACGATCGAGTCGTCGGCCGAAGCATCCGTAGCCTCGGTCACGATGCCAATCGTGGAGCCGCTCTGCTGCGGGACCCACCAGCGGCGGTCGAAGTCCTCGTCGAAGCTGTCGATCTCGGTGGCGACCCACTCCTGGTCGCTGGTGGTGAAGGTGAACTGCTGGGTGTCGGGCTGCTGGTTCAGGAAGTCGTCTTCGAGACCGGGGAGCGCGATGTATCTATAGCTCGTCTCCGGGCGCAGATCCTCCTCGGGGAAAATGGTGACAACGCTCTGGACGACATCGCCCACTTCGATCTCATACAGCTCCACCGTAGCGGAGGCAGGCTGGCCGCTCGCCGTCTCTTCGAGGCGGATGCGTCCCTCGGCGGACTCAGGCTTGACGCGCTCGCTGTAGGCCACCGTCACGACGGGGCGGAGCTCCACGTCGCTCGCGCGGCTGAGGCGCGCGCCTGCGATGCGTGGCGGAGCCGTGTCCGGAAAGCTCGTCGTGAAGCTTAGCGTGAAGGCATCGCCCGGTGTGCCGTCGGCGTTGCCGTCGAAGGGGTCACCGAGTGCGCCCTGCGCTGTGCTGGCGAGCGTCAAGGTGTAGGCCGTGCGGGGGAGCAGCGTGTCAGGATCGATGGTGAGGCGGGTGCTCTCATCGTTCCAGGCGAACGAGAGGGCTTGCGCAGGCGAAAGCGAGGCGGCCTGCTCTACGCTGTTCCGGTCCATCGGGCGGCTGAAGGCGACCGTGAGCGGGTCGGTGAGCCGGTAGTTGCCGTCGTCCGCGACCGGGATCGTCTCAGTGACCGACGGGGCCACCGTCGAGAAGAGGCCGTAATCGGCGAAGGTGAAAAACGTGTCGGACACCGCGACCGTCGTCTCCAGCGAGCGGAAGCCCTCGGCCGCGATCGTCACCGGATAAGTGCCTGGGCCGGGCAGCGCGTCGAGGTAGTAGAAGCCGTTGCGGAGGCGATTGGGGTCGGGCGAGTACTGATTGAACAGCGACTCGAACGTATCGGTCGTGTAAGTCTGGTCGCCGATCGTGATCGTCGCGCCGTTGATGGGCTGGTCGTTCTCGGCGTCTGCGATGATGCCCGTGGCGATGGCCTTCGCCGGACGCTCTAGCTCGAAGTACTGCAGAATGCTCCAAAACATGGCCCGGGCTTCGAGGCGCTTCCAGTCCGCGTTCATGTTTCGCTGGTTCTGCGTCGGGTTGGTGTGGAAGCTGGCCTCCGAGAGCGCCGACGGCATCAGCGAGAAGCTCTGGACGAAGTTGCGCGACCCTTTCGGTGTTGTGGCCGTCGAGCGGCACGACGATGCGCCGTAGAAGTCGCACTCGCCCCAGGCGCCGCGGTTGGAGAGCGGCGCGCGCATGCTGCGGCCGAGCATCTGCCCCATGAGTTCGCTCCAACGGCGTCCGCCGTTGTAGGGCGGCGACGGCTCTGCCCCGCTGATAAGCTGCGGCCAGAGCACGAAGATCGACCGCGCCTCGGGTGGCCCGGCGTTGCTGTGGATCGAGTGGAAGTGGTCTGCCGCGACGCGGTTGGCATCGTCCGTGCGCTGGCTCAAGCCTACCTGCTGGCTGTCGTTGGTGCGCGAGAGGTAGACCGTGTCGATGTCGGTTTCCTCCATCAGAATGCGCTGCAGCTCGCGGCCGATGCGCAGCACCTTGTTGGCCTCGGAGTAGCCAAACACGCCGACGTTCTCGTTTTGGCTATGGCCCGGGTCGAGATAGAGGCTCCAACCGGAGAGACCGGTGACTTCCTGCGCTGAGGCAGGTAGGGCGAGGAGAAGGACGAGGGCGGTGGCAAAAAAGCGCATAGGCCTAGTCATTGATAGATGTCCGATCTGCGAGGTGTGGGGCGAGCCTGGTCGCAGATCACTCATCGTCAATCGTCAGTGTGTAAATCGTGCCGGCGTTGTCGTCGAAGGCGATCTGGGTGCCGTCGGGCGACCACGCGGGGTTCATCTCCAGCGCTTCGCTCGTGGTGAGTTGGACGATGTCGGAGCCGTCGGCGCGCGCGGCGAAGAGGTCCGCGGCCGTGAAGGTGTAGCCGTTGTCCTGCGTCCGCATGAACGCCACCCACTGCCCGTCGGGCGACCACGTGGGGCGGTGGCCCCGACCAAGGCTTGTCAGGCCCGAGCCGTCGGCGTTCATCACAAACAGGTCCCCGCCAACCACCTCAAAGGCGACCTGCCGGGTGTCTGGCGAACCCGCCGCATTGATGATGCGCTCCGTGCGGAGGTAGCGCGCGCGGCTGCCGTCGGGGCGGAGCACGACGAGCCCGGAGGCGGGATGCTCAGCGTAGACCGTGCGTGCTTTCTGCCTGGCCTCTATGCCAGAAAGGCCCGTCGCGAGAGCCTCCGCCTCGTCGTCGGCGACCAGCACCACGGTGCCGTCCGCCCGCCAGCGGGGGAGCGTAGGCATACTTGCGCGGTAGTCGGTGAGCGTGCGTGTCTCCGCGGTTGCCAAGTCGAAGACCTTCACGGCATCCGAGCGACGCGGTCCTTCGAAGCGGGCGACCCGAGCCACGATCGCGTTGCCGGAGGGCGCCCATGCAGCGGTAAAGCCGGCGCCTGCTTCCGCCGTGATTTGCTGCGGCGCGGCCCCATCAGCGTTCGCTACCCATAGACCGTCGTAGCTCGGTCGGGAGAACGCAAGTTGGGTGCCGTCGGGCGACCAACTCGGATGGGCGAAGGGCTCCGACGCGTCGCCGACGACGGGCACGGCGGTGCCGACGGCACGCAGCTGGCCGTATGCGGGTGCACCCGCGCTGGCAACGAGACAGAGCAACGCTACGAGAGCGCGAGATAGGGAAGGGGTCGAGGCTGGCATCGGCGTGGACGGTAGCGAAGCAGGGCGGGGTAGTATAGGCTCCGAACTATCGCGACCGGTATCGGGGACGCCTTTTGGTAGCGCTCCCATCGCCTATTTGAGCGGATTCCCGACCGAACCGCGGGACCCGGTTCGTATGCTTTCCCGTCCTACGCGATCGTCGATTTGGCCTGTCCGCCTATGCTCCGCTTCTCGTTCTTCCTGTTTGCTGCGCTCGTCCTGGCTGCCTGCACGCCTGCGCGGGAGGTGGCGCAGGAAATGACAGGGCCGCCGCCTCGTCCAGAGGTCCCAAGGGAGTTCCGCGCAGCCTGGATCGCCACCGTCGACAACATCGACTGGCCCTCGCGCCCTGGCCTGTCCACCGCCGAGCAGCAGGCCGAGCTGCGAAGCCTTCTGGATCGGCTCGCCCGCCTCAACTTCAACGCCGTCATCCTCCAGGTGCGCCCGACCGCCGATGCGTTCTACGCGTCGCGCTACGAGCCGTGGTCGGCCTACCTCACCGGCCAGCAAGGCATCGCGCCGGAACCATACTACGACCCGCTCACCTTTGCCATCGCCGAGGCCCACAAGCGCGGGCTCGAACTCCACGCGTGGTTCAACCCGTACCGCGCCTACCACCCGACCAACCCGGGCGAACTTGACGTGAGCCACATCCAGTTCACCAACCCGGACGTGGTCAAAGCCTACGGCGACCTGCTCTGGATGGACCCGAGCGAGCCGGTCGTCCAACAGCGCAGCCTCGACGTAATCCTCGATGTCGTCGAGCGCTACGATGTCGATGGCGTCCACCTCGACGACTACTTCTATCCGTATCCCAAGAGCGACTCGCTCGGCGCCGAGATCCCGTTCCCGGACAGCACGAGTTGGGCGCGGGCGCAGGCGACCGACCCGGCGCTCGACCAGGGCGACTGGCGGCGGCAAAGCGTCGATGGCTTCGTCGAGCGGCTCTACCGTGAAGTCAAGGCCGCCAAGCCGCACGTGAAGGTCGGTATCAGTCCGTTCGGGATATGGCGGCCCGGCTACCCTGAGACGGTCGTGGGCTTCGATGCCTACGCGCGGCTCTACGCCGACGCGCGACGTTGGCAACAGGAAGGCTGGGTGGACTACCTCGCGCCGCAGCTATACTGGGCGATCGACAAAGAGGGACAGCGCTACAACGAACTGCTCGAATGGTGGGCGTCGCAGAACACGGCGGGCCGGCACCTATGGCCTGGCAACTACACGAGCCGCCTGCTCTTTGACACGTGGGAGCCAGCCGAGATTGTGGAGCAAATCCGCCTGACGCGCGCGAATGGCGTCACAGACGGCAACATCCATTTTAGCGCAAAGGTGCTCCGGGACACGTCGAGCACGATGGGGCCCGCCCTCATGGAGGAGGTCTATGCGGGGCCGGCGCTGATCCCAGCGTCGCCGTGGCTCGACAGCATCGCTCCGGCGGCACCGATGCTCACCACAGAGCGCCTCCCCGATGGCACGATGCTGACGATGCTGCCGGGTGACGATGAGCCGGTATGGCTTTGGGTCGTCCAGCAACGCCACGGCGCGACGTGGGACACCGACGTGCTGCCCGCCTGGCAACAATCCGCCTATATCGGCAAGGGCAATGAGTGCGCCGCTGAAGTTGCCGTGCAAGCCGTGGACCGCCTCGGCAACGCGAGCACGATCCGCTCGATCAACCGGCCGTGCGACGCCGGTACGGCCGAGTTGCTGTCACGTTGATCCCACGTTTTTGTCCGCAGCTGCAGCGAACTCCGCGTCTTCCGTAAGCGCGTCGGCGCCGAAGCCCCAGCGGATCCACACCGGTACGAGAGCGATGCCTGCTAGCAAGAAGCCCATCGACAGCAACATCGACGCATCCGGCGCGGGGATGAGCAAGCGGCCGAGCCCGACGAGCACGAGAAACAGCGAGGCGCCCGTCGTAGCCGTGAGCGCGAGGCGATGGGCGAGCGCCCGAGGGGAACGCTGCGGATCGTCACCGGCTGCGGCGGCCGTCGCCTTCCAGAAGCCGAACGGGCGGACGCGGCGGTAAAAGGCGACGCGCGTCTCTTCATCGGTCTTGGGCGTTACGAACGTGATGCCGATGGCAGCCGCCGTAGACACCGCGGCCATGATTGCAAGGCGCAGCGCGTCCTCGTCGGGCGTGTCCGAGAGGTCAAAGACGAAGAGCAGCATAGGCGCCATCACCAGGCTCGCCACGATGGCGGCGAGCTCGCTCCAGAGATTGATGCGCTCCCAGAGCCAGCGCAGGACTAGCACCGAGCCCATCCCTGCACCCAGCAGCAAAGAGAGCGTCCAGCCCGCCTGGATCGAGCCGAGCTGCGTCATGATCGCGAGCGCGATAAACAGGATGAGCAGGTTCGAGAGCCGCGCCACCACGACCAATTCACGGCTCGACGCCTCACGCCCGCGCCACTCTTGCGCGACCAGCCGTCCGTAGATGTCGTTGCTCCAGTAGCCCGCGCCCCAGTTGAGGTGCGTGTCGATGGTGGACGCGAGCGCGGCGAGGAGCCCGACGAGCATGAGGCCGCGAATGCCATCCGGCAGCAGGTCGGCCACACCGGTGACGAACAGGATCTCACGCCCCGCGACGAAGCCGTCGGTACCTACGTCCGTGAGTTCGAAGGGGTAGAGCACCAGCAACCCGACGCCAATCACGAGCCAGATCAGGCTCCGGAAGACGATCTGCGCCCAGGCGAACACCACGCCCGCCAGCCGCGCATCCCGGTCCGACTTGCACGCCATCGAGCGCTGGGCGAGATAGCCCGTACCGTCCGAGTTCATCTGGAAAAACCACTGCAGCCCGACGATGGTGAGGAATGGGCCGAGCACCCCGAGCGCCGAGTCGGGCGGCCCGAACGAGAGCAATTCGCTCGCCTTCGCTGCGCCGTAGAGGTCGGCGACCCGTTCCGTCAGGCCGCCTAGCCCGCCGACCTCGCTGACGACTGCCCACGCGTAGAACAGCGTGCCGACCATCGCCAGCCCAAACTGCACCACATCGGTTGCAACGACGGCGCGAAGGCCGCCCGTCGTCGAGTAGAGCGTGGTAAAGGCGAGGATGAGGAAGATCGAGAGGAAGTTGTTCGCCGCCGCGACTTCGGGCGGGAGTCCCAGTGCGCTTGTGCCGAGCACGTCCACGAGGCCCATCGCCTCGACCACGCCGACGAAGACGCCCTGGATCGCCGGGACCCACTCGTGCCAGGGGAGAAACACCTCGGCGATCCGCACGGCTGCGACCAGCACAAACGCCATCACGACGCAGTTGATGAGCGTGCCGTAGTAGAGCGCTTTCAACACCCGTAGCGTGAGCACCCCACGCCCGCTGTAGCGCACCTCGGTGAGCTGCGCATCCGTGAGGACGCCCGCCCGGCGCCACCCCACGGCGAAGACGAACGCCATCAGTAGAAACGCGAGGCCGTAGATCCAGAGTCGCCACAGGAGAAACACCCCGCCCGTGGCGATGAGCCCCATCACGAGCAGCGGCGTGTCCGCGGCGAACTGCGTGGCCGCCATCGAAAAGCCGGCGCGCCAGCCGTCGAGCGTCTTTCCCGCGAGAAAGTATTCGCCGAGCCCTTCAGAGGCTTTCTTGCGCGACGCGAGCCCTGAGCCGACGGCGTAGAGAACGAAGCCGAGGACGATAAGGAGGTCGAGCATAGGGCGCGCGGCTGAGAAGGTTCATCGAACCTTCGAAGCTACGAACGCGCGCGCTATCGTCTGTGCGGGGACACGGTTCAGTCTGACGCTATCGGAGCAGGACGACGCGCGTCGTCTCGTTGATGCCCTCGCCTGAGAGGCGCACCGTGTACGACCCGCTCGGCAGCGAGCCGGCTTCGATCTCCGTCGTCACGAACTGGCCCGGCGACGGCGTGCCCTGGTAGAGTGCACGCACGGTGCGCCCGAGGTCGTCCACGAGCGTGAGCGTCACAGCACGTGCCTCGGTGACCCGGAAGCGGACGGTCGTAACACGCTCGAACGGGTTTGGATACGCGGAGGTAAGTTCGGCGACCTGAGGCAGAGCAGGAGCATCGGCTTCGTTGTCAACCGCTGTCCAGTTGCCAACGGGGGAGAGCGTGGGGCCGAGGCGTCGGCAGGCGTTGTCGCCTTCGCCAGCGCGGAACGTGCCGGTGCGGTACCACAGCACGACATCCGTGTCGAGGACATCCTCGCCGTCGAGGAGTGCAGGCTTGCGGCCCATGAAGGGATCCGGGCTGGGCGGCCCCTCGCTTTCGAAGTCGATCGCGCAGTACTCGGCTGAGAAGCCGCCGCCGTCGTCAACTTCCAGCGGGTTGTAGGCGAGCACGATGGCGTCGGCGTACGCGAAGTCGTCGACGACAAGTTCCGTCTCAGCGCCGGGCGTGAGAACGTAGCCGCGCTCCGTGAGACGGTCAAACACCCCCCACGAGATGCCGTCGCCGTGGTTGCGCTTGGCTTCCTCGTCAAACTCGATCGGGCCCGACGGCGTCCGCTCGACCACGTAGTCGTCCTCGCCCCCTTCGATGTCAAAGTCGAAGCGCCAGTAGGCGTTGTGGTTGCGCCCAGCTTCGGTGCACACGTTGAAGGTGTGGCCGAATGTGAACTCAGGCTGGATGCGCCCGTCCGACCAGAACGTCCAGCGGACGCGGTAGCGGTACCAGCCCGCTGCCATCTGTGTGGTGAGAACGAGTCGATCGTCGAACGACTCGCCAGCAATGCCGACCATGTCGCCCTGGTCGCTGAGCGGGTCTACTTGCCCGTCAAAGTCACAGGTCGTCTTGACCGAGCCAGGCACCGCATCCAGGAAGGCCGCGCCGCCGGACTCGGGCTCTGTTGCGAAGAATATCTCGAAGTCGTTCCAGTCGCGGTAGCAGCCGCAGCCGCCGCTGGGGTCATATTCCACATTAACGATGGGCACGTGGGCCCGCTCGAAGACCTTGCGGCCGTTGTAGTAGACCTTGCGGATCTCTAGGCCCGAACCCTCCGTGCCCGAGCTGTTGCTGGGGCTGTAGACCTCCATCTCCCAGATCGGGTTGGACTCCGGCCAAGCGATGTCGACGCGGTCGCGAACCTGCGTGTAGTACTGGGCGGTGACGGCGGGCGCGAGAAGAGCGGCCGCGAGAAGCAGGACGAACAGACTAGGGAATCGCATCGGTCGCAAAGGTCGGAGCAAGAGGCGGCGGGATCGAGATAAAACGATTAGAAACGGTTGCCGTCGCGAGCAGGGTTAAAGTTGGGATAGGCGACGGTCTGGCTCACGAGGTCGACCACAACGTAGCGGACCCGTTGAGTGCGGTCTGTAGCGTCGAGGAGGTCGATCTGGAGGCAGCGGCTGCCCGGGCCGCAGGCCTGGCCTTCATCCTGCACCAGGATGAAGCCGCCATCAGCCTCGAAGGGGCGCGCAGAGCGGATTGCTTGGAAGTCCGGCTCCGCCATCAGGATCGCCACGGCCTCGTCAAACTCCTCGGGCGTCGGGCGAATTTGCTGAATGGGAAAGTCGGCCACGAGTGCCCCCGCCTCGTCACGGACGACCTGGCGGGTCACGCCCGTCTCGTAGTCGAAAATGACTTCGTGGTGGTACGTCCCGCGTTCGCCGTTGGCGAGCTTGACGGGTTCGGACCACGAACGAAGCACACGCTCCCGCTCGTCGGCAGTGCTGTTTTGGGCGAGCGCAATGGGTGCGGCAAGGAGCGCGAGCAGCAAGAATATGGCGAGGCGCATGGATGGGCAGGGATTCAGGAGCGGGGCATACACACGAATTGTATAGGGACGAAGAATGTATTGGTTCGCCCGGAGTTTCGTTAGTCCAGATCCTTGCCTCCTGCGTCGTTCGCCATCGCCACTAGTTCGGCATTGAGGGCATGGTCCGTGTCGGTGCTGGTATCGTTGTCGAGTTCGTGCCTGGGAACCAATGCAGGTACCGCCGAGCCGTCGGAGAGCGCGTAGTGGAGGCCGCGTGCGCTCGTGCGCGCCGCGACCGGCATCCCGGAGGCGAGCAGGTGCTTGGCTGCGTGCAGGGGGCAGGCCTGCGTAGGGTGACCGGGTTGGTAGAACGCGAACCGTCTGCCGGTAGGGTCTTGAACGAGCGCAAACCCGTCGCCGAGCTTGCGAAGGAGCACGTTGGTCCACTGCGAGCGTGAGACGGTCGGCGTAGCATGCAGCGGTAGGAGGTCTTTGCCCGCGTAGCTGTGGGAGAAACCGGCGTAGTCAGATCGAGCGTCGCTCATCGCAGAAGCCCCGGGGGGCAGGTTCGGGAAACGAAGCGGTGTCGGGACACGGTGGCCCCGATCACCGAAAACGCGCCGTTGGACCAGGCGATTTCTCGTCGGCTCTGCGTCAGAGGTGTGAAGCTTTACGCGTCGCCTGTGCCCACCTTTAGGGTCCCGCCGACGATCAAATAGTCGCGCGCAAGCGCCTCGTAGGCCTCGACTTGGGCGATTTGCCATGCCTCGTCGTAACCGTTCTCAGGACCGCCGAGTTCGGCCGCGAGCAGCGCGGCCACCCGTGGCGCCATCTCGATGCTCGCCTGCGCGTCGAGGAGCAACTCGCGGGTGCGGCGGCTGAGCACATCTTCGACTGTGCGGGCCATCTCATAGCGCGCTGCCCAAACCACCTGCGCGGCGATGGTCCGGCGACGCTCGTGCAGCGGCTCGCCGAGCGACGCGTCCTCGCGAGCGAGGGCCTGGATGCCGGGCGCATCGGAGCCGTAGTTCTTGAGGTCACCGAAGGCTTGGGCGTTGGCGTGTGCGCCGTGGATGCCGAGCATCTTCGTCGGCGAGGGGCGGTCGGGCAGACCAGCCAGCGTCGCGGCCTGATCGATCGTGTCCTCGGCCATCTTGCGGTACGTCGTCCACTTGCCGCCGGTGATGGTCACAAGCCCACTCGGGGCGATGTGAAGCGTGTGGTCGCGGGAGAGTGCCGCCGTACCGCCTTCGTCGTCCGGGTCGCCCACGAGCGGACGCAGTCCCGCAAACGCACTCCGCACGTCCGCGATCGTCGGATCTTTGGTGAGGTACCGTGCGGCGTGGCGGATCACGAAGTCAAGCTCCTCTTCCATCGGACGCGGCTCTTCGTCAGCCTGAGGCACCGGCGTATCGGTCGTTCCAACGACGACAGAGTCGTTCCACGGGATCGCGAAGAGCACGCGGCCGTCGTCTGTCTTGGGCACCATGATCGCGGTATCGCCCGGGAGAAACTCCTTGTCGAGGACGATGTGGATGCCTTGGCTCGCCGTCACCATCGGCTTGACGGCGTCGTTGTCCATCTGCCGCACCCGGTCCGTCCACACCCCCGTCGCGTTGATGACGACGCGGGCGCGAATCTCGTAGCGGTCGCCCGTCTCCACGTCGCGCGCCTCAACACCTGTAACCTCGCCGTTTTCTTTGAGGAGCCCGGTGACCTCCATGTAGTTCAGCAGCACGCCGCCCTGCTCGGCCGCCGTCTGCGCCATGTTGATCGCGAGGCGCGCGTCGTCGAACTGGCCGTCGTAGTAGAGCACGCCGCCGTCGAGGCCCTCGGGCTCCAGCGTGGGGATGGCGTCGAGCGTCTTCTCCTTCGAGAGCATCTTGGAGCGGCCGAAGCCTGAGCGGCCCGCGAGAAGGTCATAGACCTTCATCCCGACGCCGTAGAACGGGCCTTCCCACCAGGCATAGTTCGGGACGATGAACGGGAGGTCGTGGACGAGGTGAGGCGCGTTCTTGAGTAGCAGCCCGCGCTCCTTGAGCGCTTCGAGAACGAGCGAGACGTTGCCCTGCTGGAGGTAGCGCACGCCACCGTGGACAAGCTTCGTGGAGCGGCTCGACGTGCCCTTGGCAAAGTCGTGGCGCTCCAGCAGCAGCGTCCGGAAGCCCCGCGCCGCCGCGTCGATGGCGCAGCCGAGCCCCGTTGCGCCGCCGCCAACAATCACGAAGTCCCAGGGCGGACCACCGCCGGGGCTTGGCGTCGCGCTGTGGAGCGCGGAGATCATCGAATCGCGATTCATGGCAGAACGAGGTGTAGGGTTGGGGGGCGCGGGTGAGCGGTCGAGAAGTGAGACGCCTGACGGGTACGGTGCGCACGTGTGCCTGCTCGTTACTCTTCCGCCCAGCCGCGGGCGCGGTCGAGGGCGCGGGTCCAGCCGCCGCGCAGATGGCCGACGGCATCCGCCTCGCGTTCGGGCGCGAAACGGCGGTCGGCCTGCCACTGCTGGTCGATCTCAGACGGGTCGTCCCAGAGGCCGACAGCGAGCCCGGCGAGGTACGCCGCCCCCAGCGCGGTCGTCTCGGTCACGGCGGGGCGCACGATGGGGGCTTGTAGGATGTCCGACTGGAACTGCATGAGCAGGTTGTTCGCCGCCGCGCCGCCGTCAACGCGCAGCTCCTGGATGGCGAGCCCGGCGTCTTTCTGCATCGCGTCGAGCACGTCGGCGACCTGGTAGGCGATGCCTTCGAGCGCTGCGCGGGCAATGTGTCCCTTGGTGGTCCCACGCGTCATGCCGACGAGCGTGCCGCGGGCGTACTGGTCCCAGTGGGGCGCGCCTAGCCCGGCAAAGGCGGGGACGAGGTAGACGCCGCCGTTGTCGTCCACCGAGAGGGCGAGGGCTTCGACTTCGGCGGCGTCGCGGATCAGTTCGAGGCCGTCGCGGAGCCACTGCACCACAGCCCCGGCGATGAAAACCGAGCCTTCGAGGGCATATTCCATCGGCGCGTCGCCCAGCTTCCAGGCGACCGTCGTGAGGAGGTTGTTCTTCGACGGTACCGCCTCGGTGCCGGTGTGCATCAACATGAAGCAGCCGGTGCCGTAGGTGTTCTTCGCCATGCCGGGCTGCGTGCACCGCTGGCCGAACGTCGCCGCCTGCTGATCGCCCGCGATGCCTGCGATGGGGATGGCTGCCGAAAACAGGCCATCGGCTGTCGAGCCGTAGACCTCCGACGACGAGCGTACCTCCGGCAGCAGCGCCCGCGGGATGCCCAGCAGGTCTAGGAGGTCGTCGTCCCAGTCGCCGGTGTGGATGTTGAAGAGGAGCGTGCGGCTGGCGTTGGTGACGTCGGTGAGGTGGCACGCACCCTTCTGCGCCGTGCCGCCCGTGAGATTCCAGACGAGCCAGCTGTCGATGGTCCCAAACGCAAGCTCTCCCGCTTCCGCACGTTCCCGGGCACCTTCGACGTGTTCGAGGAGCCACCGGACCTTCGTGCCCGAGAAATAGCTGTCGATGACTAGGCCGGTCTTCTCGCGGAACGTGTCCGCGTGGCCGTCGGCTTTCAGCTGGTCGCAGAAGGCTGCCGTTCGCCGGTCTTGCCAGACGATGGCCGGGTGAATCGGCTCGCCCGTAGCGCGGTCCCAGATCAGGGTCGTCTCGCGCTGGTTCGTGATGCCGATCGCGGCGAAGTCGCGAGGCCGCAGTCCAGCGCGCGTCATCGCCTCCGAGGCGACCCCGACCTGCGATGACCAGATTTCCTGTGGATCGTGCTCGACCCATCCTGGCTGGGGAAAAAGCTGGGTGAACTCTTTCTGAGCTACTGCTCTGATCCGGCCAGCTTGGTCAAAAACGAT
This sequence comes from Bacteroidota bacterium, assembly GCA_039821555.1. Taxonomy (NCBI): domain Bacteria; kingdom Pseudomonadati; phylum Bacteroidota; species Bacteroidota bacterium. The sequence goes on from JBCBNX010000012.1 coordinate 27,725, forward strand.
GGCCCGGGACGACGTGGTGCCCTGGTCGAGCGCGAGGAGATACGGCATGGGGGACAAGCCTTGCTTAGACAGGCCTTCAACTTACCGCAGACGGGCATGCGCGTTGCGAGCAGTGCATCGAGGGGCGCCGCGTATCCGCCTAGTCCTCAAGCGGCATCACCAGCCCCAACTGCCGGGAATGCCCTTAAACGGCCCCGTGAGGTCCGATGTAACCCAGCCGCCATAGAACCCTCCAGGCTGAGGCGTCACGCGCTCGCCATCGACGAAGCAGCCATCCAAGGGGGCAGCGTAGAAGGCGAGGTGGTCTTCAAGCGCGGCGAAGCGAGCGGTAGGGGACGGATAGGCCCAGGCAACCTCTGGGACGACTTCGCCGTCGGGCATCACCAGGTCGAAGTACACCGCGCGGCCTTTCCATTCGCAGCCCGACGTCTTCGAGGTCAGCCGAAGGAGATCGGTGCGGAGATCGTCAGGGGGGAGGTAGTAGGTCGGCGGGTGGCTGGTCTCGAGGAGTCGCAGCGCGCGGATTGTCTCGGCGACGACCACGCCGCGGTGTTCGATGCGGATACGCTTCGGTGTGGGTTCGAGGAGAGGCGGGCGCGGGTAGTCCCACACGGACTCTTGGCCGGGAGACGGGCGCTCAGGTTGAGGGCGGCTGTACATCTGTTATTGAAGGAGCTTGGATGAGGTGACGGAGGGGCGAGAGTGTAACGATATCCGTTATGGTGTAGGTGCTATGTAAAAAACCTTGCCGCATGTATTTGTTTAGACAGTGGATACTGCGTTGATAACATGGGGGTAAGTTGGACAAAAACCGCTTGCGCGTGTCCGGCCTTCTTCGTTCCTTCACTCATGCTGCTGCCAGCACTCGCGAGGGTGTCAGCGGCGGTGACGTTCCTTGACACGGTTGTACGCTCCAAAACGCTTACGTCTGATAGCGCAGGTCGGTCCAGCTTACTCTCTCAGGAGAGGCAGCGAAGCCGACGTGTGCACAGATGCTTCCGATTGATGCTTGGCTTGTGCCGGATCGACTCCCGGCCCGGCATACGAGCATCTCCCTGGGTTTGGTGCGGTGGTGCCCGGGGGCGCGCAGCCGATGCAAATCGGACGCGGCGCCCTTGATCGGCTCCGGCGCATCCTCCCTTGAATCATCGAGAAACGAAGCGACATGCTGGATCCCTGCGAGTGGATGCCCTGTGCATCCAGCGACACCGCGCACTAAACTGCGCGGTTGTGCGACGCTCCGCTGTGCCGAGCTCCCAATGAGCCGCAAGGCTTAGGAAGTGAGGGCCAAAGAGCCTTGCAGAAGTACCAGGATGTGCTTCCCCAAGTAGACACAGCAAGAACCAACTACGTGTGGGTCTCTGCTGGAATGCTGGGCTCGACCTCGGATTTGAGCGGTTGCGTGAGGGCTCACCCGGCCTCGCAAGGGCTGCGCGCTGCGCGGCTAGCGAGACGGTGAGCGGCGCTTTAACTCGAACTGCGCCCGTGGCACTCCGGTGACACGAACGCAGGCGGGTGAAGGCACGATCACTCTGCTCGGCGGCTGTCGGGCAGCGAGCGTCGGCACCCGAAGGCAGAACGAACGAAGCGGCCTCGATGGCGGCGTTTCGGCGCGGGATGTAGCACGCAGCGACGCTGCGCGGCTACGCGAACTCCCAAGCCGATACGGCTTGTCGTCGGATCGGTCGTGTTCGAGAAGACTGCAGAGACGGTGCCACCGTTCAAGGAAACGTTGGAAGAGCCCGCGCCTCGGCGTGGGCTCTTCTATGTTCGGACGGTGCGGAAGGACCTCGGTGGGAGCGGGTACGGGCAGGAATCAACGTATCTTGCGGATCTATCCCTGTACGACGTTTTTCCGCTGGCTCCACCCACGATGTATCCCGATCCCAAAGGCTTCGCGCACCCCGCGTCCGAGGAGGCTGTCCTCGCCAAGTGGCAAGCGGAGCAGATCTTCGAGCAGAGCCTCGCCATCCGGGACGGCGCGCCGCACTTCGTCTTCTACGAGGGGCCGCCGACGGCCAACGGGAAGCCGGGCATTCACCACGTGATGGCGCGCACCATCAAGGACCTCTTCTGTCGCTACAAGACGATGCAGGGCTTCCGCGTGGACCGCAAGGCAGGGTGGGACACACACGGCCTCCCCGTCGAGATCGAAGTCGAGAAGGAGTTAGGCCTCCAGGGCCGCGATCAGATCGAATCCTACGGCGTCGCTGAGTACAACCATGCATGCCGCGAGTCGGTGCTGCGCTACAAAGACCTATGGGACACGCTCACGCAGCGCATGGGCTACTGGGTCGACCTCGACGACCCATACGTCACCTTCGAGAACGACTACATCGAGTCGGTGTGGTCGCTCCTCAAGAAGATCAACGACACGCCCGGCCCCGACGGCGAGCCGCTGCTGTATCGCGGGTACAAGATTCAGTGGTACAGCCCTGGGTCTGGCACCGTCCTGTCGAGCCACGAGGTGTCGCTCGGCTACAAAGAAGTTCAGGATCCGAGTGTCACGATCAAGTTTCCCGTGCGTGGCGAGGCCGACACGTACTTCCTTGCCTGGACGACAACGCCCTGGACGCTGCCCTCGAACGCTGGGCTGGCCGTCGGGTCGACCATCGACTACGCCAAGGTCAAGCGCACCAACGAAGAGGGGGACACCGAATATGTCATCCTCGCGACCGCGCTGCTCGGCCAGGTCCTTGACGATAAGACCGTTGAGATCGTGGACCAGATGACCGGCGCTGAACTTGTCGGGATGCGCTACGAACCGGTGTTCTCCGCGTTTGAAGACCTGCATGGGGAAGACGCTGCGTGGAAGGTTGTCGCCGCCGACTTCGTCTCGACCGAGGACGGTACGGGCATCGTCCACATGGCCCCGGCTTTTGGTGCGGACGACTTTCTGATCGGTCAGAAAGAAGGCTTGCCGATGTTTAACCCCGTGCGGGCGGATGGGACGTTCGACGGCACGTACGCCTTCATCGAGGGACAGTGGTTCAAGGAGGCCGACAGAGCGATCAGCCGCGACCTCCGCCAGCGCGGGCTGCTGCTGAAGCACCAGACCTACCTCCACAACTACCCGCACGACTGGCGCAAAGGCACGCCGCTCATGTCGTACCCAGTCGACTCGTGGTTCATCCGCACAACCGCGATCAAAGACCGGCTCGTGGCGCTCAACAAGACGATCAACTGGCAGCCGGAGGGGATCGGCACAGGCCGCTTCGGCGCGTGGCTGGATGGGAATGTGGATTGGGCGATCAGCCGGATGCGCTACTGGGCGACGCCGCTCCCCATCTGGGTCAGCGACCGCTACCCGGACCATGTCGAGGTCATCGGCACGATCGCAGAGCTGCGCGCCAGGTGCGGCGGTGCGTTTCCCGAAGACGCGATTAACCCCGGGACGGGCGAGGTCGATCTCCACCGTCCCTACGTCGATGCGATCACCTGGCCAGACGGCAACGGCGGGACGATGCGCCGCGTCCCCGACCTCCTCGATGTGTGGTTCGATTCCGGCGCGATGCCGTACGCGCAGTGGCACTACCTCGCCTCGGTCCCCGACGACGAGCAGGACCCCGAGATCGTCGCGCAGTTCAAGGCCAACTTCCCCGCCGACTTCATCGCCGAGGGCGTCGACCAGACGCGTGGGTGGTTCTACACGCTCCACGCCATCGCCGCGCTCACGCAGCAGTCGGTCGCCTATGAGAACGTCGTCGTTAACGGTCTCGTCCTCGACGCAGAGGGCCAAAAGATGTCGAAGTCGAAGGGCAACGCCGTCGACCCGTTCGCTACGATCGCCGAGCACGGCGCAGACCCCGTGCGCTGGACGCTGATGGCCGCGAGCCCGCCGTGGGAAAGCCTGCGCTACGACGACGCCCGCGTCCTCGAGACGCGCCGCAAGCTCTTCGGCACGCTCACCAACACCTACAGCTTCTTCGCCACCTACGCCAACATCGACGGCTTCGCATATGACGCATCGGCTCGCATGCCTGTCGCGGACCGCGCCGAACTCGACCGGTGGGTCGTGAGTCGGCTTCAGACGACCATCGCGGAGACGACGGACGCGTACGACGGCTACCACCCGACCAAAGCAGCCCGCGCCGTCGAGACGTTCGTCGACGACCTCTCGAACTGGTACGTCCGCCGCGGCCGACGGCGCTACTGGAATAAGGTCGCAGGCCTCGGGTCGCTGGTCGAAGGTCAGAGCCAGAATGACTCGAGTCCTGCGACTTCCGACCTGGGACCTGATAAGCAGGCCGCGTACGAGACGCTCTACGAGTGCCTGCTCACGGTCGCGCAACTCATGGCGCCACTTGCGCCGTTCTACAGCGAGTGGCTCTTCGGCAACCTCGCCACGGGACGCGACGACCTCCCGGCGTCGGTGCACCTCACCGACTTCCCGCAGGTGGTGGAGGCCGAGCGCGACGAAACGTTGGAGTACCGCATGGCGGTGGCGCGTTCGGTCGCTTCCACGGCGCTCGCGCTGCGCAACGAGGCGCAACTCAACGTGCGTCAGCCGCTCGGCACGCTCCGCGTGGTGACGGGCAATGCGGGTGTCGATGAGGTGGCGCTCGCCGCGGTCGCCGCCATCGTGCGTGAGGAGGTGAACGTCAAGACCGTCGAAGGCATCGCGGCAGACAGCGGCCTCGTGCAGAAGACCGCCAAGCCCAACTTCAAGGCGCTTGGCCGTCGCCTCGGCAAGCAGATGAAGGCGGCCAACCAAGCTATCCGCTCGCTCACCACGGACGACATCGTCGCCTACGAGCAAACGGGCACCCTCACGCTCGACCTCAATGGGGGCGCTGTCACCTTTGGCGAGGGCGACATCGACGTGCAGAGCGAAGGGCTCGACGGCCAACTCGTCGGGCAAGACGCCGTAACGCACCCGAATGGCCAGGTGACGAGCGTCGTGGTTGCTCTCGATCCTGCGATCACAGACTCGCTGCGTGCCGAAGGCTATGCCCGTGAGTTTGTCAACCGCGTCCAAACCCTCCGGAAGCGCGCCGATTTCGACGTCACCGACCGTATCGCCATCACCTTTGCCGCCGAAACGTTCCTCACCGACGCGCTGGCCGCACATGCGGCAACGATCCGGAACGAGACCTTGGCCGTCACGTTGCACGCCTCCGAGCAGCCTGAGGGTGAAACGGTCGAAACGTTCGCAGAGCGCGAGGCCATCGACGGCACCCCCATCACCATTGCTCTGCAGCGCGTGCTCGCTGACGCCGACGCCTAGTTCGTGAACCGTAATTCACCCATGGCCGAACTCCCCAATCCCGACCTCAAAACTGGTCGTCCTACGCCCTTCTCCGACGCCGAGCTCGCCGAGTTTCAGCAGTTGATCCTCGACAAGCGCGCGGCCGCCATGGAGGAAGTCGACGCCATGCGCGCTCAAATCGCGGAGGCCCGCGACGCTGAATCGGACTCGGCGTACTCGTTTCACATGGCCGACGCTGGTACGGACGCCATGGAGCAAGAGAAGCGCTACATGATGATCGCTCGCCAGCAGAAGTATGTGGGCTATCTCGACCGGGCGCTCACACGCATCGAAAACAAGACGTACGGCGTCTGCAAGGTGACGGGCGAGCCGATTGCAAAGGAGCGGCTCCGCGCCGTTCCCCATACCGAGATCAGCATCGCGGCGAAGTTGAAGCAGCAGAAAGGGAAGAGTTGATTTTCCGTCTCTAGCCCTGGTTCTTGGTTGTGAAGCACCCCGCCCCTTTGATGTCGCCCGTCGCGCCTCATCCGCAGTTCACGTTCGTGCGTGAAGTCGGCGGCATCGAAGAACTGCGTCACCGTGAAAACGATTTGACGGTGTTGCTGCTTCAGCAGGCTGCGGCGCCAGTCGTGACGTTCATGGTGACGTACAGCGTCGGCAGCCGCAATGAGCACACGGGGCTGACGGGCGCGACGCACCTCCTGGAACACCTGATGTTCAAGGGCACCAAGCGGTTTAACAAGGCGGCGGGGCAGACCATCTTCAATGTGCTCCAGCGCGTCGGCGCGCAGGTCAACGCGACCACGTGGTATGACCGTACGAATTACTTCGCACTCCTGCCCAAAGAGCACCTCAGCCTCGCCGTCGAGATCGAGGCGGACCGGATGCGCGGGGCACTCGTCAGTGACGAGGATCTTGCCAGCGAGCGCACCGTCGTGCTCAACGAACTCGACCGCGGCGAGAACGAACCGCTGCGCAAACTCCTCCATGCCGTCTGGAGCGTGGCGTTCGTTGCCCACCCCTACGGCCACCCGACCATCGGGTGGCGCTCCGATGTGGAGACTGTCGAGGCTGACGACCTCCGTCACTTTTACGACACGTACTACTGGCCCTCGAATGCCACCATCTCCGTGATCGGTGACTTTGATCGGGCTGAGGCACTCGGGCTGGTGCATCAGCACTTTGGCCATATCCAAGCCCAGGCATCCCTCGGCGGCGATGGCGCACAACCGTTCGTGAGTCCTCAGGCCGTTACACGTGAGCCGCCACAGATTGGAGAACGTCGCCTGGTGATCCGCCAAGCTGGGCAACTCGGGGCCGTGCTCTGTGCGTACAAAGCGTGCTCGGGCCTCGATGCCGACGCAGACACCTTGGACGTGCTGGCCACAGCGCTCACCTCGGGCAAGTCGAGCCGTCTCTACCGCCGCCTCACCGACGAGGGACTGACGACGTCAACCTTCGCCTACTTTCCTCGACTCCGGGACCCCGGCCTGTTTATGGTCTACGGGGCGCTCGCGCCTGACGTGGAGCACCGAGTCGTTGAGGAAGCGCTCCGTTCGATCCTCGCCGAGATTGCAGCCGAGGGGCTGACGGCGTCCGAACTTGAGCGCGCGCGTCGTCAGACGGTGGCGCAGGATGCCTACGGCCGTGACGGCCCCTATGCCATTGCCAGCCAACTCAACGAGGCCATCGCCGTGGGTGACTGGACGCTCTACGCGACCTACCGCGAACGCATCGCCTTGGTCACAGAAGCCGATGTGCAGCGCGTGGCGGCTAGCATGTTCGTTGACGATCGGCTCACGGTCGGTCACTACGTGCCAGAGCCCGCGTAGGATAGTCCGCGCAAGGTCAGGCGAACGGGTGTGCTGGGGCTAATTCAGGTGCACCCGCCACGTCCTCCCGGGGATAGAAGACGAGGGCACACGGAGCGCGCCGCCGTAGTGTGCTCCTCTTCCTCTGCGGTCCCTGTCCGTAGCGAGCGCGGGCATGGCTACGAACGAGTTCGGGAACACGCGGGCGGTCGGTTCTACCTGGGGCGTACGGGCGGCGAGGACGAGTAAGCCGCCGATGAGCACGAACGGCACGACGAAGGAGGCAAAGAACAGGACGAATGCGAGCATGGCACGGGAAGGGCTTTGAAGATGTGAATAGTACAAACGTCCAAAACGTTCATCAGGTTGCCTGGAAAATCACGGAGTCCTGGATCGAGGAAACCCCGATTTCTAGGTGCGAGGAACGCACCCAGGTACCTCGTTGCAGTTGCACGCACGTCGCCTCAGCCAGCGCGCTCCCGACCATGCCCAACGCTCTAAATTCGCCACCTCGCTAGACACTGGAAGAGGTCGGTTCGACCATCGGTACAACCAGCGAGGTCGAGGAGACGCGCTTTTCGGAACGTTCTCGGCGAGCGAGCGACCCGGCGGGCTACACAGGAGGGGCTGCTACGCCGTGACAAGACGACGAGATCACGCCCAACGTAGCCTGAGTGGTCGCCCGACTCGGTAGTGAGGCACCAACACAAAGCGCCCCGCCTTCCGGATCGGGAGGGCGGGGCGCTTTGTGTTGGGTCCAGGCGAAAGCTATTCCTTCTCTTCCGAAGCTGGTTGCTCCTCTTCAGGCGTGTCCGTCTCGGTAGCCTTCGGGGTCGCCTTTTTCCGCTTGGCCTTCTTTGCCTTGAAGTTCAACTCCTCGGCGTTCTTCTTGTGGTCGACGGTGATGTGCGCGCCCTCGGCGAGGTCGTTCTGGAGAATTGCCTCCGCCATCGGATCCTCGACATACTTCTGGATCGCGCGGCGGAGCGGCCGGGCCCCGAACTGTGGGTCGTAGCCCTTCTCCACGAGGAAGGCCTTCGCGGCGTCTGTGACTTCGATGTCGATGCCGAGCTCTTCGATGCGGGCGAAGAGGTCCTTCTGCATGATCTCGATGATCTCCAGGATGTGGCTCTTCTCCAGCGGGTGGAAGACGATCACATCGTCGATGCGGTTGAGGAACTCCGGGTTGAAGACCCGCTTGAGCGCGTCCTCGACCGTCGACTTCATCCGGGCGTAGTCAAAGTCGCTCGCGGTGTCCGACGAGAAGCCAATGCCCTTGCCGAGGTTCTTGATGTCCCGCGCCCCGATGTTCGAGGTCATGATGATGATCGTGTTGCGGAAATCTACCCGGCGACCGAGGCCGTCGGTGAGGATCCCGTCGTCGAGCACCTGGAGCAGGATGTTGAACACGTCGGGGTGGGCCTTCTCGATCTCGTCGAGGAGCACGACCGAGTAGGGCTTGCGGCGGACCTTCTCGGTAAGCTGGCCACCTTCCTCGTAGCCGACGTACCCGGGAGGTGCACCCACGAGCCGCGACACGGAGAACTTCTCCATGTACTCCGACATGTCGATGCGGATGAGCGAGTCCTGGCTGTCGAAGAGGTACTCCGTGAGCCGCTTCGCAAGCTCTGTCTTGCCCACGCCGGTGGGTCCGAGGAAGATGAACGAGCCGATGGGCCGCTTCGGATCCTTGAGGCCGGCGCGGGTGCGGCGGATGGCGCGCGAGAGCTTCTGGATCGGCTCTTCCTGGCCGACCACGGTGCCCTGGAGCGACTCCTCCATGTTCATCAGTTTCTTGCCCTCGGTCACCGCCACCTTGTCGACGGGAATGCCCGTCATCATGGCGACGACCTGCGCGATGTCCACGTCGGTGACGTCGTAGACCTGCGTGTCGGCTTGGCGCTCCCATTCCTCCTTGGCGTTCTCCAGTTCCTCCTGGAGCTTCTTCTCGGAGTCGCGGAGGCGAGCGGCCTCTTCAAACTGCTGCTGCTTGACGACCTGGTTCTTCTCCTCCTTGACCTTCTCGATCTGGTCTTCGAGTTCGACGATCTCCGGTGGCACCTTGATGTTGGCAAGGTGCACGCGCGCGCCGGCCTCGTCCATCACGTCGATGGCCTTGTCGGGGAGGTGACGGTCGGTGATGTAGCGGTCGGCGAGGCGCACGGCGAGTTCCAGGCCCTCGTCCGAGTAGCGAACGTTGTGGTGATCCTCGTAGCGCGGCCGGATCTGCGTCAGGATCTCGACGGCTTCCTCCGGCGTCGCCGGGTCTACGACAATCTTCTGGAAGCGTCGGTCGAGCGCGCCGTCCTTCTCGATGTACTGGCGGTACTCGTCCAGCGTGGTCGCGCCGATGCACTGGATCTCACCACGGGCGAGCGCCGGCTTGAACATGTTCGACGCGTCGAGCGATCCGGAGGCACCGCCGGCACCCACGAGCGTGTGTAGCTCGTCGATGAACAGGATCACGTCGGGTGACTTCTCCAGTTCGTTCATGACCGCTTTCATGCGCTCCTCGAACTGGCCACGGTACTTCGTGCCCGCCACGAGTGCCGCGAGGTCGAGCGTGACAATGCGCTTGTCGTAGAGGACGCGGCTCACCTTGCGCTGTGTGATGCGCATGGCAAGGCCCTCGGCGATGGCCGTCTTGCCGACGCCCGGCTCGCCGATGAGCACGGGGTTGTTCTTCTTGCGGCGGGACAGGACTTGGGCGACGCGCTCGATTTCCTGCTCGCGGCCCACGACGGGATCGAGCTTGTCCTCTTCGGCGAGACTCGTCAGGTCACGACCGAAGTTGTCGAGCACGGGGGTCTTGCTTTTTTCTTGAGGCATGTTCTGACGTTCGCGTCGGGTGCGAGGAGTGCGGCCGCCGCCCTGAGCAGGGCCGCTGCGGGGATTGGCGTTGCCGGACACGATGGCATCGAGTTCGGCGCGTACGGCGTCGTAGGTGACCGAGAAGCCCTGCTGGAGGATCTGCGCCGCGATGTTCTCATCGTCACGCAGTAGCGACAGCAGCAGGTGCTCCGTGCCGATCACGTCGGACTTGTAGAGCTTGGCTTCGAGGTAGGTGATTTTGAGCACCTTCTCGGCCTGCTTCGTCAACGGAATATTGCCGACGGTTAGCGTGCCGCCGGAATTCCGCACCGTGTCCTCGACGGCCTTTTTCAGCTTGAAGAGGTCGCAGCCGAGGTTGCGGAGGATCTTGACGGCGATGCCCTCGCCCTCGCGGATGATGCCGAGCAGCAAATGCTCCGTGCCGATGTAGTCATGCCCCAGCCGAATAGCTTCCTCACGGCTGTAGGAGATTACGTCGCGCACGCGGTTCGAAAAGTTGCCTTCCATGCGGAGTGGGCGGGCAGAGTGAAGAGAGCGATGAGGGTACCGTGCAGGCGAACCGGACTAAAGCAGCCGGCCAAGCTTGCCGATACTCTTAGATAGAGCATCGAGCAAAGCCACACCTGGAAGGGTGTCAAAAAGCACGCCAAGCGCGGTGGCGCGGGCTGTTGCGGCCCGGCTTCTGCGGTGGCGGAGAAGTCCAACCGGACCTTCTGCGCGCTGTTCCTGCCTAGGGGCCTCGTAAAACGGGTAGGGGCACCCGTGTCAAGGCCAGCGGTGAATCGACGTGCTGAGCGGTTGCCCTGAAATGCTGAACGGACCGCCAAGACGGTCCGTTCAGGGAATTCGTAGAAGCGAGGAGGTCGCTAGGCGCCGAAGCTGGAGCCGCAACCGCAAGTCTCCGTGGCGTTCGGGTTCTCGAACACGAAGCCGCGCGCGTCGAGCCCGTCGTGGTAGTCGACCGTCGTGCCCATGAGGTAGAGCCCATGGCGCTTGTCCATGAAGATGGCGACGCCGTCCTGCTCGAACTGGAGGTCGTGCTCCTTCTGCTTGTCGAAGCCGAGGATGTAGCTCATACCCGAGCAGCCGCCGCCGCGGACGCCCACGCGGAGCCCGTAGCCGTCGGGGATCTGCTTGTTGGCGATGATCTTCTTCACCTCCGTCGAGGCACGATCGGAGAGAATGACCGGGTTCGGACGCTTCTTCGTTTTGGCCGGGGCAACGGCGATATCGACGCTCATGGCGATGGAGGCTACGGGACGATGGGTGGTTGGGGCGGGAAGAACCGAGGCGTGCACGGGCTGTTCCGGCCTCACGGAATCTCCGGCGCACCGTGCCGGGCAGTAGAACGCCGGGCCAAGCGTACTACGCCAAGAGCATGTCGGGACCGAGCCTGTGTGAGCGCGGAGCCCGTTCAAGCGTGGAGCCCGAGCGAGATCCGGGGTGCGGCGTATCCTACCCCGCTTGTCGCCAACGCCGCACCCATGTCCGACCCTACCTGGATCTCCCTGCTGCCCCCCGTCCTCGCCATCGTGTTGGCGATCTGGACGCGGCAGGTCTACGCTTCGCTCGCGGCGGGCGTCTGGCTCGGCTGGACGATCCTCAACGGCTGGAACCCGCTCGCCGGGCTGGGCGCGGCCATCGAGGCGGCGGTGGCCGTCGTGGGCGACGCGGGCAACGCGCGGGTGCTCGGCTTCACGCTCGTGATCGGCGCGCTCATAGCCACGATAGAGGCTAGCGGCGGCGTGCGCGGCTTCGTCGACTGGCTCGAACGGCGGCGGCTCGTCACGTCGGGGCGGCGGGCGCGGCTGCTCGCCTTCGTGATCGGCGTCGTCATCTTCATCGAGTCGAACATCACCGTGCTCGTCGCCGGGGCCGTCGGGCGGCCGCTCTTCGACCGCTACCGGCTCTCCCGCGAGAAGCTTGCCTACCTCATCGACGCGACCTCGGCAAGCGTGTGCATCCTGATCCCACTCAACGCGTGGGGCGCATACGTGCTTGCGCTCCTCGGCGAGGTCGGCGTGGACGACCCGCTGGGCACGTTTGTCGCCGCGATCCCGCTTAACCTTTACGCGCTCGCGGCAGTCACCCTCGCGGCCATCGTCGCAGTGACGGGCTGGACGATTGGCCCGATGAAGCGGGCTGAGGCGCGCGCAGCCACCGGACAGATCGCCGACGATGATGCTGCCCCGATGCTAGACGAAGCGGCCCTCGTACCGGACCCGACCACGGCGATTCCGCCCCGCCCAGTCAACATGCTGCTCCCACTCGGCGTGATGGTCGTGATGATGCCGCTCGGCCTCCTCATCACAGGCGGCGGCGACCTCCGTGCCGGGAGTGGCTCCACAAGCGTGCTGTGGGCTGTCCTCGCCGGGCTGGCCGTTGCCTGGGTCTTGCTGCTCGCCCAGCGCGCGTTCACCGTCGAGAAGCTCACGCAGATCGGGCTTCGCGGGGCAGGGGGGATGCTCGGGATGGCGCTCGTGCTGTTGCTCGCCCTCGCGCTCGGCGCTGTGGCGCGCGAACTCGGGACGGGCGTCTATGTCGCGCAGCTCGTGGCGGGCACGTTGCCGCCGCCGGTGCTGCTTCCGGTGGTCTTTCTCACGGGCGCGTTCATCGCGTTCTCAACGGGGACAAGCTGGGGCACGTTCGCCATCATGGTACCGATCGCCGTGCCCGTCGCCGTGACGCTCGGGCTGCCCGCTGCGCCGTTCCTGGCGGCGGCGCTCAGCGGCGGCATCTTCGGTGACCACGCCTCGCCAATCTCGGACACGACCATCGTGTCGAGCCTAGCGGCGGCCACCGACCACGTGGCGCACGTCCGTACGCAGTTACCGTACGCACTCATTGCTGCGACCGTGGCCTCGCTCGGGTTTGCCGTCGTCGGCGCGAGCCTGTAGAGGTCAGTGTCCGCGCGCGTCCGGCGTGTTGGCGACGACGCCTAGCTTGGCGAGCCTCACCGTCTTGGCGATCCGTGACACACGAGTCGCCTTGCGCCTCGCTGACTTGATCCACCACAGCACGCCCTTCTTCGACGAGGCGCTGAAGGCCTCGAACTGTGTGGCGGCGGTAGACTCTTCGGCAAGGGCGTCGCGGAGGTCGTCTGGCACAATCAGGTCCTCGACGCTGTCGTAGACCGTCCACGACCCGTCGGCTTTGGCGGCCTCGATCTTCGCTCGGCCCACGTCGGTCATCAGCCCCGCGTTTTCGAGTGCATCGACCCGCGTCTTGTTGAGCCGCGACCAGATGCTCTTCGGCCTGCGCGGGCTGAGGTAGAGCATCGTCCGGTCGGCGTCGAGCTTACGTGGCAGGCTGTCGATCCAGCCGAAGCAGAGTGCTTCTTCGACAACGCTGTCATAATCGACATAGCGCTCGCCCGTGTGCTTCTTGAACGTGACGAGCCAGATGCCGTCGGGCTGCTCGTGGTTGGCAGCGAGCCAGGCGCGCCACGCTGCACGGCTGGTGACTTCGAAGCGGTCGGCGGAGTCGAGGGCGGAGGGCATGGTGTGGCTGTGCTGGTCTCGACCGTGCTAGTCTCGCCGAGGCGCAGACGCCCAGGGGACATCGGGGCTGCGGTAGAAGTTGATGCCGAGCGCCGTCCATCGCGGGGCCTGCGCGCCGAGGCGAAGGCGATAAGCGTCCCAGTCGTGCGCTGCCGCAGGCGCCCACCCGAGGTCGGCGACGCCCGCGAGGCGCGGGAACGCCATGAATTCGAGGTCGGCACGCGTCGAGATCGTCTCGCTCCAGAGTGGTGCCTCGATGCCCTCGATGGCAGTGGCGGGCACGCCGGGCAGCAACGTCGTCGGGTCCCACTCGTAGGCGTCACGGACGCTGTTCAAGCCCGCCCAGCTGAGGCCGAGTACCGTCGAAGCGTCGTACTTGATGTCGAGGTAGACGCGGTCGGCGGGGGAGAGGATGACCGTCGCACCAGCCTCGACCGCCTCGCGGATCTGCGCTTGCGTCTCGGCCTCCGCGGGGCGCCACACCTGCACGATGCTTTGCGGAAGCAGCTCGACCTCGGCGATTTCGTCCCAGCCGATCACTCTCTTGCCATGCTCAGCGACGATGGTCTGCGCATGCGTCATGAAGGACGCGTATTGCTCCGGCGATAGCTCCCGTACCTCGTCGCCGCCGAGGTGGAAATGGCTGCCTGGCGTGGCCTGGGCGAGCGTTCGTACCACATCGGTGACGAAGCGGTACGTCACATCCCGTTCAACGCACACGGTGCTGAAGCCGACTGACGTGCCGGTGTAAAGGGGCGGCGCGACGCCGTCGCAGTTGAGCTCGGCATAGGAGGCAAGCGCCGCGTTCGTGTGTCCAGGTAGGTCGATTTCGGGAACGATGGTGACGTAGCGTTCAGCGGCATACTGGACGAGTGAGGCGTAGTCGTCGAGCGAGAAGAAGCCGCCCGGTCCGCCCCCGACTTCGGTGCTACCGCCGATCTCGGTGAGCCGCGGCCAGCCCGGGATTTCGATGCGCCAGCCCTGGTCGTCGGAGAGATGGAGGTGCAGCCGGTTGAGCTTGTGTAGCGCCATCAGGTCAATCACGCGGCGCACGTCGGCAGGCCCGAAGAAATGGCGCGCGACGTCGAGCATCATGCCGCGCCAGCTAAAGCGAGGCCGGTCCACGACGCGCCCAGACGGGACCGTCAGCGGGACGGGGAAGGCCGCATTGTACTCGACGGCCGGTGGTAGCAGCTGTCGAAGTGTCTGCGTCGCATAGAACCAGCCCGCTGGCTCGTTCGCCGAAAGTGTGATCCGCTCAGGGGAAACGTCGAGGACATAGCCTTCTGCACCAAGCGAGTCGGGAGCCTGGCGGTCGTAGACGATGGGGGAAAGTGAGGAGTGCCGTTCCGAGCGGGCGTAGGCACGAGCCTCGACCACGCGCGGACGCGTAGCCTCGCCGAAGCTGAGGAGGTGGGCGAGCATCGAGGCGATGCGCGCGGCGTTGAGGTCGCCGTCCGGGACGAGGAGAGGCGTCTCCGGCATGACGGTGAAGGGCGCCGCGTCCGTCCACGTTGCCGCGAGCGGGGCAGGGAGAAGAAAGGCCTCCTGGGCCGCTGCAGAGCCCCCGATGCACGCGACCAGAACGAGGATCCAGGTTGATCGAAGCATGACAAAGGCGAATCGTGAACCGAGAGTGCAAGCTACGTGCGCTACAGTGCCTTGGGAGGTTGGACGGTAACAGGGGCCGCGCGATCTTCGACCACCTACTCTCCCCGGACTCACAAAGACCGTTACGCAGTCGTTGACCTACCTGTAGGGAGACTCGAGCCGGATTGCTGACGCACTCCCAGTACCACCCTCCATCGTCATGTATCAGCCTCTCCTGCGGGCATGCGTCCTCACGGTGTGCACGCTTCTCCCTGCATCCGGCCTTCAGGCACAATCCGACGACGATCCTCGCCCGCTCGTGCTTACCGGAGCAGAGGTCCCCGGTCTGCTTGGTGCGGCCGTGACCGCCCCCGTGTGCTACACCTACACAGACGCCGCTTGGAAGCCTTGTCCGCTGCAGATCGACGAGCGCGATGCGCTGGACCCAGCCGCCGCCTATCCCGCTGACATCTTCGACGCCGACGACCTGTTCGGAGGCCCGCTCCAACTCCTCTACACGGCGCCTCAGGACTACCCGCACCCCGGGTTTACCCCGATCGTGCCCGTCGACTCTGATCCGACGTTTGACAGCGACGACGAACTGGTGCTCATGCTCCGCTTCTTCGGCGAGCAAGTCGACCCTGTGGTCTCGCCACCGCCCTTCTCACCGTTGGAGGTCACTGAGTTGGAGGTGAACGACCGCTACGTCTACCTCTACGTGCCAACGATGCCGCTCGACCAGGCGGGGGGCTTCGACCTCGTGGACTACCAGTTCGACCTGCTTGCCGGGACCTTCCCGGACGACTACAACTTCGAGGGCGACGGCTCCCTGCGTGACATCTACGGCGACTTCCTCGGTGCAAACCCCGAATACAGCGCCGTCGAGACAGCGTATTACAAGACCTCGTTTGAAGACCGCTGGATCCAGCGCGAGCTGCTCCTGGCGGACGCAGGCACGAGCGAACGGGAGCGAGCTACCTACGGGGCAGACTTGCTCGACCGCGTCAAGTTGGGAGGGCGCCCGGACCGCATGGGGCGCGACCCGAACTGCTCGCGGTCGATCTACACGGGTAGTACCCGCCGAGGCACGCTTGGTATCCAGAAGGACGGCCCCATTCGGGCGTTGCGCATCGTGCAAGGCTCGAACTCGGGTGGCCTCAACCTGGCTACCTATGCTCTCTACGAGCGCATCATCGTCTATCGCATCGCCCACCAGATGCACAGCACGCCCGGCACAACGATGTACATCGACTACAGCCCATCGATGGCAGGCATGACGTACTACAGCAACCTCCTCCCGGACGGGGTGCCCGTCGATGGCGCGCCCGATCTACCGACTGGTGGCTATTACCAAACCGACTATATCGAATGGGACTATCTCCTGGGGCCGCAGGGCAGCCTCATCAGTCGCTCCGAGGTAGAGACGAACATCCCCGACTTGTTTCCTTACTCCTACTACGAAGACAACACGACGCCTGAAGTCGAGCAGTGCACCGGCGACGCTGCAGCCTATGCCTCCAATGGCAACGTTTACTTCTTTGGGGAGACTACCGGCGGCAACGTTCCCTGGACCGACCCTGCAGACCTGCGTTCGTTCGACAGCGGTGAGCTTCGGACACTGAGCATGGTTCGGAGCGTCGCCCTTGACGGCGTAGAGCGCACAAAGGCAGAGGCCGATCTTCTCCGCACGACCCTTGCGCGCACACCAGCAGCGTCATCCGCCGTGGTAGAGTCAGGTGGCTCAATCCCGGTTGAACTGACTACGTTTGATGCGGTGCAGGACGGAGACGCCGTGGTGTTGCGCTGGACGACGGCCTCCGAGACGATCAACGCCGGGTTCGCCGTCGAGCGGCTCGCTGATGGCGGGGCCTACAAAGAGCTCGCGTTCGTGAGCGGTGCGGGGACGACGACCGAGGCGCAGACCTACACGTGGGCCGACATCGTACTGCCCTTCGAATCCGACGCACTGCGCTACCGCCTGCGCCAGGTCGACTTCGACGGTAGCTACGCCTACTCGCCTGAAGTCGAGGTGACGCGCGCAGTGCCGCAGGCTGTCCGACTTCTGGCACCGTACCCGAACCCGGCCAGCCACCAGGCTTGGATCCGCTACGAGGTGACGCGCCAGGAAGACCTCTGCATCGAACTGCTCGACGTGCTAGGGCGGCGCGTTGCGGTGCTCGCCGAGGGGCCGCATGCAGCAGGGCGCTACGAAGCGGACTGGTCGCTGGCTCGGTTGTCCAGCGGCGTCTACCAGGTGCGTCTGGTCGGCGACAGTGCTGCGCACACGCGCCCGCTGGTCGTAGTGCGATGAGCACGAATCTGATGAACTAAAAATAAAGAGACATATTTGTGTAGGTTGGTGTTGACATGTGTACTTGCGCGCCCTATGTTGTAATTCCTGACGCCGCGCAGCTTGCGCAGTCAATCCAACAGCATCCGCTCATGTATTCACGCCGCTCCCATACGAATTGCCTCCTTGGCATCGCCACCGTTCACCGGGGGCAGCAGGGCAACGCTGCCGCTTTGTGGCAGGGCGGTTCGTTCCCGATGCCGGGTGAGTTCGATGCACCCTACCCCCGAGGTGGGCCGTGACCTTAGGTACGCTGTGCCTGCACGTCCACCCACCTCGGCTCCGCGCTCAGGTGGGTTTTTTTGTGTCCAAACGCTCTATCGGGGCGAATAAGCCACTATGCGTCCAGGGTGCTGCCCACCACTAAAGCACCTACATCCGTTCACCAGCCTCGCGCTTCATGCCCAAGACGATGTCCTAGTAGCCACCCTTTCAGCGTCTCCAGACCAGGACATGCACACAACGCACGGTCGCTTACCTCATCAAACCAAGCGCATTCAGCCTCGCGCTCCGATCCCCGTTTCGGCAACCGAGCAACGCTACAGCCACCCAGGCCGTCACCTGTCTCAGACAAGCGATATCAACATAGTTGCGTAAATAAATACGCATATTTGTTCCTTGATAGATTGATTGCTTCGCTGCACGAACGACCGGCGTGCGCCCCGTAAGGCGCGTGCCTGTCCCAACAACGTGCGGCTCCGCGCCCTCATGCTCCGAGCGTACACACTTGGTGATGCCATGCCACAAACGGCGTGGTAGGGTTCGACTCCCTGCTCCTGCTTTGGCAGGTCGCTCAGAGGACTTGCGCGGTGCCGTACCCCGCTTCTCTGGAGGTCTCAGCCTTCGGGGTGGCACGGTCTAGTAGCTCAACGGTCAGAGCACCCGGTTGTCTGCCGGACGGTTGCGGGTTCGAATCCCGCCTGGACCGCTCGTTCGCGCCTTCACGTAGCACGCATACACACTAGCTCAATCGGTTAGAGCGCTTGACTGCTAATCAAGAGGTTGTGGGTTCGATTCCCACGTACAACCAGCGTGCCCGACTTGCGCGGACGTCCCTTGCAGCAGCAGCGCGCCCCAACGGCGCAGGCGTACACACATCGTCTCGCAAGAGACTCGTAGGTTCGAATCCTACCAGCCCCTCCTCTCGGTTTCCGCCAGGGGGCTGTGGCAGAGTGGTTGAATGCAATGTGCTTCGAGCGCAGTGACCATGGTCGCTGCGTCACCGCCTACGCGACTTGCGCGGTGGCAGCTGCTACGTCCCACATACTTTGCAACGCAGATAACTCTGCACAGCGGACGAGGTCCCTGTAGGCGAATGGCAAGCCGCCACGCCCGGAGAATCATCAGGGCAACGTGGAGACTGCGAGTTCGCCCTCACATCGAAAGACAAGGCTGCCAGGGATACCGCTTCTTCCAGGTAGTACGGCGAGTAGCACCGCGCCCACACGCAGACGGCGTACATACTCTCGCCAGCGGGCTCGCCCGCACCAACGATGGGAGCGCTCCTGAGTAGGGCGCTGCAAGTCGGGCCCCTCAGTAGCCGACATGCCGCAAGGCACCGCCGTCCGGACTTGCGTGGTCCGCGCTCGCGACGGTCCTACCTGAACACAAGCACCTCGTGCGTGCCACCTAGCACCGGTAGCCCAACTGGAAGAGGCACGTGGCTCAGAACCACGTCAGTGGGGGTTCGACTCCCTCCCGGTGTACCACGTCAGCCCCGCGCTGACGCCCTCTGGAGCTAGCTCAAGTGGATAGAGCACCGGCTTTGGGAGCTGGGGGTTGCAGGTTCGAGTCCTGCGCTTCAGACCACGATGCCGACCTCACGGGGTCGCCGTCAGCGCGCCGTGCCATGGGGGACACGGCGCACGCGCCCGGCCACCAGCGGCGGGTGGGGAGGTCTCCCCGCCGTGGCCGGGCGCCTGGTCAGCGGTGCCTACCGGCACCCACTCCGGACCGTAGCTCACCGGTAGAGCGGCTGGCTGAAGCCCAGCGCGAGATGGTTCGACTCCATCCGGTCCGGCTCCAACGCTCACCCATGTGCAGCGAAGCGAATCCTACGGGTCGAAGCTCAATTGGAGGAGTCCCTGGCTACGAACCAGGAGGGTGCGAGTTCGAATCTCGCCGACCCGTCTAGAGCCATCGAGGCTCACCAGACGATGTGGTGCAATGGCAGCATGCCTGGCTTCCAACCAGGGGATGCGGGTTCGAGCCCCGCCGTCGTCTCTGTGACCGTGTTGTAACGGTAGCATGATAGGCTGTGTCCCTGTCAGTGTGGGTTCGAGTCCCATCGGTCACCAACGAACGCTTGTGATGCGGGGCATCCTGCTGGTCTCCAAAACCAGCGGCGCGGGTTCGATTCCTGCCAGGCGTGCAGGGCGCGTGTTGCTGTGAACCTGTGAAGCCGTACTGCCGTGGCGTTTCTCGCTGAACACGGCAAAACCGCCACACGGCCGCACAGCATCACTCTTCAACTGGAGCGTCAATCCGATGGGCGACGGAGGTGGTCTCGAAAACCGCTGAGCCGCAAGGCCTTGGGGGTTCGACTCCCTCACGCTCCGCACAATAACCGATCGCTCACACCAGGACAGCTAGACCGGTAACGGGATCCGGGCCTGTCTGTAAAACAGGTGCCACTGCGCCTTCGCGGTTCGACTTCTCGGCTGTCTACCGAATAAAAAAACTGCCACACGACCGCACCGCAACACGGCCACCCGACACGGAGGGGAGCCGGATGCCGGTTTGCCGGAGCGGTCTGCTACACCGTCTGCCGCCAGGCAGCGTGGGTTCGACTCCCACTCCCTCCGCCACTCGATTCGCCGTCCCTCATCACCCAAACCACTCCAGCGATGCTCCACGCGCGCACCGCGCCGCCCGATGACGCCTTCTGGTGACGTCCGACTCACTCCCTTTGCCCGACCCAACCATGCCCAACCTCGAACTCCTAGCGCGCCACTTCGCGCGCATCGGTGCGGCCTTCCGAGCCGAAGCGCCCGAGCGCCGCCCGTGGTTCCGCCGCGACGACGTGCCGTGGTTCTCCCTCGACGTGGACGAGCGCGCTCCCGGCGAGCCCTTCGTCCTCCGCACGTCGCCCGCACACCTCGATGTGCTCGACCTCCAGGTCGTGAACGCCAATGCAGCGCAGCGGCACCTGCTCCTGCATGCCGCGATCCGTCTTTCCAACCACCAAACCGATAAGCACAAGTACCTCTGCGGCCACGACGAGCGCCACTGGTTCGTCGCCGAGACGTCACGCACCAACGTGACCACGGTCCGCGAGGCGATGGAGGCCCTCCGTCCTCCCGAGGTCGCGTGGGCGGTGCGCCACCAGGCCATCAAGCCAAAGCGTCGCTATCGCCGTCGCAACCGCGCGTTCGTCCGCCAGGGCGAGTGGTTCTTCCTCCCGCGTCCTGGAATGCGTCCGGAACGCACTGGGGTGATCCATCGCCATGAGCCGCTGCGACGCAGCGGGGGCAAGCCGCACCTCGTCGAAGAGATCGTCCGCACAGGCGGGCAGCTCGTCTACTGGAATGCCCGCTTCCCGGACGGCCTCACCGAGGCGCAATACCGCCGTCGTCTCATGAAGTCGCCGGCGCTGCGCAAGCTCAGTTGGCAGGTGATGCGCCGCAACCCCTGCGTCTACGCGCGTGGTACGGTACGTCACGCCGACCACGCCACGCTGCGCCTCCGCATCTGGCACGAAGTCGCCATGGCCGCCGAAGGCCAAACCGGCACCGTCGCCTTTCTCGATTAACCACTTACTCCGAACAGCGAGGCGAACGCCGCCTCGACCGGCGCGGTGGCCTCACGCCGCCCGTTGTTTGCGCCACCCTTCGATCGACAACCAACCGTCGCCGGAGGCCTTCACCAAGAGGGATACCATGACCGTCCTGACTTCTCCGATGGGCTCGGCTACGATGCCGAACGCGGAGCATGACCTGCGTCTAGAGCTGCTCAACGCCCTCCTGACCACGCCGCACCGCCAGCTCGGCCTCGTTGCCGACCGCCATACCTACCTCCTTGACCGCGACCCGGTCTTCTACGGCCACCTCGCCGTGTGGTACCATCGCCACGGCCAGGTCCGCGACCACAAGGAGGTCTTCACCGCGATGCTGCTCACGAGCAGCCGCGCCGACCACCGCGAGGCGGGCTTCATGCTGCTTCAGGACCTGCCGCCCTACCAGGTGGCACGCGTCGTAAACTTCATGAAGAGACACCGTGGCAAGGTGCCACGCTCGGCCCGCACGGACGTCGTGCGCTACCTCCGTCACCGCGAGGCCTCGGACGCCCGCTTCGACCGCGCGGCCCTGCGTCAGCGCAAGGCGATGAAGACGCTCTACGCGGGCCTCCACATCCGCCCGTCGGAGCGCGCCGACCGCATCCTGTTCAAGAGCGACCCGCCTGCCGACTCCATCGCCTTCCAGGTGAAGGCGCTGGCGAACGCCGGGACATCTGACGAACAGGCACGGCTGGTGGCCGAGTACCGCATCCCGTACCCGGTCGCCGTCGGGGCGCTCCAGGCGCTCACGTCCGAGGTGCTCCGCGCGCTCGTCGCGCAGATGTCGCCGCAGGAGGTGATCAACCACCTGAAGGGACTGAAGGCGCGCGGCGCGTTCGACGACGACGCGGTCAAGGCGCTCATCGAGCAGAAGCTCGCCGACGCCAAGACCGACGGGCGCGTGTCGGCCTACAAGGCGAAGGTCGCGGCTGAGGCGGCGGGCGTGTCCCGCGAGACGGCGGAGGCCCTGGCCGACGTCACCGACGCACAGGTCGCGGCCCTCGGCTCGATCCGTCGTCCGACGGCGCTGCTCGTCGACACGTCGGCGTCCATGACGCAGGCGATCGAGGTCGGCAAGCGGCTCGCGGCGCTCATCTCGCGCGTGACCGAGGCGGCGCTCCACGTCGTCGCGTTCGACACCGTCCCGTACGAGGTCGTGCCCCGCGCCGGTTTCCTCCGCTCTGTTCTTGGACAGGGGCCGGTGGAGACGCCGTCGCTGGACGACTGGGAGCGGGCCTTCGCGGACCTCCGAGCGGGTGGCTCCACGTCGATCGGTGTCGGGCTCGAGCTGCTTCGTCGTCGCCGCGAACGCGTCGAGCAGGTCGTGATCGTCACCGACGAAGGCGAGAACACCGCGCCGTACTTCGTGCCGACGCTCCAGGCCTACGGGCAGGAGCTCGGCGTGACGCCAGAGGTCGTGATCGTCCGCGTCGGGCGTGCCTCGGACTACCTCGAGCGCCAGCTCAAGGCGGCCCAGGTGCCCGTCGAGACGGTGACGTTCCGCGGCGACTACTACGCGCTGCCGAACCTCGTGCCGATCCTCGCGCGCCCGTCGCGCCTGGACCTCCTGCTGGAGATCCTCGCGCTTCCGCTCCCGCAGCGGGACGACCTCGCGCGGGCGGCTTAGGTGAAGCTGTCTCGGCTCCCCCCGTCTCGCTCCTCTGCAAGGAGTCGCGAGTCTGTACCCCTCGTGCGTGAGGGGGACAGTTCGACCGCCGTCCAGGCGCGTCGAACGGGTGGATCCGTCCCGCGCCACAGTCACAAACCAACGAACTCCAACACGACGCCGCGCCCCAACCGGGGACGCATACATACTCAGAGGGATCTGTAGGTCGGCGGTTCAACTCCGCCCACGTGCGCATCGTGCGCGTGTAGCTCAGTCCGGTAGAGCGACAGATACGTAGTCAACGCGCTCCACACTTGCGCGGCGTCGTTTTCTTTCTTTCGATGTCATCCCGGACTTGATCCGGGATCTCTAACGGCTCAATTGCTTCGGGCTCTGTTGAGATGCTGAATCAAGTTCAGCATGACACAAATGCTAGACCTATGATTACCGGAACCACTCTACTCGACCACGGCTGGACGGCAGGGCCTGCTCTCGGCGAGGCGCTCAAGGCGGCGCGTACGATGGCCGACACCGGCCTCGATGACGCTGGCATCCTCGACGCGCTCGCGACCGTCAAGGCGGCCCCGCAGGCCGTCGAGGCCACGAGCGTGCTCGCGCCGCTGGCGAAGGCCCTCATGCTCGACGCCGCGAAGCAGGCGCAGAAGGACGCCGAGCCGCGTCCAATGGACGTGCGCCAGACGCCACTCGACGCGCTTGTCTGGGGACGCGAGCTCATCGACCCACAGGCGATCCACCAACTCGAAAACGCGATGCGGCTGCCGGTCGCGGTCGCCGGGGCGCTCATGCCCGACGCCCACGTCGGCTACGGCATCCCAATCGGCGGCGTGGTCGCGCTCGACAACGCCGTGGCGCCCTACATGGTCGGCGTCGACATCGCGTGCCGCATGATGATGTCGATCTACCCGGGCCACGCGACGCAGTACCTCGCGAATGCCAACCGCAAGGACAAGCTCGTGAAGGTGCTCCGCGAGGAGACGCGCTTCGGCATCGGGGCGAGCTTCGGCAAGCACCAGCGCCGCGACCACGAGGTCCTCGACGATCCCGACTGGGAGGCCACGCGCCTCCTGAAGTCGCTCAAGGACAAGGCCGTCGCGCAACTCGGCACGTCGGGCAGCGGCAACCACTTCGTGGACGTCGGCCTGCTCGATGTGGACCCGCGCGGCGCAGCGGTACTCGGCATCGACGCAGGTACGCACCTCGCGATCATGTCGCACAGCGGCTCGCGGGGCGTCGGCGCGCAGATCGCCAACCGCTACTCGAAGCTGGCCCAGCAGACGACCGTCCTGCCGGACAAGCTCCGCCACCTCGCCTGGCTCGACCTCGACTCCGAGGCGGGGCAGGAGTACTGGCTGAGTATGAACCTCGCCGGACGGTTCGCCTCGGCGTGCCACCACACGATCCACCGCTCGCTCGCGAAGCGGCTCAAGCTCAAGCCGGTCGCCACCGTCGAGAACCACCACAACTTCGCGTGGAAGGAGGCGTGGCAGGGGCGCGAGGTGGTCGTCCACCGCAAGGGCGCGACGCCGGCGCACAACGGCGTGCTCGGCATCATCCCCGGCTCGCAGGGGCACAACTCGTACCTCGTCCGTGGGCTGGGCTCCGAGGATGCGCTCCACAGCGCGAGCCACGGGGCCGGGCGCACGATGAGTCGCACGGCCGCGAAGCGCGCCATCCCGAAGCGCGACCGAGACGCCTGGCTCGCCGAGCGCGGCGTCGAACTGCTTGACGGCGGCATGGACGAGGCGCCACAGGCCTACAAGGACATCGGCGAGGTGCTCGCGCTCCAAGCCGACCTCGTGGAGCCGATCGCCACGTTCAAGCCGCGTCTCGTGCTGATGGCCCGCGGGGGCAAGGCCGAAGACTGAGCGGGGGTGGGGAGGAGGGAGTTTCGTGTACGTCAAGCACGGGGCTTCCAACTCTCTGCCTTTGCCTCCCCACATTCAACCCAACAACTCCCATGAAACTCGCCGAGGCGCTCATCCTGCGCGCCGATCTCCAGAAGCGGCTGGCGCAGCTCCGTCAGCGCGTGATCCAGAACGTCAAGACCCAGGAGGGCGACGCGCCCGCCGAAGACCCCGCCACGCTCATGGCGGGGTTCGAGACGACGGCGGCCGACCTTCAAGATCTCATCGCGCGCATCAACCGCACGAACCTCGCGGTCGCGACCGAGGCCGGGGCGACCATGACCGATGCCCTTGCCGAGCGCGACGTGCTGCGGCTCCGCGCGGCGCTCTACCGCGACGCCGCGGCCGAGGCCACGCAGACCCGCGACCGCTACACGCGCAGCGAGGTGAAGTACGTCCGCGCCATCAACGTGGCCCAGACGCGCGTGCAGGCGGACGCGCTCTCGAAGGCGCTGCGGATGCTCGACGCGCAGATTCAGGCCGCGAACTGGCAGCACGATCTGATCGAATAGCTTACCTCAACACCGGACGTCGGTAGCCGACGGCAGAAGCGAGCACACACCAGCCTGGGGGTTTTCCAGGCACCTAGCCTACCACGCTAGCCGCGCCTGGGGCGGCGCACGCGAACACCGCGCACGCCCAGCACCGCGCACACGCGCACCCTGCATCGCGCACCTTGCATCACCATGTGCTGATCTGTCAACGGCGAGGGCGGGTACGGGGACCGTCCGGTTTTCTTTCTGATGCGGTGATCGTGCGCCGTGATCCAGATAAGTGTTCACTGAGAGGCGTCGTGCACAGATCACCCACGTTTCACCCGAAGGATTGCCTTGCCGACCATAGACGAGCGGCACGACCGCGAGCAGTATTTCTTCGACGCCGACACCCGCGACGCGCTCGCGGATGCACTGGCGGCCTACGACCACGTCTGCTGCCTCTGCGCGCCAACGCTCGCCGAGACTCTCGTGAAGCGCGGCCAGCAGGTTACGCTCCTCGACCTTGATGAGCGCTTCGCGCATGTGCCGGGGTTCCAGCGCTACGACCTCACGAAGCCTGAGTGGCTGAAGACGGAGTTCGACGCGATCGTCTGCGACCCGCCGTTCTTTACGGTGTCCCTCATGCAACTGCGGCAGGCGCTGGCCACGCTAACGCACCATCGGCCCGAGGTGCCAGTCCTGGTATCGTATCTCACCCGTCGCGACCGGAAGCTCCTCACCACCTTCGCCGACCGCGACATCCGGCCGACCGGCTTCTTCCCGTCGTACGAGACGGTCGCGGACACAGAGAAGAACGAGATCCAGTTCTACGGAAACGTCGTGCTCCCGGGGCGGGGGAGTGGAGCCTGGACGGACCGTGTTGCGAAGGCGACGAGCAAGTTTTTGAGCCTCGTACTACGACACGACCCCGGACGCATCGGCATCACACTCGGAGCGGGAGGATGGACGGACGCCGCAGCGCTCATCGGCGCGGCGAATCGGCACGGTGTGGCGCTCAACCGAGCGCTGTTGGAGCACGTCGTCGCCACCAATGCGAAGCAGCGGTTCGCGCTCAGCGACGACAGCACGCGCGTCCGCGCCAACCAGGGGCACTCCGTCCAGATCGACCTCGGCCTCACGCCGTCCGAGCCGCCCGCCGTGCTCTACCATGGCACCGCCCGCAAGAACCTTGGCTCGATACGCGCTCACGGTCTCGTGAAACGGCAGCGTCACCACGTCCACCTCTCAGTTGACACCGAGACTGCTGCGAAGGTCGGGCAGCGTCACGGCAAGCCTGTCGTGCTCACCGTGGACGCAGCCCGTATGCAGGCCGACGGCCACGTCTTCTTTCGCTCCGAGAACGGCGTCTGGCTGACGGGCGTGGTGCCTGCGGCCTACCTCACTGCACCCGACGGCTTTCCTCCTCAGACGCCGTAGCGCGGGTCTGTCCTCCGGCGTTGCCCCCGATCGGGCGGGTGTAGGCGAGCCGGACCGTGCGCTGCGAGAAGTCGAAGAAGCCCTCGGCGTAGAACGGCACCGCGTCGTCGCGCTGCATCACAGACCACTCCACCGTGTCGAAGACATCGTCCACGGCGAGCGTGAGCGATCCCGGCAGCCCGGGGATTTCCCGCTGGAGCCCGAGATTGAGGCCCCAGACCGGCTCGAACTCGATCGTGCCGAAGAGGCCCGCGCTCTGGTAGAACGCGCTCGCTTCGAGCGAGAAGTCGACCGGCAGGCGCACGTTGTGCGTCGTGCTCAGGGAGTACGACGTTTGGGACGCTTCGAAGTCGCGGCCCTCGCGGTCGCCCTCGATGGTGAGCCACGTGACGGTGGCGGTGTTCTGCGTCGTCCACCACGGCAGCAGCTCGATGGGCGCAGCGATCAAGCCCGTCGCCGTACGCTGACGGTCGAAGTTAGTCGGGAAGCTCACTTGGACGTTGGCCTCGGGGATCACGCGCGACTGGAACTGCGCGATGGGGTCGGTCACCCAGGCGTATTCCACCGAGGCGAAGACCGAGCCCACGTTCACATCGGCTTTGAGCGCATCTGAGATGGCGGGCTGGAGCGCCGTGCTGCCCGTAAAGAAGGTCGTCGGGCTGAGGAAGTAGATAAACGGCGCCATATCGTTGAACGTCGGCCGGGTGATACGCCGGGCGTACGACGCCGAGACGGTCAGCTCGTCGCGCAACTGGTGCGAGAGGTAGACGCTCGGGAAGAGATCCCCGTAGCTCCGGTCGATGAGCTGCGTGCCGTTGGACGACTGGAGATCCGAAGTCGTGTGCTCGTAGCGCAGACCGACCTCGGCGGAGGTTTTCTCGGTGAGCTGCACGTTCAGTGACCCGTAGGCCGCGAGCACGTTCTCGCGCAACGAGCTTTCCTCGCCGACGCCCACGTCACCGACCCAGTCCGTGTTCACGTTCTCGGGGAAGACGGGCGTGTTGGTAAACCGCGAGAAGCCGCCCTTGACACCGGCGTTCCAAGAGAAGCGCGCCTCGTCCGGAGCGCTCACGTCCACCTTCGCGACGTAGATGCGCAGCGGCGTGGTCTTACCGCTTTCGAGCGTCTCCTCGGTCGTGAGGTCGTTCGGGACATCCGTGGTGGCGTTCAGGTAGGTTGTCGGGTTGTCGTTGTCGAACCGGAGCGCGTCGAGGTCGAGGCTGGTGCGGAGGCCCGAGGGCAGTTCGTGGCGCACGTTGACGTTGCCCATGAAGTGCTGCCAGTGGTTGACCTCCTCGTTGGCGCTGCGGATGGCTGTCGTCGGCGTTCCGTTGATCGAGACCGCGGACTGGTTGACGGCGTCCATGCTCCAGCGGTTGTCGTACCCAGCGATGAGGCCGCCGACTGTGGTGCGGTCCGACAGCGCGTAGTCGAGGCCGAGGCGCCCGTTGATGTTGCGTTGGATGGGGTCGCGATCGGTCTCAGTCGGCGTGACGATAAACGCGCCATTGTTCTGCGTTTCGAGGTAGCTGTTGATCGTCTGCTCTTGCCCCTGCCACTGGAAGGCGACGTTGCCGAAGAGCGTGATCCGGCCCTGGCGCAAGCGCGCGTCAGCGCTGGCACTGGCGACCGCACCGCGACCGTAGCCGCCCGAGACGGTGGTCGAGCCGCTGAGGCCGTCGCTGAGTTGCTCCTTCAGGACAAGGTTGATGAAGCCCGCGTTGCCCTCCGCGTCGAACTCGGCGGGCGGGGTGGTGATGAGTTCGATCTGCTCGATGTTGTCGGCGTTGAGCCCGTCGAGGAAGGCGACGAGGCCGTCAGCGGGGATGTAGCTGAGCTTGCCGTCGATGAGCACTTGCACGCCGTCCTTGCCGAGCATCGAGATGGTGTTGCTCTGCTGGTT
Organism: Bacteroidota bacterium; assembly: GCA_039821555.1. Lineage (NCBI taxonomy): Bacteria > Pseudomonadati > Bacteroidota > Bacteroidota bacterium. The sequence continues at coordinate 56,139 of JBCBNX010000012.1, forward strand.
GACGACCACGCCCGGCGACCGCGCCACCACGTCGAGCGCGGTCGCGCCTTTGAGCGTCACGCTCTGGCCGACGTTCACCACCATCCGGTCACCGCGCTGCTCGTAGAGCGTACGACGCGCTTCCACAGCGATCTCGTCGATCTGAAACGTACCCGGCCCTAACGCAAGTGCTCCAGCGTCGTGGGTGCCGCCCTCGTTGAGCACGAATGCGGCGGTGACGAGGTCTTCGTAGCCGATGAGCGAAACGAAAAGTAGAAACTCACCGGCCGGGACCGACGCCATCGAAAACGCTCCATCGTCCGTGGAGACGGCACCCTGGACAAACGAGGAATCCGCAGCCACGAGGAGTTGCACGTTGGCAAAACCCAGCGGCTCGCTCTCAGGCGTGGCGACGGTGCCGGAGACAGATCCGGAGCCTTGCGCCCCGGCACTCGGCGCGAAGGCGAGAATGAGGGCGAGGGCGTAGAAAAACGTGACGCGGCGCGGGCGCGCAGCGAGCGGAGCGGCGAGGCGTAGCATTCCGAGGAGGCTGTGGGACGAAGCAAATCACTGCCCGAAGCCTCAAGTACTACGGCTCGCCAAGAAACCCGGACGGCCGCAGCATACGGGGTCGTCGACCCGGCGGATACCCTGGGCGCGTCAATAAATGTCACCAACTGTCACCAGGCGCTGAGTCCCGGCGACTAGTCGTTCCATTCGGGGCCAAATCCGGGACTCACGATGCGCCCGTCGGGCCGCGCGAGGCCGTGGATGCGCGCCATGTCGTCGTCGCTCAACGCAAAGTCGAACACGTCGTAGTTGCCGGCGCGGTGTGTGTCGGACGACGCCTTGGGGATGGCGAACACACGCTCCTGCTGCAGGTGCCACCGCAGCACCACCTGTGCCACTGATTTGCCGTGGGCCTCTGCGATCTCGGCCAGGGCGTCGTCCTGGAAGATTTTCCCCTGCGCGAGCGGGCTGTACGACGTGAGCGATAGGGCGTGTGCATCCACGACGCCGAGTAGGCCGGACTGGTCGAGGTAGGGATGGTACTCGACTTGGTTCGTCGCAAGGTCTGGGACGATGTGCAGCGCGCGGCGGAGCATACCGGGCGGGAAGTTGCTCACGCCGATCAGCCGCGTCTTGCCGTCCGCGCGAAGTTGCTGGAACGCGTCGAGCGTTTCGGCGAGATCCACGTTCTCGTTCGGCCAATGGATGAGTAGGAGGTCCACGTAGTTCGTGCCGAGACCGCGCAGGCTCTCCTCGGCGGACGCGATCACATCGGCATGCGCGAGTCGATCATACCACACTTTGGTCGTCAAGAACACGTCGTCGCGATCCACGGGGCTGTTCGCGAGCCCCCGACCCACCTCCGCCTCGTTCCTGTAGACCTGCGCTGTGTCAACGTGCCGGTAGCCGAGGTCGAGCGCATGCTCGACGCCGCGCGTGGCGCTGTCGCCGGTGAGTTTGTAAGTGCCGAGGCCGAGCTTGGGAATCGTGACGCCGTGGACGGAGAACTGCATGAAGCGTGCGTTGGTTGAGAGGTGCGCAGGTCGAAGAGCAAGGGAGGCATTGGACGGTTTAGCGCGTGCAGAGTTCAGCCTTGCAGCGTGCCGACCTCGTTCGGGTGGACCTGACGAAGCTGCCGCCAGTCCGCGATCGCGATATCGTCGACCAGGACCGCTAGCTTCGGCAGAAACCCTGCGAAGCAGCCCCCGAGATCGACCTCTTTCGCGCTAGCTCGCGCACAGTCTGCACCGCCGCTGCTCTAGCAGTAGGGTAGAGCTCCCGTGGCATGCAGTCGGCGCACGGCCGCGATGACTTCCGGCATAGGAATGCGGGCGGCCCCGGTGCTGCGCACCAGCGTGTCATCGACATCAACAAAGACGACGAGAGGGCGAGAAGCGAGCATCCTGGATAGGTAATCGGGCATTCTGGATAGATAACTTCGTGAAGGACGTGTTAATGAAAGCGATTCCGAAAAGAACCGAAACCTGAGGAGACACGAAGCGAAAAGCTTTAGGCTATGATCGAATCAGGATCTAGACTAAAAAAGTGAGGCGTAATAGCATTCTGACCAAAGAGTGACATGTTGCCGGGTGTGCAGTGCAGGATAGGGGCGAATCTTCGCTGTTGTGCGAAGCCCTCGCCATCCCTTTCATTTGTTAAACGCCTTCAACGTGATTTCGCATGACCCCCACCGCTTCTTTGCTCGCCGCTGCCGCGCCTGTCATGGGTACCGCTGAGTACGTGCGCGCAAGCGAGCAGGGTGTCGTCGTGGCGATTCAGGACGTGCTTGTGGTTGCCGTCCTCCTCCTTCTCGTGGTCCTTCTTCTTCCGTAACGCTCCGGTCGATCCTCAACACGCACGCGAGGGTCGGCCAGACCCCACCGCCTGCTCCTAAACGAGGATGTCCACCACCAGCGAAAACGGATCTGAGACCCGAAAGCGGCGCAGCGACACGGTCAAGCGCGGCTTCGAGCGCGCGCCGCACCGCAGCCTGCTCCGCGCGACCGGCGCCATTCTGAGTGACGACGACTTCCAGAAACCGTTCATCGGCATCTGCAACTCGTACATCGACCTCATCCCGGGCCACGTCCACCTCCAAGCGTTCGGGAAGGTCGTCAAAGACGCCGTGCGTGCGGCCGGGGGTGTGCCGTTCGAGTTCAACACCATCGGCGTGGACGACGGCATCGCGATGGGGCATATCGGGATGCGCTACTCGCTGCCGTCACGCGAACTAATCGCCGACTCGCTGGAAACCGTCGCAGCCGCGCACTGGCTCGACGGCATCATCTGCCTGCCGAACTGCGACAAGATTGTGCCTGGCATGCTGATGGGCGCGCTGCGGCTCAACATACCTACCATCTTCGTCTCGGGTGGCCCGATGAAAGCGGGGCGGCTGGAAAGCGGCGAGAAGATCGATCTCATCTCGGTGTTCGAGGGCGTCGGGAAGTACCAGACTGGCGAGATCGACGACGCGGGGCTGCACGCGCTCGAAGCCAACGCCTGTCCCACGTGCGGGTCGTGCTCGGGGATGTTCACCGCCAACTCCATGAACTGCATCATGGAGGTGCTCGGCCTCGCGCTCCCCTACAACGGCTCGATCCTGGCCGTCGACCCACGCCGGAAGCAACTCGCCGAGCAAGCCGCCGAGCGGATCCTACACCTCGTCGACCACGACCTCAAGGCGCGTGACATCGTCACCACCGAGGCTTTCGACGACGCCTTCGCGCTCGACATGGCGATGGGCGGCTCCACGAACACGATCCTGCACCTCCTCGCTGCGGCCAACGAAGCCGAGATCCCGTACGATCTCCACCGCATCAACGCGATTTCGCAGCGGACGCCTTACCTCTGCAGGGTCGCGCCCGCCACGCCGGACGTGCATATGGAGGACGTGGAGGAGGCCGGTGGCATCCCCGCGATCCTGAACGAACTCGCTGCCGCCGACCTGCTCCACACGGACCGCCTCACGGTCACCGGCGAGCCGCTGCAAGCCACGCTCGACGCCGCCGAGAACAAGCGGCCGGACGTGATTCGCTCGGTCGAAGACCCCTTCCGCACGACGGGCGGCCTAAGCATCCTCTTTGGCAACCTTGCGCCCGAGGGTTGCGTGGTGAAGACAGGCGCAGTCGCTGAGCACATGCTGGAGTTCGAGGGACCCGCGCGGATCTACGAGAGTCAGGACGCCGCCGTTGAGGGCATCCTGCGCCGCGAGGTGCAGCCGGGCGAGGTCGTGGTGATCCGCACCGAGGGGCCGCGCGGAGGTCCTGGCATGCCCGAAATGCTCCAGCCGACCAGCGCGCTCGCCGGGATGGGCCTCGACACGTCGGTTGCCATGGTCACCGACGGGCGTTTCTCCGGCGGTACGCGCGGGCTCAGCATCGGCCACGCTTCGCCCGAAGCCGCCTCTGGCGGCCCCATCGGTGCCGTGCGCGCGGGCGACCGCATCCGCATCTCGATCCCGGAAAGCAGTGTGACGCTGCTCGTGGACGATGACGAGATCGCGCGTCGCCTTGACGAGCAGCCACCGTTCCAGCCGAAGATCCAGCGTGGCTGGCTGGGGCGCTATACCCACTTCGTCACCAGTGCCTCCCAAGGCGCAGTGCTTCGCTTGCCAAAGTCTGTCTCCGCACCACATGGCGATGGTCAGGTTAGTGAAACACCGATAGCATCATGACTTCCCCCGTCCTCGTTGCCTCTGTTCCGGCGAGCCCCGCTCCTCGAACTGTCCTCCTCACGCGTGAAGGGGACAGCCTCGCGACCCTTCAGGGGGAGCGAAGTAGGGGGAGCTGGACGGCAACCTTCTGTCACGCTCACCACCTAGTCCGATGAGCCTCGTCCAATCCAACACACCTGTCACGGTATCTAGCGGCGATGGCATGGATGAGCGCCAGCCAGCCGTCCCCGTGATGACCGGTGCCGAGATCTTTGTCCACAGCCTCGAAGCCGAGGGCGTGGAGGTCGTCTTCGGGCACCCGGGTGGGGCCGTCATCAAGATCTACGACGCGATGGCGCAGATCGAGCCGTCATTCAATCACGTGCTCGTGCGCCACGAGCAGGCAGGCACGCATGCCGCCGAGGGCTACGCCAAGGCGACGGGCAAGGTCGGGACGGTCCTCGTGACGAGCGGGCCGGGCGCGACGAACTGTGTCACGGGCATCGCCGATGCCTTCATGGATTCGGTGCCGATGGTCGTCTTCACGGGCCAGGTGCCGATTCCACTTATTGGGGGCGATGCGTTCCAGGAGACCGACATCATGGGGGTGACGCGCTCGATCACCAAGCACAGTTTCCAGGTCCGCTGCGCGGCTGACCTCGCGCCGACGATCAAGGCCGCCTACGAGATCGCAGGCACCGGCCGTCCGGGCCCGGTGGTGGTCGACCTGCCGAAGGATATCCTGATTGAGGAAGCGCCGTACGTCTACCCGCGCGCGGTGTCGATGCGCGGTTACAGTGTGCCCGGCGCCGGACCCCAGGCCAAAGTCGAGCGGGCTGCACGGATGATCTCGAAGTCGCAGCAGCCGCTGTTCTACGTCGGCGGCGGGACCGTCAACGCAGGGGCAGCCGGGCTGCTCACCGAAATCGCCCGGACGACGAAGATCCCGGTCACGACCACGCTCCACGGCCTCGGCAGCTTTCCGGAGGACGACCCGCTTTCGCTTGGGATGCTCGGCATGCACGGCACCTACCACGCCAACATGGCCGTGCAGCACTGCGACCTCCTCATCGCTATCGGCGCACGCTTTGACGACCGCGTGACCGGCAAGCTCGAAGCGTGGGCCCCGCACGCGGAAGTCATCCATGTCGAGATCGACCCCTCGTGTGTCTCGAAAAACGTCTTCGCCGACTGCGCCATCCTCGGCGACGTGAAAGCGGTCCTCCAGCAACTCAAGCCGCTGCTGAAGGAGAAGGACACGGCCGCGTGGCGCGCGCAGATCGAAGGCTGGCACAAGGAGTGCCCCAGAGTCGTCCCTGGCATCACCGACATCCAGAACGGGGACGAGGGCGACGGGCAGCTGCACCCGCAGTATGTCATCCACCAACTCGGCAAGAAGGCAGGGCCGAACGCTGTCCTCACGACCGACGTTGGCCAGCACCAGATGTGGTCGGCGCAGCACTTCGGCTTCGTACGTCCGCGCTCGCACATCACCTCGGGCGGCCTCGGCACGATGGGCTTCGGCTTCCCGGCGGCTATCGGCGCAGCGATGGGCCTGCGCGGCACAGGTGCGACGGTCGTGAGCATCAATGGCGACGGCGGCTTCACGATGAACGCCCAGGAACTGCGCGTCGCGGCGAAGTGGAAGCTGCCCATCAAGCTCGCCGTCATCAACAACAGCTTCCTCGGGATGGTGCGCCAGTGGCAGGAGCTGTTCTTCGCCGAGCGCTTCAGCCACACCGACCTCGCCGACACCAATCCCAACTTCGTCAAGCTGGCCGAGGCCTTCGGCGTGCGTGGCCTCCGCGCGTCTACGCCTTCCGAGGCCGACGCCATCATCGAGGAGGCCTGGCAGATCCACGACGCGCCCGTGCTGCTGGAGTTCGTCGTCCCGCAAGAGGAGATGGTTTTCCCGATGGTCCCCTCCGGGGCCGCCACCAACGACATGATCACCGAGCGCTTTGCTGAATAGGCAACCGGTCGCAGGTCGCAGGTCGGGTGCCGACCAGGAGAGACGTGCGACGTGCGACCTAGGACCTCCGACCCCAAACTCATGCCTCTCCCCACTACTCCCGACGACGTGGTCACGATCGAGCTGACCTCGCAGCAGATCCTCCGCAAGAAGGCCAACGGCGAGACCGTGCTGGCCGACGTGCCTGAGGCGGCGCGGCGGCACGTGATCGCGGTGCTGCTGGAGAACCACGTCGGCGCGCTCAACCGCGTCGTCAACCTGTTCTCGGCGCGCAACTTCAACCTAGAGAGCGTCACCGTCGGGCCGACCGAAGACGCATCCGTCTCGCGCCTCACCATCGTCACGAACGGGACGCGGCGTCAGATCAAGCAGATCCTGCGCCTCCTCGACCGGCTGATCGATACGCTCGACGTGGCCGACCTCGACCCGCAGGGCATCGTCGAGCGCGAACTGTGCTTGGCCAAAGTCGGCTATTCGCCCGCCACGCGCGCGGAGGTGAAGGACATCGCCGACATCTTTCGCGCGAAGGTGGTCGACGTGACGCCCGACACCTTCACCTTCGAGGCGACAGGCCCGACGGCCAAGGTCAACGCTTTCATCGCCATGCTCGCGCCGCACGACCTCCGCGAAGTTGCCCGCTCCGGCCGCGTTGCGATGCGGCGTGACAGGCTTGCTACCGCCTAGCATCCAGCCCGCATCTGTTTCGTGGTGCGTATTGCATTTTCAGAACGCAATACCCCGAGTGCCTTAATCAAAACACGCAACACGGAACACGCAACACCCTCTGACTTCCCAAGCTTCAAGCCACTTATGAACGTCCATTACACTGCCAACGAGTCGCTCATCCGAGATCGCCGTGTCGCCGTGATCGGCTACGGAAGCCAAGGCCACGCCCATGCGCTCAACCTGCAAGAGAGCGGCGTCGAGGTCGTCGTGGGCCTGCGTGCGGGGTCGGGCTCGTGGCCGCACGCCGAGGCGGCTGGGCTGCGGGTGATGGAGCCCGCCGAGGCCGCGGCCTGGGGCAATGTCATCATGCTGCTTGTCCCGGACCAGCACCACAAACGTGTCTACGAAGCCGCCATCGCGCCGAACGTCTCGGCGGGCAAAGCGCTGGCTGTGGGGCATGGCTTCAGCATTCACTACGGACAGATCCAGCCGCCGTCCGATGTGGACGTGTTTATGGTCGCGCCGAAGTCGCCGGGGCATCTAGTGCGGCGGACGTTCGAGCAGGGGGGCGGTGTGCCGTGCCTTGTCGCCGTCGCGCAGGACGCGAGCGGCAATACGATGGACCTCGCGCTCAGCTACGCCGACGCCATCGGCGGGACGCACGCTGGGGTCATCGAGACCAACTTCAAGGACGAGACGGAGACCGACCTCTTCGGCGAACAGGCCGTGCTCTGCGGCGGGGCGGAAGCCCTCATCAAGGCGGGCTTCGAGACGCTTACGGAAGCGGGCTATCCGCCTGAGCTCGCCTACTACGAGTGTCTTCACGAACTCAAGCTCATCGTCGACCTCTTCTATGAAGGCGGCCTGGAACGCATGAACTTCTCCGTCAGCGACACGGCCGAGTACGGCGGCTACACCCGTGGTCCGCGTGTCATCACCGATGCCGTCAAGGCCGAGATGAAGGAAATCCTCTCCGAGGTCCAGTCCGGCGAATTCGCTCGCGCCTTCATCGCCGATTGCGAAGCGGGTAGCCCCGAACTACACAGCCTGCGCGCGGCGTCGAAAGGTCACCCTATCGAGGCCGTTGGCAAGAAGCTGCGCGGGATGATGTCGTGGCTGAAGCGAGAGAAGGTCGAGGAGACTATTGCTGAGTAATCACCGAAGAGATCATCCTTAGCGGAGGCCGAAGGCTGTAGGCGAAGGATCGGTGTCTCATTGCATTGGATCCCAAAACGAAGCGCAAACGCTGTCGCCTAGCTCCTTCGACGCGCTGGCACTCGCTCAGGATGACAAGACCCGGCAGACAACCCACTTCATACTTCTGACTTCGCACTTCTAACCTCACATGACCCACGACCCACGACGCACGACCTACCGCATCGCCTGGCTGCCGGGCGACGGCATCGGGCGTGAGGTGACCGATCCGGCGCTCGGCGTCCTTGACGCAGTGGCTGAGGCGCACGGCTTCTTCCTCGACGTGGAGGAGTATGCGGTGGGTGGCTGCGCCATCGATGCGACCGCTGTGCCGTTGCCGGACGCGACGCGCGAGGCTTGTCTCGCGGCAGATGCGGTGTTCATGGGCGCCGTCGGCGGTCCTGCCTGGGACAATCAGCAGCCGGAGACGCGGCCCGAGCGAGGATTGCTCGCCCTGCGGCGTGCGCTCGGCACGTTCGCCAACCTGCGGCCCGTGAGCGTACCGAAGACGCTGGCCGAGGCATCGCCGCTGCGTCGGGAGATCGTTGCGGGGACCGACTTGCTCATCGTGCGCGAACTCACGGGCGGGATCTACTTCGGCGAACCGCGCGGCATCGTCGCAGAGCACGGCGAGACGGTGTCGTTTAATACGATGCGCTACACCGACGCCGAGATCGGGCGCATCGCCCGCGTCGGGTTCGACTGGGCGCGACGGCGCGGTCGGCGAATCACCTCCGTAGACAAGGCCAACGTGCTCGACGTCTCGCGGCGCTGGCGGGCCATCGTCTCCGAGATCGGCTCGACCCACTACCCCGACGTACACCTCGACCACCTCTACGTCGATAACGCGGCGATGCAGCTCGTCCGCAACCCACGCGGCTTCGACGTCGTGCTGACGAGTAACCTCTTCGGCGACATTCTCTCGGACCTTGCCGCGACGCTCCCCGGCTCGCTGGGCCTGCTGCCCTCGGCCAGCCTGGGTGCCCCCAACGAACAACGGTGCGTGGGATTGTTCGAGCCGGTTCACGGCAGCGCGCCCGACCTCGCCGGGCAGGGCGTCGCCAACCCGCTTGCAGCCATCCTCAGCGGCGCGATGCTCTTCGATGCGCTCGATCGTACTGAGGCCGCCGCTGCTGTCCGCGCCGGTGTCGCGGGTGCCCTCAATGCAGGCTACCGCACCGCCGATCTCGCCGCCCATGCCCAGACGGCTGTCTCTACCGAGGCGATGTCGCAGTGCGTGGCGCAGTACGCCCTCCGTGCTCCGTCGCGGGCTTCGCTGGTGGTGGAATGAGAACGCATACCTCACATCGTGTCATCCTGAGCGGAGCAGCCCATGGCTGTGAAGTCGAAGGATCTGCGGGCCAGCTTTCAGCCAGAGGTCGAAGCAATGAGGTACGACAGAGATCCCTCGACTCGCGGAGCTCGCTCGGGATGACAATTCGAGCAGATGGCGAAAAACGACGACTTACCACGCGCCCGCTGCACTGACCGTACCGGGCGCGCCTCCGCCACCGACTGACGCATACCATCTCCCGCGTTTCTACCGATCCCATGTCCGACCCCATCATCATCTTCGACACCACGCTGCGCGACGGCGAGCAGGCACCGGGCGCGTCGATGACGCTCGCCGAGAAAGTCGAGATCGCCCGGCACCTCGCGCGGCTGCGCGTAGACGTTATTGAAGCAGGCTTCCCGATCTCGTCGCCAGGCCAGCGTGAGGCCGTGCGCCGCGTCGTGGCGACGTTGGCCGACGGCCCCGAGAATCCGACAGGGCATGTGCCCGTCATCGCGGCGCTGGGGCGCGCCACCGAGGCCGACATTCACGCGTGCGGCGACGCGCTCCGCGACGGGCCGCGCACTCGGATCCACACCTTCATCGCTACGAGCGACATCCACCTCGACGCCAAGTTCGGGCACCCGCGCTTTGGCACTACGCTCGCCGAGAAGCGGCAGACGGTGATGCGGATGGCGCAGGACGCCGTGCGCCTCGCCAAGACCTACACCGACGACGTCGAGTTCAGCGCTGAGGATGCTGGGCGGACCGACTCGGGCTACCTCTGCGAGATCGTCGTTGCTGCTGCGGAGGCAGGCGCCACCACGATCAACATTCCCGATACGACGGGCTACTGCCTACCGCACGAGTATGCGGCGCATTTCGCCGCAGCCAAGGGTTGCCTGAAAGACTTCCCGCACGTCATCCTCTCCGCACACTGCCACGACGATCTCGGGCTGGCCTGCGCCAACTCGCTCGCGGCCGTCGCGGCGGGCGCGCGGCAGATCGAGTGCACCATCAACGGCATCGGCGAGCGTGCGGGCAACGCGGCGCTCGAAGAGATCGCGATGGCAATTCGCACGCGTGGCGAGCAGATGGGTGTCCATACCAACATCGCCACGCCGCACCTCACCGAAGCGAGCAAGCTCGTGGCCGTGACCGTGGGCTTCGCGGTGCCGCCGAACAAGGCCATCGTGGGTAAGAACGCTTTCAGCCACGAGGCGGGCATCCACCAGCACGGCGTGCTCAAACGGCGCGACACCTATGAGATCATGCGTGCCGAGGACGTCGGGCAGGCTCCGGCGCAGATTCGTCTCGGTCGTCACTCGGGCCGCCACGGCCTCTTCAGCCGCCTCGACGGGCTCGGTGTCGTGCTCACGGAAGCCGAGAAGGACGGCATCTACGAGCGATTCGTCGCGCTCGCCGACCAGAAGAAGGAGATCTACGACGAGGATCTGCTCGCGCTCGTCAACGACCAGCAACGACCTGTCGCCACGGCGACCTACCGCCTCGACGCGATGCACGTCACGACCGGCAGCGACGAGGAGCCACGCGCGACGATCACGCTCTACAGCCGCAAGTCAGATACCGCCGCCGAGCAGACCGCTTCCGGCGACGGCCCGGTCGATGCGCTCTACCGCGCCATCCGCACCGCCGTCGGCGGGACGCACGAACTCGCCAGCTACACCATCCGCTCCGTCTCCGAAGGAGCCGACGCGCTGGGCGAGGTCAACGTCGTCATCCAGAACGACAACGGGCTGGCCTTCCGTGGCTCCGCCCGCTCGACGGACGTGCTTCGCGCCTCGGCCGCTGCCTACCTCGACGCACTCAACCGCCTCGCGGCACACGCCGACGAAACCGACAGCGCGGCGTTCGTGACGGACGGCATCATGCAGTCGTTCGCCTGAGCGCCTGAGGCGCGTCGCAGATTCGAAGTCGTGAGTCCCACGTCAAAAAAGTGGCCTGGGCCTTGCTTCTCGACCTGCGGCCTTGGACATACGACCTGTGACCTTGCATTGACTTATGACCATCACAGAAAAAATCCTCGCGCAGCACGCGGGGCGGGACCGGGTAGCGCCCGGCGAGACGATGTGGATCGACGTGGACGTGCTGATGACGCACGATGTCTGCGGACCGCCCACCATTGGCATTTTCCAGCGCGAGTTCGGCGCGGACGCGCAGGTGTGGGACCGCGACAAGCTGGTCATCATGCCCGACCACTACATCTTCACCACCAACCACCACGCCAACCGCAACGTCGACATCCTGCGCGATTTTGCGGCAGCGCACAATCTGCCGCACTACTACGATGTGGGCACTGACCGCTACAAAGGCGTCTGTCACATCGGCTTGGCCGAGGAGGGCTTCAACCGGCCCGGCCTCACGCTCTTTGGGACGGACTCGCACACCTGCACGTCAGGCGCGTTTGGCCTCTTCTCGACGGGCGTGGGCAACACCGACGCCGCGCTCATCATGGGCACGGGCAAGATCTGGGTGAAGGTGCCGGCCACGATGCGGTTCGTCTTCGAGGGCGAGTTGCCGCCCTACCTCATGGCGAAGGACCTCATCCTCGCCGCCATCGGCGACATCGGGACTGACGGCGCAACCTACCGCACGCTGGAGTTCGACGGCGAGGCGGTCTACGATCTCTCGATGGAGGAGCGCATGACGCTCTGCAACATGGCTATTGAGGCGGGTGGCAAGAACGGCATCATCGCGCCCGACGCGAAGACGTTCGCCTACGTCGACGAGCGCACCGCCGGGACCAACCGCGCGGACTACACGCCCGTCTACGGCGATCCTGGCGCGCGCTACTACTCGGAGCACGTCTACGATGTCTCGACGATGGAGCCGGTCGTGGCGAAGCCGCACGCGCCGGACAACAAAGCGACCGTGAGCGAGGTCGCAGGCACGAAGCTCGACCGCGCTTACGTCGGCTCGTGCACGGGCGGCAAGCTCGAAGACTTCGTCGCTGCCGCGCGCGTGCTGCAAGGGCAGGAGGTCGTAATCGACACGTTCATCGTCCCGGCGACGACGGAGGTCGGGCGGCAGCTGCACGAGGTCACCGTCGGCGGGCAGACGCTCTTCGACATCTTCCAGGCGTCAGGCTGCCAGGTCGGCAAGTCAAGCTGCGCGGCCTGCCTCGGCGGTCCCGTCGACACGTTCGGGCGGACGCATGGCACGGAGGTCGTGATCTCGACGACCAACCGCAACTACCCTGGCCGCATGGGCTCGAAGCAGGCCGCCGTCTACCTCGCCTCGCCGCTTACCACGGCCGCCTCGGCGCTCACCGGCGTCATCACGGACCCGCGCGAGGTGTTGGTCTAAGGCCGCAGGTCAAAAGTCGGAGGTCCGACCTGAAACGACCTGTGACATACGACTGAACTCGACATCGCAGCTGATTTCAGACTACCACGATTCATGAAACCCCTCATCGAAGGAAAAGCCTACGTCCTCGGCGACCACATCGACACGGACCAGATCATCCCGGCCGAGCACCTCGTCTACAGCATGACGCTGCCGGAGGAGCGGCGGCTCTACGGACGCTATGCCCTCAGCGCCGTGCCGCCCGGCCAGCAGGGGCTGCCGTTCGGCGACCGCCCGCTCACGCAGCCCGACGCCTATACCAGCGACTATCGGATCGTGATCGGCGGCGACAACTTCGGGTGTGGGTCGTCCCGCGAGCACGCGCCGTTTGCGCTTCAGGAGGCGGGCGTAGAGGCCGTCGTGGCGTCGAGCTATGCGCGCATCTTCTACCGCAACGCCGTAGACGGCGGCTTCCTCGTGCCGTTCGAGACACGCGAGCGCCTCGTCGAGCGCATTCGCACGGGCGACGACCTCGTGCTCGACACGAGGGCCGCGCAACTCAGCAATCGCACGACGGGGGCGACGTTTCTCCTCGATCCGCTCGGCGATGTGGCGGCGATCCTCGAAGCAGGCAACGTGTTTGAGTACGCGCGACGGGCAGGCCTGATGCCGCAACGGTCGTGAGAGAAAAGTCGACCGTCGAGGAGATCCGCACGCGTTTCGACAGCGATGTCGAGCGGTTCGCCAACCTCGACACCGGGCAGAGCGCGGCCATCGACGCGGCACTCGTGCTCGACCTGGTGACGGCGTCGGCTGCCCGGGTCACCCCGAATGCCCGCCGAGTGCTGGACATCGGGTGCGGCGCGGGCAACTACAGCATCAAGCTCGCGCGCCATCTCTCTGGCATCGAAGTGGACCTCATCGACCTGAGCCGGCCGATGCTGGACCGCGCCAGCGAGCGCGTCGGCCATGCGACCTCGGGTACCGTGCGGGCGATTCAAGGCGACATCCGCGACCTTGATCTCGGAACGGAGCAGTACGACATCGTGCTGGCTGCGGCTGTGCTGCACCACCTCCGCGAGGACGACGAGTGGAGCGCCGTCTTTCGATCTATCCGAAAAGCGCTGAGACCGGGCGGCTCGTTCTGGATCAGTGACCTCGTCGCACACGACCATACGGGCGTGCACGACTTGATGTGGACGCGCTATGGGGCGTATCTCTCGGCGCTGCGGGATGACGACTACCGAGATCACGTCTTCGAATACATCGCCCAGGAGGATTCGCCGCGGTCGGTGCGGTACCAGATCGAACGCTTGCGCGCAGCGGGCTTCGCGTGGGTCGAGGTCCTGCACAAAAACGGACCGTTTGCGGCGCTGGGTGCGGGCCTCTAGCCGGTCGGCGGTGACCCCGACTTGCGCGGCATTGCGCTGGGTGCTAGTGTAGGGGCGTCCTGCACGATTGCCTTGCACTATCGCTCACCAGCCTCCCCGCGCCATGTCGCTCTGGAAAAAAATGACGGGCCAACTCATCGACATTATCGAGTGGCTCGACGACACCCATGACACGCTCGTCCATCGCTACGAGCGGCACGACAACGAGATCAAGAACGGCGCGAAGCTCATTGTGCGCGAGGGGCAGATCGCCGTGCTCGTCAACGAAGGTCAACTCGCCGACGTCTACGAGCCCGGCACCGTTACGCTCGAAACGCAGAACATGCCCATCCTCTCGACGCTGAAAGGGTGGAAGTACGGCTTTGAGAGCCCGTTCAAGGCCGAGGTTTATTTCGTCTCGACGCGGCAGTTCACGGACCTCAAGTGGGGGACGAAAAACCCGATCATGCTGCGCGACCCGGAGTTCGGCCCGACCCGACTACGCGCGTTCGGCACCTATGCGATGCGCGTCGGTGACCCCGTCGAGTTTCTCCGTGAGATCGTCGGCACCAACGCGCGCTTTCGCACGGACGGGATCACGGATCAACTCCGCAACCTCGTCGTCACGCGCTTCACAGACGCGCTCGGCGAGAGCAAGCTGGCGGTCCTCGACCTCGCGGCCAACTACACCGAGCTCGGCGAATTTCTGCACGACAAGATCGCGCCGGACTTCCAGGGCTATGGCCTCGAACTCGTCACGCTGCTCGTCGAAAACATCTCGCTCCCGCCCGCCGTGGAGAAGACGCTAGACGAGCGGACGAGCATGGGCGTAATCGGCAATCTCGGCGCCTACACCCAGTTCCAGGCTGCGCAGGCGATGACGAAGGCCGCCGAGAACCCCGGTGGTGGCGCGTCCGAGGGCATCGGCATGGGAATGGGCTTCGCGATGGCGCAGCAGATGGCCAATCAAATGGGCACGGGCCGGATGGGAGGGGTGCAGCAGGGCGCGGCACAACCTCCGCCACCGCCGCAGCCAGCCGCGCCTACGTTCCACGTCGCGGTCAACGGACAGACGACCGGCCCCTTCGACATGGCGGCGCTTCAGCAGCAGGCCGCGAGTGGCGCGCTCACCGCGGAGACGCACGTGTGGGCCCCAAGCCTCGGCGCATGGACGCCCGCTGGTCAGGTCGAGGCGTTGCGCGGCCTCTTCCCGCCACCGCCTCCTCCGGGGGTGTGAACGTGTGCAGGTATGAATGTGTGAACGTGGTCCTGACCGACCGTCGCTCACACATTCATACGTTCAAACCTCCATACGTTCACACATGAGCTACCGCGAATTCCCCTGCACCTCGTGCGGCGCTGAACTGCGCTTCGCGCCAGGCACCGATGCGCTGCAGTGCCCGTATTGCGGCGTCCTGAACGAGATCAAGCCTGCTCCGGTCGAGGGTGCGGTCGGTCCCCACGACGAGCGCGACTACGAGCGCACGCGGCGCTGGCTTGCACACCGGGGCGAGACGCTCGAAGCGGAGGACCGCCCCGCCGTGAAATGCACCGACTGCGGCGCAGAAACCTCGCTGCCGAATCCGGAGATAGCAGGGGCGTGCAGCTTCTGCGGTTCGCCCGTCGTGTATCGCGGGGCGTCGACTCGGCTCATCAAGCCGCAGGCAGTGCTGCCCTTCAAGGTCACGCAGCGCGAGGCCAACGAGGCGTTCAAGAAGTGGGTGGGGAGTCGCTGGTTTGCCCCGTCGGCGCTCAAGGAAGACGCGCGGGGCGAGGTGAAGCCCGACGGGATGTACCTCCCGTACTGGACCTACGATGCGCGGACGCACACGCGCTACAGCGGGCAGCGTGGCGAGTGGTACTACGTCAACGAGTCGTACAAGACCACCGTCAACGGCAAGCGCGTGCAGCGTACCCGGCGGGTGCGCAAGACGCGGTGGTATCCCGCCGGCGGTCGCGTCCGCAATGCCTTCGACGACCTCACCGTCGCGGCGAGTGAGACGCTGCCGCGCGGCTTCCTCCACACGCTCGAACCGTGGGACCTCGACGCGCTCGACGCCTACGACGACCGCTACCTCGCGGGCTTCCGCGCCGAGCACTACACCGTCGCGCTCGACGACGGCTTCGGCATCGCCGCTGATCGCATGCAGCCGACCATCGATGCGGCCATCCGCCGCGACATCGGCGGGGACGAGCAGCGCATCACGCAGAAGGACACGCGCTATCACGACGTGACCTTCAAGCACGTCCTGCTCCCGCTCTGGATCAGCGCCTACCGCTTCGACGGCAAGACCTATCGTTTCCTTGTCAACGCGCGCACCGGCGAAGTGACCGGCGACCGGCCCTACAGCAAGGTCAAGATTGGGCTTGTGATCCTGCTCGTCGTGCTCCTGATCGCGCTGTTCATCTTCCTAAACAGTGGCAGCTAGGCCAGTTCGGCTTCGACTGCGTTCTCGTCATACTCCTCCCGGGTGACGGCGAGGCCGACGGCTTGCAGTTTGGCTTCGAGGCGCTCGTAGCCCCGGTCGAGGTGGTAGACACGGAGCACGTCCGTGGTGCCTTCCGCGATCAGGCCTGCCATGACAAGCGAGACACTCGCGCGTAGGTCGGTGCTCATCACGACCGCGCTGCTCAGCGGCGTCCCGCCCTCGACGGCCACCTTGTTGCCGATCACGAACGCGTTGGCGCCGAGGCGACGGAGCTCAGGGACGTGCTTGAAACGGTCCGTGTAGATCGTGTCGACGATCTCGCTGTTGCCCGTGGCCTGCGTCATCAGCACCGTCCACTGCGCCTGCAGGTCGGTCGGGAAGCCCGGATAGGGAGCCGTCTCGATGGAGACGGGATGGATGGACGACGGGCCCGTGACCGTGATCGTGTCCCCGTTCACGTCGAACGGGATACCCGTAGCGCGTAAGGCGTCGAGGAAGGCGTCGCCGAGGTGCTCGGGGTCAGCGTTGGTGAGCGTGACCGTCTCGCCCTCGGGGACGGTCATCCCAGCGAGGAGCATATAGGTGCCGAGCTCGATCCGATCAGGACAGTTGCTGAACTCGACCGGCGCAAGCGTCTCGACCCCCTCGATGGTGACGGTGGTGGTGCCGAGGCCGCCAATCTGCGCGCCCATCGCCTGGAGCATCTGGCCAAAGACGACCACGTCGGGCTCGGCGGCAGCGTTGTGCAGGACGGTCGTGCCCTCCGCCCGTACAGCGGCGAGCATCACGTTGATCGTCGCGCCCACACTCGACGGCTCGAAGGTGATCTCGGCCCCATGCAGCCGTCCGCCGGGTGCCTCCGCCACGACGTAGCCTTTGTCAAGCGTGAGCGTGGCGCCAAGCGCCTCCATGCCCTTCATGTGGAGGTCAACGGGGCGGGGGCCCCAGGCACAGCCACCCGGCAGCGAGACGCGCGCCTTGCCGCATCGGCCGAGCAGCGCGCCGAGCATGTAGAACGACGCCCGCATCTTCTTCACGAGATCATAGGGCGCCTCCGGGTGCGTGATCCGCGTCGCGTCAATCGTGAGGGTCTCCGGTGTCGAGGGGTCGTTGTCTGGGTCAAACTCGACTTCGGCCCCGGACACACGTAGCACGTTCGAGAACGTCCACACGTCCTGCAAAACGGGAATGTTGTGGAGGGTGGTCTTCCCCTCGGCGAGGAGCGCGGCCGCCATGAGCGGGAGCGCGGTGTTCTTCGAGCCGCTGACGGGGAGGACACCGCGCATCGCGCGGCCACCTTCGATGACGAGCTTATCCATGTGGGGGTGGGGCGTGGAGAGCCGGACGAAAAGCGAAAGGGAAACGAACGCTGCGCGGGAGCCTGCGTTCGGGTGGCCGTCACATACGACGGCATTTCATGCGAGACCCAGGTCCGCCAAGCTACCACCACATCGCCCAGTGATCTACCTCGACCACGCAGCCACGACGCCCCTCGATCCTACCGTGCTCGATGCGATGCTGCCCTACCTCCGCGAGGACTACGGAAACGCGTCGTCGGTGCACCAACTGGGGCGGCGGGCCCGAGTCGCCATCGAGCGTGCCCGGGAACAGGTGGCGGTGCACCTCGGCTGCGAGCCCTCGGAGGTGATCTTTACGAGTGGAGCCACCGAGGCCAATAATGCGGCGCTGCGTGGCGTGCTCGCGGCGGTGCCGGAGCGGCCAGGACTCGTGATCACAGCTGCGGAACACGAGGCGATCTTGCAACCGGCAGAGGCGCTGCACGAGGCGGGGCATCCGGTCACCGTGCTCGCGCCGAGCGGTACGGGGGCCGTCACGTGTGAGGACGTTGCGAATGCCCTCGACGCGTTGTCGTCGGCCGAGACGCCCGCGGGGCTGGTGTCTGTGATGCTCGTCAACAACGAACTCGGGACCGTGTCGCCGGTTGCGGACATTGCGCAGGCGGCACGGGAGCGAGGAGCCTACACGCACACGGATGCCGTACAGGCCGCGACGCTGTTCGACCTCAGTGTGGATGCGCTGGGCGTCGATCTGCTGTCGCTTTCCGGGCACAAGATGTACGGGCCCAAAGGCGTGGGTGTGCTCTATGTGCGCAGCGGCACGCCGATCGTACCGATGGTACTCGGGGGAGCCCAGGAGCGGCGCCGCCGTGGCGGCACCGAGAACGTCGCCGCCGTGGTAGGGCTGGCCGCAGCACTCGACCTCGCGGTTGCGCAGCGCGCCGAGGAGCGGACGCGGCTCATGCGGCTTCAGCAGCGTCTCGCTCGGCGTCTCGCGGAGGCGTTCGGCGACGTGGTTCGCTTCAACACGCCGTTGCAGCCCTATGCCAATCATGTTGCGGAGGTCGCCCCGCACATACTGAATGTCTCGGTTGGTCCCTCGAACGACGTCCCGCTGGATGGCGAGATGCTCTTGCTCAATCTCGACCTCGCTGGGGTCCTGGTGTCGAGTGGCTCGGCGTGCACGAGCGGCGCTGTCGAGCCGAGCCACGTGCTGCGCGCCCTCGAAGTCCCGGCAGCCACGGCCAACGCCACGGTGCGGTTCTCACTTGGACGCGCGACGACCGAGGCCGACATCGACACAGCGTTCGAGCGAGTGCATGCGGCCGTGTCCCGGATGTGCGGGGCGATGTCCGGGACCACTTGACGTAGGATAGAGGCTTCGGCGTTATGGGGGAAACCAGTGGGTGAGTTCAGGTCATACCTGATCAGGACCCCACCTATATTTCACACCTGCACACCCCTTCCACCTGACAGTCTCGTTGGTGAGCGCGGTATCGTCTCCTGCAGTTCTGTATGTCGGCCCAACGGCTGCGTGCCGAGATCGCGTTGAAGTGGCCCTTCGTGACGTGACGACGGTTAGCGCGGTGGCTACCTGGTCGGAGGTGAGCCAACGACTTACCGCGGAGGCGGACTGGGTCGTGGTGGTGGAAGAACCTGCATTGCCTGCACCCTCGGTCCTTGCAAAAGTGGGTCTACGTCATGCCGTTATGGTGCTCGTCCGGTCGGCAACGGACTATCCCATGCTTGCCGCACATGGGGTCACCGACGTCCTCGATGCTGATACGTTCAGCGCGGCATCGCTGCTTGCGAGCTATCGGTTCGTCGTAGCCCGGTCGGGGGCTCAGGCGCCGATTGCTGCCCGTTTCCGCTCGTTGGTACAAGCTGTGCCCGATATCATCGCGCGGATCGACGACGAGGGCAACATCCGCGATGTCCACATCCCCGATGAGTTTGTGACGGCGGTATCGCCAGAGATGGAACGGCGGATGGACCTCGACCGCACGCTGGGCAGCAAGACGATGGAACGCGTGATCGCTGCCTGCCAAACGAGCCTGGCGACCGGGCAGCGTCAGCGCGTACCGTACCGCACCGAGGTAGAAGGCCGGCTCCGCCATCGCGAGGCGGTGTGCGTGGCCATCGCCGAGCACGACTTTCTCTTACTCATCCGTGACACAACCGCCCTAGTAGAGGCGCAGGCGCAGCGGGATCGAACGGAGACGGAGTTGCACCTGCGCTCAGTGCTGCTGAGTCAAGTCGCCCAGAACGCTCCGATCGTGTTCTTTGCCATGGACGAGCGAGGCCATTTCGTCCAGGTAGAGGGGCGGGGGCTTGAAGGCATCGGTCTCGCGCCTGGTGAGCTAGTGGGGCAGTCGGCGCTGGAGCTATACGCGAGCACCAACCCCCGGATCGTTCGAGCCATCCGGTCAGCCTTGGCAGGCGATCGAGTAAGCGTCCTGATCGATTTCGGCGGGCACGCGTTCGAGACCACCTACACGCCGCTACGCAATGCCAAGGGGGAGGTAACCCGTGTAATCGGCGTGGCTACGGACGTGACAGAGCGCGTCGCGGTGCGCACGGAACTCGAGCGGTCGCGTCTGGCTTTGCGTGAACTTGCGGGGCACCTGCAGTCCGTGCGCGAGGAAGAGCGTCGCCGCATTTCGCGCGAGGTCCACGACGTGCTGGGCCAAGCGCTCACCGCGCTTCGGCTCCGGGTCGGGTGGCTTGCCCAGCGGCTCCCCAGCGATGACCCCGAGATTGAGGGACGGGTGGTGGACACGGAAGAACTGATCGATGACACCATCCAGCACGTACGCCAGATTGCCACGAGACTTCGCCCCGGCGTGCTCGACGACTTCGGGCTCGTGAGCGCCATGGAGTGGCAGGCCGAGCAGTTCACCGCGCAGACCGATGTGCCGGCCCGCCTCACGACCAGCCCCGACATTGATGAGGCGACCATCCCCACTGAGGTGGGCACGGCTCTCTTCCGCATTCTCCAGGAGGCGCTCACCAACGTGGCACGCCACGCCCGAGCGTCGGCGGTCGAAATCTTATTGCTCCACTACAACGGCCGGCTTCGCCTGACCGTCCGTGACAACGGCGTGGGCATCACAGCGGACCCCGAGAAGCGCTCGTTGGGCGTTTTGGGCATGCGCGAGCGCGCCCTGATTCTCAACGGCACGTTCTCCGTCGAAGGGAACGCGGAGGACGGGACAACGCTGGTTGCCGAGGTGCCTGTCCGTGCTGTTGCCTCCGTACGTGGCCTCTCGTTGCATCATCCGGTCTCTCACCCAACGAATTGATCGCACCTCACAGCGTTATCATGAACACCGTTTCGCGCTCTTCCAACAGGCTCCTCTACCCATGATCCGTGTTCATATCGCCGACGACCATGCTATTGTTCGGCGTGGCCTGGTCGACATCATCAACGAGGCGATCGATCTGAGCGTGAGCGGGGAAGCAGCAGACGGAAACACGCTGATCGCACTGCTGAGGGAGACTGAGTGCGACGTGGTGGTGCTCGACTTAAGCATGCCTGGCGTGAGCGGCCTCGACCTCATCAAGCACCTCAAGGGCGCATATCCCAAACTGCCGCTCCTCGTCCTCTCTGCGCACCCTGAGGACCAATATGCGGTGCGAGTCCTTCGCGCAGGCGCCTCAGGCTATCTCACAAAGGAAAGCGCACTCAGCGACCTCGTCCGCGCAATCCGCCGCGTGGCCTCCGGGGGGCGATACGTCACGCCCGCACTCGCTGAAACGCTGCTCACGCACCTCGACAGTGAACCGGGGCAAGCCTTGCATGAAGGCCTCTCGGACCGTGAATATCAGGTGCTATGCCGCATCGCTTCGGGCAAGCAGGTGAGCGAGATTGCCGATGAGTTGACGCTGAGCGTGAAGACCATCAGCACGTACCGCTCCCGCATGCTTCAGAAAATGGGCATGAAGAGCAATGCCGAGCTGACGCGTTACGCCATTAAGAACGGCTTGGTCGACTAGCGATCGTCTAGGGAGTGCGACCGGATAAGCGTATCCACCGAAGCAATGGCTCTGGGAGTCCAAGGAGCGGTCGTGCTGAGACCGAAGCATGCAGCCCTTGCTGGGGGAAATCGCGGGAAGGTGTCAGCATTTCGACTACACGCGGCTCTCGCGTACGTCCGACAGATTCCTCCAAGGTCTATCGGCTAGAAACTGGTAGGCCCGCTGATGGCAAACACCCCTGTGTTACACCATATTTGATACCCATAACCACACGGCCCCGCTCATCCGCGGGCTTTGTCTCTGCTAGACGGACGTAGTGCCGGAGCAACGAGGAAGAAGGAATGTCCGAACGCGAGCCAACACGTATGACCTCCGTAGACCGAGTCAGCCGAGACGAAGATCGCACGGGTCAACGCCTTCGGGTTCTGCTTGCGGACGACTCCCGCGAGGTGCGTCGGGCTCTCGTCGAGACTCTTCAAGCGGTGTCTGCCGTCGAGGTAGTCGCCCAAGCGGAGACGGCGACAACGGCCTATCGCTTCGCACACGATCTGCGGCCCGACGTGATCGTGCTCGACATCAACATGCCGGACCGAAGCGGAATTTGGGTGCTCCGACAGCTCCGCAGCGAGGCCGTAGACAGCACCGTGTTCATGCTATCCAACCACGGCAGCGAGTTCTACCGTCGCAAGTGCCTTGATGCTGGCGCAGACGGGTTCTACGACAAGCATAGCGAGATCCGCTCGCTCATCGACCGGCTCGGCGATCTCGCTGCGCGCCGAAATCGAGCGGCGTGAGTGGCTGGGTGGCGGGACGTGCAGGCGCTCAGTTGAGCGAGGGATCGTCCGGGAAATTGGCCAGGAGGCGGTACTCCCCGCCCAGTGCCACCACAAGTTCGCGCCAGAGCTGGGTGTCGCTGTCGTATACGAAGCGCGGATGGCCGGGGCGAACGACCCAGCCGTCCTGGGTGACCTCCTCGTCGAGTTGGTCGGGCGCCCACCCAGCATAGCCCGCAAAGAACCGAAGCCCATTTGGGTCCAAACGAGCAGACTGAATCTGCGCAACAGCGTCGTCGAAGTCGCCGCCCCACCATATGCCATCAATGATGGGCAGCGCGCCGTGGATGGCTCGGCCGTAGGGATGCAGAAAGTGGAGCGTGTCGAGTTGGACGGGGCCGCCCTGGTACAACTCGGCATCGAACCCGAGCGGCATGTTCAGCACGTCAGAGAGGTGGTGGCCGGTCGGTCGGTTCAGAATCAGGCCGAAGCTACCGTCCGTGGAATGCTCGCAGAGTAGTATCACGGTGCGTCGAAAGTTGGAGTCTCGGAGCGCTGGTTCCGCTATGAGAATCGTGCCTGGTTTGAGCAGGGGTATCGTCGTGGCCATAGTCCTGGGCTGTGTCGGCTAGAGCCCTAACATCCGCATATATGCATAGAAAGTCCATGGTCCAGCAGAATCAATCTCTAGGGGCGTGATATGTGGAGCGAAAGCACGGGCCGATCTGAACTGAATGCACCCCCAAAAAGGTGGGAGGCGGTCCCGCACACCCAGACCGCCTCCCGGTGGCGAGCGCTCAGGCCGACACCGCAGCCGCGCGGTATCAGGAGCTGGCCGAGGCCCGCCAAGTGAATATGGTGGTGCCGCCCGGGCGGCTAGTGTGCAGAGGCAGGGAGGTGGATGACGAGGTCAGGCGCGCTGTGTCGGATCGACGTCACAAGCGCAGGGTCTATGTCGTAGGGGCGCGCATCTTCGAACACGAGCCGTACAGGGCCAGAGCGCACCCACCACCAGTTCGCCTCTTCGCTGAACGCCGCCTGCGTAGCTTCGCTGAGTACCTGCTCGTCGGTCATCCCAGCCCGCCGGAAGTCTTCGACGGCTACCACAACTGGCCGCGTGGCGACGAAGTCTAGGCTGGCCGCAACGGTGCCGCAGAGCAGCAGCCAGACGGCAATGAGGGCGGTGGGGATAAGCGAGTCCGGCACAGACCGAGTCGATGGGTGATGGGACGCTGCCTAGTACGACAGACGACCAGCACCTCCTATGCGAGCGGCATACCCGACCGCGAGGTCACATGTATACCGCACCGAAACGGAACGGAATCGATTCTCCAGCCCTCTCCTGAACAGGTGCGCGTGCCTCGAATGTGCCCCTGGTCTCAACTATGACGCTCGCTCGTCTCACCCGTGAAAAGCCGAGGCCCCGTGCCGAAAAGCGTACCTTAGACAGCTTTGACTACAGCCCCGTTCTGCACCGCATGCTTAACCCTAATACCCTCGCCGATCTGAAGGCGCGCTTTGCTGAGGTAAACCGCTTGATGGCCCAGCCCGAGGTTGCCACTGATCCCAAGCAACTCGCCGAGCTCGGGCGCGAACTGTCCGACCTGCGTGAGATCGTCGCGGCGATCGATACCTACGAAGGTTTGCAGCAGGAACAGACCGACCTCGCTGAAATGGCACAGGGCGACGGCGAGCTTGCCGAGATGGCTGCGATGGAACTGGAGGAAGTCGAAGCAAAGCTGCCCGAGGCCGAAGAGACGCTCCGCCAGCTGCTAATTCCCAAAGACCCTGCCGACGCCAAGGACGCTATCGTTGAGATTCGCGCGGGGACCGGCGGCGACGAAGCCGCCCTGTTTGCCGGGGATCTGTACCGGGTCTACGAGAAGTACGCCGAAAACCACGGCTGGCGCATCGAACTCATGGACGCCACGGCGGGGACGCAAGGGGGCTACAAAGAGCTCATCTTCACCGTCCGAGGCACCCAGGCTTTCGGACTGCTCAAGTTCGAGAGCGGGGTGCATCGCGTGCAGCGCGTGCCCGCGACAGAGAGCCAGGGCCGCATCCACACCTCAGCGGCCACTGTGGCCGTATTGCCTGAGGCTGAGGACGTAGACATCGAGATCCATAACAACGACCTCCGCATCGACGTCTACCGTTCGTCGGGACCGGGCGGGCAAAGCGTCAACACGACCGACTCCGCCGTCCGCATCACGCACATCCCGACGGGGCTTGTCGTGAGCATCCAGGACGAAAAGAGCCAGCATAAAAACAAGGACAAGGCGCTCCGGGTGCTACGTAGCCGGCTCTACCAGATGGAGCGCGAGAAGGCCGAGGCTGAGCGCGCTGCCGCCCGCAAGGAGATGGTCGGCTCTGGCGATCGTTCCGCCAAAATCCGCACCTATAACTGGCCGCAGGGCCGCGTGACCGACCACCGCCTCGAAGGCGGCAACAAGAACCACGCGCTCCAGAACATTCTTGGCGGCAACCTCGACCCGATCGTCGAGGCGCTGCGGTTGGAGGAACAAGCTGAGCGGATGCGCGAGCAAGCGGAGGGCTAGGGCGTCGGCAGGTCGGTGCGAAACCTCAGTCGCGCTCCCGGAGTGCCTGCGAGCGGGCTGTGGCCGTGCCAACTGCCTCAATGAGCATCGGGCGAAGGCCGTGGCGCTCCAATTCGGCGATGGCGGCGATGGTGGTGCCGCCGGGCGTCGTCACCTGGTCGCGAAGGATCGCCGGGTGGAGGCCCGTCTCCAGCACGAGCTTCGCCGCGCCGTAGACCGTCTGGGCAGCGAGTCTGAGTGCCTGCGGACGCGGCAGCCCCATCTTCACGCCGCCGTCCGTGAGCGCCTCGATAACCATGTAGATGTACGCCGGGCCGCTGCCGGAGAGACCCGTCACGGCGTCCATGAGGTACTCGGGCAGGACCTCGACCGTAGGGCCGACGGCGGCAAAAATCTCTCTCGCCACCGCGATGTGCACTTCCGTGGCGTGGGTTCCCGGCGTGATGGCCGTGGCGGCCTCATCGACGAGGGCAGGCGTGTTCGGCATTGCTCGAACGACAGCGAGCGGCTGCCCGAGTGCGTCGCAGAGCGCGTCGGTAGTCAACCCGGCGAGGATCGACAGCACGAGTGCGTCGGCGGGCACATCGTCGCGGACGGCGTCCATGACCGCGTCGAGGTTCTGCGGCTTCACGGCGAGGATCACGACGGTCGCGCCGCGGACGGCCTCGGCGTTGTCCGTGCCAGCATGGATGCCTGGAAACTGCTCCAGGAGCGCGTCGAGGGCGAACGGGTTGCGGCGCGTGGCGTGGAGTTGTTCAGGGCGCACATCGCCGCCGCGGAGGAGGCCGCCGATGAGCGCACGGCCGATGTTGCCGGCTCCGAGCACGGCAAAGGTGTGGTCAGCAAGCACGAGAGAGCGGGGGTGGGTGGGCGCTAGGATTCACGGGCGTAGACGGTGCGCCGTCCGCGCGGGTCAAAGACGACGAGGCGACCCGAACGCATCGACACAGCAGCGCTGCCGTCCATGCCGTCGAAGGCGAGGCGTTCACCGGCGAGCGTACCATCAAAGCGGACCGGGCCAGAGCCGAGGCGGCGGTCCTCGCCGCGCAGCGTGGCCGTGCCGTCGCGGCGGATGGTAAGCGTCATCGTGAGGACCCCCTCGCGGAGGTCGCGGTTGCGATCGGGATCGGCGATGGCTTCCACAGCGCGCCACGTCCCGGCCACGTTGTTGCCATCGACGAACGGCGTCGGGCGCGGCGGCTCAGCTGGAGCGTCCGGGCGAGGGCCTGACCACGTGCCGCCCGACGGCGATTCGCTGGTGGTCACGCAGCCGCTGGACGGCAGCAGCAAGACGAGGACAGCGAAGAGGGCGTGGCGCATGAAGGCGTAGGTAGAGACGATGCGGCTCGAAAATCTACACAGAGTTGGCAGGCCCCATGTGAAAGGTCGGCTAGCTTCTAGCGTTGTCGTTCCTCCAAACTCCCCCGCTTGACTCGTCTGAACGACGGTCAAGCTGTCCCCCTCGAATTCGAGGGGAACAGTTCGAGGAGCGAAGATCCGTGAGCGGATCGAAGACGACGCAGAACGGGGGGAGAGCCACGCCACACATCCATGCTTCGACCGTGACTGACTACCTCGCCCAGCAGATCCGCGCGGCGCTCGCTACCTATCCTAGTGCGCCGGATGGCTTCGACGCGGCGGCACTCGACCCTGAGTTCCAGACGCCGAACAACCCCGAGCATGGCGACCTTGCCTCGAACGTGGCGCTCAAGCTCGCCAAGCCGCTGCGCTCGAACCCGCGCCAGATCGCGCAACACCTCGCCGATGCGCTGAACGAGAGCGCTGACCCGAAGCGCATCGCGGCCGTGGAAGTCGCAGGGCCGGGCTTCTTGAACTTTCGCTTTTCGACCGCCTACCTCTACGATGGCGTCGCGGAGATCCTGGCGCAGGGCAATGCCTACGGGCGCGCCGAGCGCAACGGCCAGACCGCGCTCGTGGAGTACGTCTCCGCCAACCCGACCGGCCCGCTCACGGTTGGTCACGGGCGCAACGCGGTCCTCGGCGACACGATCGCCAACCTCCTCGACTGGACCGGCTACGACGTCACACGCGAGTACTACTTCAACGACGCAGGCCGCCAGATGCGCGTCCTCGCGCAGTCGGTGATGGCGCGCTACGAGGCGCTCGTCAACCCCGACGTGCCGACGAAGACGCTCGAAGGCGGGCTCGTCGTCCCGGAGAGCTTCCCCGACGACGGCTACCAGGGCGACTACATCCAGACCATCGCCGAGGCCGTCCGCGCTGAGCACGGCGACGATGTGCTCGGCCGGAATGACGCCCAGACGCTCTTCAAGGACGCTGCCACAGCCGCCATTTTCGGCGACATCGAACAGACGATGCGGCGCATCGGCATACCCGTGGGCGACGATCCGCAGGGCCGTGCGCCGATGCAGTACTTCAACGAGCACAGCCTCTACGCCTCCAACGCCGTGTGGGACGCCGTCGAGGAGCTGCGCGCCAAGGACCTCGCCTACGACAAGGACGGGGCGGTCTGGTTCAAGACCGGCGAGCTTGGCAAAGTCGTCACCAACAAAGACGGCGAGGAAGAGGCGAAGGACACCGTCCTCGTAAAGTCGTCCGGCGAGCCGACCTACCGGCTGCCCGACATTGCCTACCACCTCGACAAGCTGAATCGCGGCTTCGACAAGGCCGTCGACATCTTCGGAGCCGACCACATCGCGACCTATCCCGACGTGGTACGCGGCGTCGAAGCGCTCGGCGGTGACGCGTCGAAGATTGAGGTGCTCGTCTACCAGTTCGTCACGCTCGTCCGCGACGGCCAGGAAGTCAAGATGAGCACGCGGAAGGCGACCTACGTGACGCTAGACGAACTCATGGACGAGATCAACGAAGCGATTTGCGAAAAGGCAGCGAGCGAGGAGGTCGACATCGAACTGACAGACTCTGCGGGTCCTGACGTCGTCCGTTTCTACTTTCAGATGCTTTCGCCAAACACCCACCTCAATTTTGACCTGAACGAGGCAACGGAGGCAAGCTTCAAGAACCCTGTCTTCTATCTCCAATACGCGCACGCTCGGATTAGGTCGATCCAGAGAAAAGCAGAAGACCAGGGGCTAGCGTTCGACCCTGAGTCGGTTGATTGGTCCGCGCTGACACATCCCAGTGAAGTCAGCCTAATGAAGGTGCTCCCAAAGTTCGCTGACGCAATATCTGATGCGACCAAGTCGATGGGGCCGCACCGGCTAGTGACGTACCTGCGCGAAGTGGCCACCGAGTACAGCCGGTTCAACAACGACTGTTTTATTCTGCGCGAGCCTGAGGAAGTCGCCCTACCTCGTTTGGCGTTGTCTGAAGCGGCCCGCCAGGTACTCAACAACGGCCTCACCATCCTCGGCATCAGCGCGCCGGAGCGGATGTAGGAGGGGCTGTCGGCTTACAGCGTTCGGCTCGGCTCCCCCCGCTTGTACGCCTGCAACGGCGCACAAGCTGTCCCCCTCAAGTTTGAGGGGGACAGTCCGAGGAGCGGAGTTCGACAGAACGGAGGCGATGCAGGACGGGGGGAGCCGTCTACGCCTCAAACCACCGCGGCGTACATCTCGTCGATGGCGTCGGCGTGGGCGGCTTCGATGGCTCGGCGGCGGAGCTTGAGCGTGGGCGTCATCAGGCCGTTCTCGACGCTGAAGGCCTCCGAGAGCAGGCGGAAGTCGCGGATTTTCTCGTGGGAGGCGGACTCCTTCGAGTAGGCGCGGAACAGCTGTGAGAAGTGCTTCTGAACGCGCGCGTCGTCCAGAAGCGCCGATGGCTTCTCAGCCGTGATGCCTTGCTCGGCGGCGAACAGGCGGAGTACTTCGTGGCTCGGGACGACCAGCGCCGTCAGGAACTCGCGGCCCTCGCCGATCACCATCAGCTGCTCGATGAGCGGCTCCGTCTTGAACTGCTCCTCGATGGGGCCAGGATAGATGTTCTTGCCGCCCTTCGACACGATCATGTGCTTCAGGCGGTCGGTGATGCGGAGGTTGCCGTTCTCGAAGCGCCCGATGTCGCCCGTGTGGAACCAGCCTTCGTCGTCGATCACGTCGGCGGTGGCAGCGTCGTTCTGCCAGTAGCCGCGCATCAGGTTCGGCCCGCGCGCCACGATTTCGCCCTCGCCGCTGTTGAGCGTGGTGGGGTAGTCCTCGCCGGAGACCTGCGCGATGAGCTGGCCCGACGCCACGCTGCGGATGCCGACCGTCACGCCTGGGAAGACGTGGCCGACGGTGCCATAGGCGGGGCGGTCGAGCGGCGACGCGGAGAGCACGGGGGCCGTCTCCGTGAGGCCGTAGCCTTCTACGAGCGGCACGCCCGCGGCCTGGAAAAACTCGCCGATCTTCTTCGGTAGCGCGGCCCCGCCCGAGACGGCGAAGCGGAGCTGCCCGCCGAGCTTCTCGTGGAGGTTGGAGAACACCAGCTTGTGTGCCACCGCGTGTTGCGCGGCGAGGAGCGGCCCGGGCTCCTTGCCGATCATCTGTTTCTGCGCCACCTTCTGGCCCGTCTCCACGGCCCAGTCGAAGAGGCGGCGCTTCACGGCGGGGCCTTC
Organism: Bacteroidota bacterium; assembly: GCA_039821555.1. Taxonomy (NCBI): domain Bacteria; kingdom Pseudomonadati; phylum Bacteroidota; species Bacteroidota bacterium. The sequence goes on from JBCBNX010000012.1 coordinate 85,634, forward strand.
CTGGAGCGACTTCTGGATGAGGTTGTACACCCGCTCGAAGAGGCGCGGCACTGAGACGAAGACCGTCGGGCTGACCTCCGGCAGGTTCTTCGAGACGGTGTCGATGCTCTCCGCGTAGGCGATGCGTCCGCCTGCGGCCAGCATGAGGTAGTAGCCCGCGGTGCGCTCGAAGGCGTGGCTGAGCGGGAGGAAGCTGAGGTGTGTGTCGTCGGGCGTGATAGGAAAGCGCTGGAGGGCGGCCTGCACGTTGCTCACGAAGTTGCGGTGTGTGAGCATGACGCCCTTCGGGTGGCCCGTCGTGCCGGAGGTGTAGATGAGCGCGGCGAGGTCGTCGGGTTGTACGGCGTCTGAGAAGGCTGCGAGGGTCTCGGCGTGCTCGTCAGCGTAGGCAGCCCCCTCGGCCATCGCATCGTCCCAGGCGACGAACGCTTCGGGATAGTCCTTGCGCATCTCGGCCATGACGAGTACACGCTTTAGCGCCGGGCACTCGTCCAGAATGGCCTCGGCTTTGCGCACCTGTACGCCCGTCGAGACGACGAGCACGGTGGCGCCCGAGTCCTGCACGATGTAGCTCACCTGCGAGGCTGGCTGCGTTGTGTAGAGCGCCACATTGACCGCGCCGAGCAGTTGCGCACCAAGGTCCGTGAAGGCCCACTCGGGGCGATTCTCCGAGAGAATTGCGACGCGGTCGCCGGGGCGAATGCCCTGGCTGTGCAGATAGCCTGCGAACGCTTCTGCCTGGTCGCGTACCTCGTCCCATGTCAGGTCGGTCCACTCCTTCGTGCGCTTGTCTTTGTACGTCAGCGCGGCACGGCCTGAGTCCGCATAGTGATCGGAGGTGCGGCGAAACAGCTGGGACAGGGTAGAAAAGTCGACGAGCGCAGGCATGGCGGTGGACGGGTGGCAGGGGGAGCAACCAGGCTCCAACGATACGCCCCGCTCCGGGTTCACAGCCACCTCGGCGTGGCTCGTGCCAAGCGCTGTGCAACGCTCTGCTGCGTGCACAATGATGTCGTAAAAAACGACGCCCGCATGCGCGGTGGTACAAGCGCGTGCGGGCGTGGCTAGGCGGGTGGGCGTCGCCTTGATGAGAACCTAGAAGAGAGGCTGGTCGCTTTGGGCGACTACCTGTACTATCGACGTTTGGTGAGGACAATTAAGAGGAGTGTTCAATTATATTTTCAGCGGTGTATCATTTTGCGGATCAGGGTCGGGATGCTCAAGGTGCCCTCGCCAAAATCCCGTGCAGACCGGCAGCGCTCTGGAACCGGTCTAGGCGGTGCCAGATATTGCTCGGCTATCGTTGCTTTCTGCTTCCCCCGCCTCTCGTCCCGCCGATGAATACGACCGTCACCGCTCAAAACGATGTCGACTACACGCTCGACATCGAAGCCTCGCGCATCGAACTGGAGCCGCGCATCGACAAGGTGCTCCGCCAGCAGCGCAAGCACGTCTCGATGAAGGGCTTCCGCCCTGGCAAGGTGCCGCTCTCGGTCGTCCGCAAGATGTACGGCGATGCCGTGGCGGTCCAGGTTGCCGAAGAACTCATCGGCGAAGCGTTTAAGACGGAGGTTGAGGAGAACGACGCCTACGATGTGATGGGCAGCCCGCGTCTCACCGAACTCGACTACGAGCCCGGCGAGGACCTGAATGCCCGCGTCATGTTTGGCGTCCGCCCTGCTTTCGAGCTAGACGCCTTCGCGGACGCTGAGGCGACTAAGTTCACTCACGACGTGACCGACGAGGAAATCGATGCCGACATCGAGCGCCGCCGTGACGACAAGGCGGAGGAGGTCGACACGCCCGAAGGCACGGCCATCGGCGAGGACCACATCGCTGTGATCGACTTCCAACTCGTCGATAAGGAGACGGACACGCCGATCATCGGCAAGAAGCAGGAGGACGCCCGCGTCCCGCTCTTCAACCCCGACCTGCGTCCCGCTCTCAAGGAGGCTCTGCTCGGCAAGGCAGTCGGGGACGTCTTTTTGGTCGACCTCGACTCGCAGAGCGCGGATCCCTCGGGTGACGAGGATGCAGAGGAGGTGGACGCAGAGGTCGACCGTTTTCAGGTGACCGTCAAGCAGGTGCAGGCCCGCGAGCTTCCAGAGTTGGACGAGGCCTTCATTGAGGAGGCAACGAACGGCGAAGCGGCAGACCTTGATAGCTTCAAGGCGTTCGCCCGCGCGGAGCTCGAAAAGCGGTGGGCGCGTCGTTCGGAGGAGGCGCTCGAGGAATCGCTCTTCCGCAAAACCATGGAGCGGCACGACTTCGAGGTCCCAGAATCGGTCGTGGAGACGGTCCTCGACCAGCAGGTGGAGGATCTGGAGAAGCGAGCCGGAGGCCAACTGCCACCGCACTTCGACCTCGCCGGTTTTCGCGAGGAGCGCCGCGGACTCGCCCGCGACCAGGTTCGCTGGATGCTGGTCCGCGAGAAGATCATGGAGGCCGATGGCCTGGAGGTCACCGAGGAAGACATCGACGCCGAGTTCATGCGCATCGCGCAGCCGCCCGCGCCTGCCGAAGGTGACGAGGAAGCGGAGGAGCGCGAGCCCATCGACGTGAACCTGCTCCGGCAGTTCTTCGCCAGCCAGCCCGGCGCGATGGACCAGATGGTGACGCGCCTCGTCAACCAGCGCCTCTTTGACGCGCTCAAGAGCCGGTTCACGATCACCGAGAAGTCGCGCCAGGATTTCGACACGGACGAAGAGTAGTTCACTGGTCCGGTGTTCCAGTGAGCTAAGCATAGCACCACAGGATCACGGACACAGGATCACGGACGAACTGAACGTCCGAACCACTCCTACCCACTCGGGTAGCCCTCGGAACCGCGTCGTCAGGCCAAGGTTGGCCCGGCGACACTCGTCACGCTTCTGCCCCCGACCAATCGCACCCCTCTCGAACGCATGACTCAGGACCGCTCCACTCAGGACTTCATCAAGTTTGCCCGCGGCATCAAGGCCTCGCTGCTGCCCGACGGCTCCTACAGTTCCAACACCTGGGAGCAGACCATCAACGGCGTTAACGCGGGCCTCGTCCCCGTCGTCGTGGAACGCTCGGCACGCGGCGAGCGGTCGTTCGACATCTTTAGCCGCCTGCTGCGCGACCGCATCGTGCTCCTCGGCACGCCCGTCAACGACCAGATCGCCAACATCAAGGTCGCCGAGCTGCTGTTCCTCACCTCCGAGGACCCGGACAAGGACATCAACTTCTACATCAACTCGCCGGGCGGCAGCGTCTATGCAGGCATGGCGATCTACGACACGATGCAGTATGTCAGGCCCAACGTGGCGACGATCTGCGTCGGGCTCGCGGCCTCGATGGGGAGCTTCCTCTTGACGGCGGGCCACCCGGGCAAGCGCTCGTCGTTGCCCAACAGCCGCATCATGATCCACCAGCCGTCCAGCGGTGCTCAGGGCCAGGCCTCCGACATCGAGATCGCGGCGAAAGAGATCCTCTGGATCAAGCAGCACCTCAACGGCCTGCTCGCTCACCATACCGGCCAGCCCATCGAGGTAATCGAGCGCGACACCGACCGCGACAACTTCATGAGCCCGCAGGAAGCGAAGGATTACGGCATGATCGACATCGTGCTCGAAGCCGCCACGGGGGCTCCGCAAAAATCCGAGGGCAGCGACTTGTAAACGCGCCCGCCAAACAACGTATGAGGCCTCCGAGGGACTGCTACCTCGGAGGCTTTGTTATTGGTGCCAATTGTTGGTGCTAATGCCGCGGACAGCAGTGCCGCGGACAGCAGTGCCGCGGACGGTAGCGAACATACAGGGGGCTGAGCTAGGTTGGGGGCTTCTACATCCACGCTCTCCACTCGGAATCGATCTAGTGCCTCATGGGACGAATGACCTCGCTGTTCGCGCGCAAGGTAGTGGCGGCGGCGGACGATCGCGTGGATCGTGTTGCCTTGCTGAACTCGGTTGGCCTCACCCGGGAGGGCCCGCCCGATCCCGCCTACATGCTGAAGGCGGCAGACTATTACGACTTTTTTGAGCGGGTGGCGCTGGCCGACGGCCACGGCTTGACGCTCCCGCTTCGGGCGGGCGCCTCCATGCGTTGCAACGACTACGGCGCACTCGGCCTCGCGATGAAGTCGGCGCTGACGTTGGGCGGCACCTTCGAACGCGCTGCTCGCTATGTCATCGTGCTGACCAACGTGGCGCAATACGAGGTCGAGCGGACGAGCGGTGGCGCATTCATGCACCTGCACCGTGAGGGAGAGCGTCGCCTCGGCATGCGGCTCTCCAACGAGGCCACGCTGGCGAGCTTCGTCGCCATCGCACGCGAGGTGTCCGCGGCGCCCTTCCAACTGAAGGCGGTGTACCTCAGACACGCCGCTCCATCGTCTGCGCGGGAGCACGAGGCCTACTTCGGGTGCCCCGTGCACTTCGACGCCGACCACGATGCACTGGAAATGTCGTCAGAGACGCTGCGCGCGCCCAACAAGCTCGGCGACGCCGGGCTTGTCCGCTTCTTCGACACGCACCTCGACGCCGAGGTGGCGGCCATCGACGACGGCGCTCCGCTCGCGCGCCAGGTCCACGACTTCGTCACGACGAGCTTGAGTGAGGGCATCCCGACACTCTCGGCCGTAGCAAGGCTACTCGGAATGAGCGGCCGCACCCTCCAACGGCGCCTTGCCGATGAAGGGCATTCGTATCAGACGCTTGTCGACGAGGCGCGGCGAAGGCTGGCGAGACGGCTGCTGAAGGACACCGACAGTTCCCTCGCCGAGGTCGCATTTATGACGGGGTTCTCGGAGCAGAGTGCTTTCACGCGGGCGTTCAAGCGCTGGGCAGGCCAGACGCCGCGCTCCTTCCGGCTCAGCGCGCAGGGGCAAGTCTAGGCCGCAAACACGGTTGGTCTGGAGGGATGGCGTCCTCGGTCAAGAGGATGGCATCGGTGGTCAAGAAGCGAGGCGAAGCAACGCCCTACCCTGGAGGTGTCTTCCGATCACCAACCCAACGGTATACCTCATGACGACCCTATCTCAGCCCAACACCGGCCGCATCCTCGTCCTCGGAGGCACGGGCAAAACCGGCCGGCGCATCGTGCACCGATTGCTCGATCGTGGCCATGATGTGCGCATCGGCTCGCGCTCGGCCACGCCCCGCTTCGACTGGGACGACGAGGCAACCTGGAGCGCCAACCTCGTCGATGTCACGGCTGCCTACATCACCTACGCGCCTGACCTCGCCGTCCCTGGTGCTACCGACGCCGTTCAAGCCTTCGTCGACCGCGCGAAGGAGCAGGGCGTCCGGCGCCTCGTGCTCCTCTCGGGGCGCGGCGAGGCCGAGGCGCAGGCCTGCGAACGCATCGTACAGACGAGCGGACTCGACTGGACGATCGTCCGCGCAAGCTGGTTCAGCCAGAACTTCTCCGAAGGGGCCTTCGCTGACATGGTGCTTGCCGGGCAGATCACGTTGCCTGCGGGCGACATCCCTGAGCCCTTCGTAGACGTGGACGACATTGCCGATGTGGCGGTGGCTGCGCTGACCGAACCCGGGCATGCGGGCGAGGTCTACGAGGTCACCGGGCCGCGCTTGATGACGTTCGAGGACATCGCTACAGAGCTCACGCACGCCACAGGGCGGCCCGTCCGGTTCGTTCCGGTCCCGCACGACGCCTTCGTGGAAGGCATCCGCGCATCCGGCGCGCCCAACGAGGTCGTCTGGATGCTCGACTATCTCTTCGCCACGGTCCTGGACGGGCGAAACGCAAGCCTCTCCGATGGCGTGCAGCGTGCTCTTGGACGTTCGCCCAAAGACTTTGCGGCCTACGCACAGGACGCTGCGGCCGCAGGGGCCTGGAACGCCGCAGTGCGGGAGGTTGCGGCATGACTCGACTTGGCATCCAACTCCTTCTCGCCCTCGCAGGTCTGACGCTCATCGCACTGGGTATGGCTATCCTCGTGACCCCCCACGCCTTCTTCGCGACCAATGGGATTCTCCTCGGCTCCGATCCGAGTCTCCTCTCGGAGATCCGTGCACCGGGAGCGATCCTGGCTCTGTGCGGCCTCTTTGTTGTCCGGGGCGTGGTCCAGCGCAGCCGAAGCAGGCAAGCGTTGCAGATCGCGACGGTCGTGTACGGAGCCTACGGGGCGGCCCGGCTACTCTCCATTGTGCTAGACGGTGCACCTGGTTCCTCGCTCCTCTGGGCAACAGGGATCGAACTCGGCTTCGCGCTCCTCTGTGCCTCCGTAATCGAGCACGAGGTCGTGTTGCAGGGCGCTGAACAGAGCCGCTCTGCTCAAAGCCACACGACGGATCACGGTCTCCCTGCTGCTGCGTAGTCACTCATCAGGGCGCGCGGCCCTCTCGGCGGCGCGCCCTCGTTCCTCTTTGCTATGTCAGTCTCAATCCTGCTCCTCTATGGGGCCACGCTACTCGTCAGCTTCACGACGGGGCTCGTCTTCGCCTTCGCAGTGGTCGTCATGCCCGGAATCCGCGCGCTCCCCGACCGCGACTTCCTGCGCGCCTTCCAGGCCATGGACCGCATCATCCAAGACAACGACCCGCGTTTCCTGCTCGTGTGGGTGGGGTCCGTACTCTCGCTGATCGGGGCAGCCATCGTCCTGGTGCCGGTACTCGACGGAGGGCTGCGATTGCTGCTTCTCGGTGCCTTGGCGCTCTACCTGCTAGGCGTACAACTGCCCACGTTCCTCGCCAACGTACCGCTCAACAACCAACTCCAGTCGCTCGATCTCGCCAAACTCGATGGAGACGCAGTTGTGGCGGCGCGCGCGCAGTTTGAAGGGCGATGGGTGTTCTGGAACGCGTTTCGGACGGGGTGCGGCGTGCTGACCACGGGGCTGCTGCTCGCCACGCTCGTGCTGCGCTAGGGGAGAAGCGAGCCGTTTATCGTGTGACGCTCCCGTTCGTCGCGTCTGCGTCCCGCTTGTCCGCTAGGGTGCATCGATTAGCAGCGAGGGCTCGTCGGTAGGGCACGCTCAGGACACACCGACCCGGTGCCGCCCTGATTCCTGTCCCCATTTCCCATCGGTCCCATGCCAACCTTTCTTTATCTCCTCGCCTTCCTCTCCGTGTTCTTCATGCCGACGGCCGACGCACCGACGCTGCCAGCCGTCCACGACAACGACATTGTCCAGATCGCTGCGTCGAACGACGACTTCGAGACGCTCGTCGCTGCCGTCCAGGCAGCCGGGCTCGTGGAGACGCTGCAGGGCGACGGGCCCTTCACGGTTTTCGCCCCTACCGACGAGGCGTTCGCCAAGCTCGGGCACAGTACGCTCGACGACCTGCTGAAGCCGCGCAACCGCGACCAACTCACGGCGATCCTCACCTACCATGTAGTGCCCGGCCGCGTCACGAGCCACGACCTTGCCGATCGACGTAGCCTCACCACGGTGAACGGCCAGAAGATCTCTGTGGGCGTTGGCGTCGAGAACGCTCGCTTTGTGGCGACCGATATCACAGCGTCGAACGGCGTCATCCACGTTATCGACACGGTGCTGTTGCCGCGCTGAGTCCCGCAGCCCGGTCCGATCTGCTCGGAACGGATAGGCGCGCCGCCCGGTCACACGGGGGCGCGCCTGTTTCGTTTATCCTCACGCTGCCGTGGAAGAGGAAGTCTTCTTCAGTTGCCCCTACTGCTTTGCCCAGATCTCGATGCTGGTCGACCCCACGATCCGGTCTCAGGCCTACATCGAAGATTGCGAGGTGTGCTGCAACCCGATCCAGATTCGCTACACGGCTGACGAGACGCTCGCGGTGACCTCGTTCCAGGCTGATTCCATCGAACAGTAGATCGTTTACGTGTGACGTTGACACGAATGGGGGCGGCTAGGGCGTTGCGTGGCAAACATCTGACTATGCCTCGCGTACACGCCCACCTTATTCGCCTCACCCCGACCCCCATCCCTATGCCCGAGGTGCTCGACCTGCCGGTCCTTGATACCGTCGCCTTCGACCCGGCGATTGGCTTCGTTGAGGAGTACGTAGACCCCATGCTCGATCTCTTCGAAGAGATCGAGCGGCTGAAGCGCGAGAAGAACGCGGTCCTGTTAGCGCACTACTACCAGGAAGGAGACATCCAGGATATCGCCGACTACATCGGTGACTCGCTCGGGCTCGCCCGCGAGGCGGAGAAGACCGACGCCGACATCATCGTCTTCGCGGGCGTGCACTTCATGGCCGAGACGGCGAAAATCCTCAATCCGACGAAGAAGGTCCTCCTGCCGGACCTTAACGCAGGGTGCTCGCTAGCCGACTCGTGCCCGCCCGACGAGTTCGCGGCGTTCCGAGCACAGCATCCAGACCACATTGTCATCTCGTACATCAATTGCACGGCAGCAATCAAGGCGCAGACCGACATCATTTGCACGTCGTCCAACGCCGAGCACATCGTGCGGCAGATTCCGAAAGACCAGCCGATTATCTTCGCGCCCGACCGGAATCTCGGGCGATGGCTCGTGAAGGAGACCGGCCGCGACATGGTCCTCTGGGACGGCTCCTGCATCGTCCACGAGGTGTTTAGCGAGCAGGAACTCGTGCGGCTGAAGGTCCGGCACCCTGAGGCGCTGGTGCTAGCCCACCCCGAATGCGAGGAAGCCGTGCTCCGCCATGCCGATCACATTGGCTCGACCTCGTCGATTCGGCGCTTTGCGACAGAGAACCCGGCCGACACGTTCATCGTGGCGACAGAGACGGGGATCCTGCACCAGATGCAGAAGGATAATCCGGACAAAACGTTCATCCCGGCCCCGCCCGACAACGGCTGTGCATGCAACGACTGCCCGCACATGAAGCTCAACACACTGGAGAAGCTCTACCTCTGCTTGAAGCACGAGACTCCAGAGGTTACCATGGATGAGCCGATCCGCCTCCGCGCGCTTGCGCCTATTGAGCGCATGCTAGTCATGAGTGCAGGTGTGAAGTAGGTTTACTGCTACAAGGCGAAGCTGATATAAACACCGAGGCCGACCTCCGTTACGGGGGCCGGCCTCGATGCTGATGGTACTAGGCGTTCGCTAGGCGATGCCGTCGTCGACTTCGCCGGGACGGTTGTTGCTCTGCTTCTCGCCGAGGAGCGCGATGCCGTCGTCGACTTCGCCGGGACGGTTGTTGCTCTGCTTCTCGCCAACAAACAGCATGGCTGCAAGAGCGCACCCGAGCGCGAGTGCCTGAATGGTAGTCTTCATGCTACGAGAGATAGGTGGTGGAGAGAGTGGATAAACTAAATAGTGTTCGATAATGGAAAGTTTCAAATTTCCATCTAGGAGAAGAGAAAGGTATGTGACTTGCTGAAGTGCACTTCAGTCTCGTCCTGGCCCCCAATGATTCGTCTGATCTCTCTGCTCGCCCTGGCGGCCGGTGTCCTTGGAACGCCGTCCGCAATGGGTCAGGATGTAGTTCTTGGACAGCCGCTGTTCGAAAAGCGGTACGATTCGCCGGATATCGGACTCGAGCCCCAAAATTGGGCAGTACTGCAGGACCAGCGCGGAGTGATCGTCGTTGGCAACAACAGTGGTCTAGGCCTCTACGATGGCCAAGTCTGGCGAACGCTCTCGATTCCAAACCTCAGAGTTCGCTCTATCGCGGCAAACGAAGCAGGACAGCTCTACGTTGGCGGCATCAACGAGATGGGTTGGCTTGTGCCCGATTCCCTTGGCCTACTGCGCTACGAGAGTCTTAGACCGCATCTTCCAGACGTAGACTACGGAGATATCTGGAACGCTCTTGCCGTCGGAGAGAGCGTAGTGTTTCAAGGCCGAAACCACCTCCTTTTCTGGGATGGTGACAAGTTCGAGGTCGTCGAACCAGACGTACCCATTAGCCGGACTTACTCGATTGGAGATACGCTCTATGTGCATCTCCGAGATCGCCCTTTACAGCGGTGGCAAGATGGGCGGCTACTGAACGTTGCAGGAACAGAGCGACTGTCCGCCGTGCAACTTTTCGCTCTACACAAGCAGTCAGACGGAGCCTTCCTCATCGGAACACGAGAAGGGAATTTTTACCGGCTCGAGAACGATAGAATGGAGTTGCTTGATTTCGGCGATCGCACATTTTTTGAGGCAAATCGGCCTTACGCCCTCGCCACGCTGCCGACTGTGAACGGAGAGGTGTATGCGATCGGAACCTTCGGGGGGGGAATCGCACTACTTGACCAGGATGGCGGATGGATCGATAAGATTGCGCTAACACAGGAAGACCTCGTACTTGATCTCGCATTCGACCATCAGGGCGGGTTGTGGGCCGCACTGTACAACGGGCTTCTTCGCGTTGACGTGCTACCGAGCATTCGCCGATTCGACTCCGAGCATGGACTGCGAGGCCTCGCGACGCAGGTTGTACGCCATTCGGATGCGTTGTACGCCACAACCGCGTTGGGCGTCTTCAGAGCGTACGATAGTGAAACAGAGTGGGAGCCTCTCCTCACAGAGCAGGGCCAAGCATGGGCGCTCAGCGAGGTAGGCAGCCGACTTGTTGCAGCTACCAACGCTGGCGTGTTCGATGTTTCTGGCGCTTTGCCGCTACAGGTTCTAGACGAGCCAACGTATGTCTTGCACCAGATACAGGGATACCCTGGCTACGTATACGCTGGGATCAAGGATGGATTAATACTCCTACAGGAAACTACGCCAGGTTCACTACGGGCGCTCGGACGCGTAGAGGGTATATCGAGCGAAGTATTTGCTGTAGGACAGCAGGGTGAGACCCTATGGGTTACGCTAGCCGATGGTGAACTCTTATTGCTAGACCCCAAAGCTGGGTTGCTTGCTCCGGAAATTCGAGTGCTGTCAACCGATGATCGGCCCCCGGGACGGTTATTCTACACAGAGATTGATGGTAGATTTACTGCCGCAGGTGAAGCAGGCGCCTACCGGATTGAACTTAAACCCGACGGAAGCCCACGCCTCGTCCCCGATGAAGCACTCAACAATGTGCTTGACCTCGACGATGAGATGTACGTGCTCTTGACTGAGATTGAGGATGTGTTGTGGGTAGTACGAGGCAGGGAGTTGTTGTTACTCGAGCGAACCCCTACGGGCTACCGGCGCCTGCAGCGTCCAGATCTCCCACTTGAAGACCTGCATATTTCCCACATTACTGCCGACAGTGGCTTCGTGTGGCTCGCGACCGAGGAGGGACTGCTGCGGTATGACCCATCGGCGCCGAAACGCTACGATGCGCCCTACCGGCCGCTCTTTCGCCGTGTGACGCGGGGTAATTCCGTCCTCTTCGGTGGAACTCATGGCGATGGCCGCATTGCCCTAGAGCAAAGCGCAGCCGAGCAACCCGTCCTTGCGTTTTCTCGGGAAGAGCTGCGTGTCGATGTCGCCGCGCCGAGCTACAATGCGCCGGACCGAATCGTCTATCAGTACCGCCTTGACGGTTTCGATGCCGACTGGAGCGCTTGGACCTCGGAGACGACACGGAGCTACACTAACTTGCCTGAGCGCAAGCGCTACGTGTTCCGGGTCCGGGCACGGAATATCCACGGTGTGGTGAGCGAAGAGGCGCAGTATCAATTCCGCGTGCTCCCGCCCTGGTATCGGTCGTGGAGCGCCTACGGGTTGTACGGGATGGTGGGTGCCGTCCTGCTCTGGAGCATCACAGCGTTCCAGGTGCGGGCCCACCGGCGCGAGTTGGACATCGAGCGCATGCGTCGGCAGCGGCTGGATCAGATGAATCAACGCCTCGAAGCGTCGAACCAGCAACTCGCTGAGGCAGACCAGCTGAAAATGCACCTGCTGCGGAACGCGTCCCACGAGCTACGCACGCCACTGACGGCGATGCTCGGATCCGCCGAACTCTTGTCCATCCATCTCGACGGGCGCGATCCCGACGGAGCCGCTTTTGCCCGGACCATCCTCGCCGGTTCGGAGCGGCTCACACGCACGGTCACAGATCTGATGGACGTGGCAAACCTACAGGCGGACCAGTTTGCGCTCAAGCCTGCCGATGTTGACGTTGCCGACTTGGTCGCTTCGGTGACGGATGGCCTAGCCCCGCTCGCGTTGGAACGAGGGTTGTATCTGCGACTTTCTCCAGAGCACATCGTCGTTCCCGCCGTGCTCGATCTCACGGCCTTTCGCCGGATCGTTGAGCACGTGTTGATGAATGCCATCAAGTTCACCGACCGAGGCGGGGTGGCACTGGTTCTCGATGCCGACCCGGACAGCATTCTGCTGCGTGTAACCGACACGGGCTGCGGTTTCGACACGGCAGAACTCGACCGCCTGAAGGAGGCGTTCACGCAAGCCTCGTCAGGGCAGGATCGCTCCCACGAGGGGTCGGGCCTTGGGCTCTACATCGTCACGGCGCTGATGAAGCGCATGCTCGGTTCAATGCGGATCAGCAGCCAGCAAGGACAAGGCACGTCGGTTTCACTGACGTGGCCGCGCTTTGACCGTCGAGGCGCCACGCTCACAGCGGAGGACCGGTCGGTCGCGGCGGTGTCGCTACACGACGACCTGTCGCTCCTCTACGTCGCAGGGCGAACGCACTACGCATCGGAGATGCATGCCCATCTCAACGAACTGGGTCTGACGCGTGTCGTCCGTTCACGGAGTGCCGCCCGAAGAGCCCTTCGCCTCTACCCGTATGACGTGCTGGTCATTCAGGCGCGCAGCATCGCCGACGTCATACGGATGCACGACGCGCTCGAGGCCACCGCAGAACATGCGATGCCGCCTCTTCTTGCCGTGGTATCTGAGGGCGGGCATGCGTACGACGATTTCAACACGTCGATCGACACGGTCAGCAGCACGGTGAATGAGACGGAACTCCGTGCGACGCTCGAACAGGTGCTCAGCCGGCCACGTGGGGTGCGTGTGGTCAGCTAGAAGCGAAAACGCAGGCCTAGCGTGGGCTCAAACCGGCGCTCGATGAGATAGGTCGCGGGGAAGCCATCGATGCGGCCAGGCAACTGGCGAAAGCCGTAGCGAGCTCGCATGCGGGCAACGAGTCGCCTCGTGACCGGATAGTCTACGTCGAACCGGAGGGTCGTAAGGTCCGCGTCGAAGCCCTGAAACATGTCGCCGAGCTTGCGTACGCCGCCTCGCTCGAAGGCAAATACGAAGCGCAACCCTTGCGAGGTCGCGTAGGCGGCACGCAGTCGGTGCGCTCCGAGTGGCTGCCCGTCTACCGGGAGCCGCACCGTCTGCGCAAGGAGGAGGCTCTCCCCGAGCCGCACGCGCACGTCGAAGAGGAGCCCACCACCGGCCTCGATGGAGTCGGCAGCATAGCTCGCGGAGACACGAGGGCGGTCGGGCGAAGCGAAATACGGATCGGCCTGGACGATCGTGCCGGTGCGAGTCAGCGTGTAGAACGCGGCGATGGGCGTGACACGAACCCCGCGCTCGAAGCCATAGAGCCCAAACCGGGCGTCAAAATCGACGAGGTCGGCGAAGCGAACCGCGGAGGCCTCAATGCCGACCTCGGCGCTCCCTCCGCGCTCCCACTGATAGGCGCCGCTGGCATACGGGCCTACCGTGAACACCTCGCCCCGAAGCGGTACGTGAAGCGATGCGCCTAGTGTGAGCGGGCGCGCGATGCTGTCTGCAGGCAACTCGGCACGCAAGTCGGCGATCCTGAGGTCATACGTGCCCTCCACGGTGAGCCGCGTTTGCCGAAGCGGCCCTGAGAGGCGCCGAAGCGGTGCTGCCGCAACCTGGCCGCCGACCAAACCATCGACGCGTACGTCTTCTAAAAAGCCTGCCAGTGAGACCGTGCCAAGTCGAGCCGCGGCCTCCACGCCAACGGTCCGTTCCTCCCAGGCAGACAAGGTGCTAAAGCCATCCACGAGGTGGCCCGTGCCGAGGCGGAGGAATTCGAGCGGGCCGAGGCGTAGGTAGAGTGGCGACTCGGGAGTCGGGTTGAGGCGCACGTGGAGGAGACGGCGGAGGGCGTCGTAAGCTTCGTCGTAGTCCTCCTCGTAGACACCCGAGACGCCTGTCCGGCCTGGCACGAACACGCTCAGCCCCAGCCGCCCCGTGACGAGCCGGGTTTCGAAGCCGCCGAAGGCGCGCCAGCGGTCGTCGATGAACGAGGGGCCTGCGAGGACCGAGACCTCGCTCTGTTGCACCGGGCCGAAGCCGCGGCGCTGAGGGGCCTCCCACGGGTCGGCGGCGTGCCCGAAGGTGAGCGGCTGCGCCTCGGCGGCGGCCGTCGCGGCGAAGACGAAGAGCAGGGCGAGGGTGAGGGGGCGCATCGGAGGGCAGAGGAAGCGCGCCAAGCTACGGACGCCAGACGGTGTGTATCCTCCGGCGTTGCCCTAGCTCGTGCCCTAGCTCGTCTACGCCAAGCGCTCAACATGCCCGGCTCTCTCTACACCGCCGATGTCCTCGATCAGCACCCCGACTGGAACGCCGTCGGCCTACACTTCCAGGACTTTGGCAGCGTCGTCGCGTTCCACGGTGCCATCGAGACGGTGAAGGTGTTCGAGGACAACGTGCTGGTCAAGCAGGCGCTCGGCCAGCCCGGCCGGGGCCGCGTGTTGGTGGTGGACGGCGGGGGCTCGCGGCGGTGCGCCCTCTGCGGGGGCAACGTGGCTATGCTGGCTCGCGACAACGACTGGGCCGGCCTCGTCATCTACGGTGCGCTCCGCGACCGCCACGAGATCGCCGAGGTCGAAATCGGGGTAAAAGCGCTGGGGACGCACCCGCGCAAGAGCGTCAAGCGAGGCGAAGGGCAGCAGGGCATCCCCGTCACCTTCGCGGGCGTCACCTTCGCGCCGGGCGCCTACCTCGTCGCCGACGGCGATGGCATCGTTGTGGGGCCCACCGCGCCCGACCTAGATTGCTGAGCGACCTAAGTCCACGGCTTGTCTGGCGCCCACTTCAGCACCGCGCGTGCTACAGCACTTCGCTCTTGAGGTAGTCAGCGATCCGCAAAACGTGTGCTGCGATGGTGAGCGTCGGGTTGGTGGCGCCAGACGACGGGAAGAAGCTCGCGTCGGCGATGAACAGGTTCGCGACGTCGTGCGTGCGTCCGAACACGTCTACGACGCCGTCGGTCGGGGCGGTGCTCATTCGGCACGTGCCGCACTGGTGGTTCACCACACCAAGCGGCATCGGGACGCGGTAGAACTCGTCGAAGCCTTGCTTGCGCAGCGCTGCTTCGAGGAGGTCCATGAGCTTGCCGTGCGCGCCGCGGTTCGTCCACGTGTAGTGTAGCCGGATGCGCCCGTCGTCGGTGAGGTCGACGCGGTTTTCGTAGAGCGGAAGGTCCTCGCCCTGCACCCACCAGTCGACGGAATGTGCGGCAATGCGGTCGTACTCCTCGTCCGAATACGCGCCGTCGGGGAGGTCCTGCTTGATCTGCCACCCGGCGTGCTTGCCCATCAGATGAACGTGTCCGAGTGGGATCGCGTCGAAGTCGGAGCCGTCTTTTGCGCCGAAGTAGAAGTCGTTGATGGCGAGTGTCTTCTGGAAGCGCGTGGGGTTGGGCGTCTGGCTCGCGACGGTGTAGAACTTGGAGGTGACGTGCCGCATGAAGTGCCGCCCGACGCGTCCCGACGTGTTCGCGAGGCCGTTGGGATGCGCGCTGTTGGCTGAGCGAAAGAGCAGCGTGGGTGTCTGGATCGCTCCAGCTGCGAGCACATAGACGTCGGCGGTGTAGCGTACGGTCTCGCCTCCTACCGTCACATCGATGCCGGTGACCTCCGTGCCGCTGGCATTCGTCAGCACTTTTGTGGCGAGGGCGTCCGTGACCAGGTCTACGTTGTCGTTGGCGGCGGCGGGGATGACGGTTGCTGTCTCGGCGTCCATCTTGAGGTGCAGCATATCGGGATAGCCGTCGAACGCCGCGCGGCCCATCGCGCCGAAGACTTCGCGGAGCACGAACTCGCCACCGCCGGGGTTGGCCTCGCTGAACTTCACGCCCATCGGAAGGTCGAGCGGCTGCAAGCCAGCCGCGCGGAGCCCCTCGGCGACTTCGCCGATGCGCGGGTCGTGCGCGATGGCGGGGTGGGGGTAGGGGCCGCCTGCCGGAGGCTCGAACGGGTCCGAGCCGCGGCTACCGTGCACGTGGTAGATCGCTTCGGCCTGGTCGTAGTAGGGGGCATAATCGTCGTACGAGAGCGGCCACGCCGGCGAGAGGCCGTCCTCGTGCTGCATCGCGGTGAAGTCCTCGGGGCGCAGCCGCAAAAGTGCCGAGCCGTAGACTTTCGTGTTGCCGCCGAGCCAGTAGAACATGCCCGGTTGGAAATCCTCGCCGGTGTGCCCGTCGATCCACTGCTCCTCGGACTTGTAGCGCCCCTCGACGAAGAGCTTCACGGGGTCCCAATTTTCGCGCTCGCGTGGGAGCGACCCTAGGCGGTTCAGCACGCGGATCGATTTACCGGTGGGCGCTAGGGCGTACGCGAGCGCGCCGCCGCCGACCCCCGCACCGATGATGAGAACGTCGGAGTGCGTGGCAGTCATGTGAGGAGAGAGTTGCGGTGGGGCGGTAAGGCCGTGTTGCGGTGGCACTGAGAAAGACGATGCGCTGCACGGGTGCCGTACACAAAAGATGCGGTACACACCAGCGGAGAGGTGACCAGGAGAGCCAGGATACTGCGGACATCGCGGTACCGCCCCACTGCGACACCGCCGTGCCTACCAAAACATGTTCTTCATGCAGAAGACAGAACCGCCTGCCTTGAGGAACTCGCTGGTGTCCAGCTCGACGGGCGTGTAGCCATGCTCGCGTAGGATCGTTACGGTCTTAGTGCATCCCCGCTGGATGAGGACGTGTTGGCCATCGGGGCTATGCGCGTTGCATGCGAAGAGGTCCCGGGCTTCAGATTCAGGCACGGCAAGCGCCCACTCAAAGTGGGCGGCAATCAGCGCGCGGCCTTCCTCGTCGAACGCACCAGGGTAAAAGAGCGCCGAGTGCTCGTCGAGCGGACAGAGGCACGTGTCGAGGTGATAGAAGTCGGGGTCGGTGAGCTTGAGCGGGATGATGGGGAAGCCCAGCTTGGCCGCGAACCGCTCGTAGACGGCGCGGTCGGTGCGGTAGCCATAGCCGCCCCAGAGGAGGAAGCGCCCCGGGTGCCAGAGCGCGTCGCCCATGCCCTCGAAGTCGCCGGGCAGGTCTGGGTCGAGCGCGTGTACCTCATAGCCGAGGTCGCGGAAGAAGTCGGCGTAGTGCTTGACCTCGGGCTTGCGCTCGTCGGCGTGCATGCGGCTGAGAATCGCGCCTCGGGTGCCGTCTGGAAGCCGATAGGGGAGAACCTGGTTGGCGCAGAACACCATGTCTGGCAGTCCAGGCTGTCCCGGGATCGTATGGACGTCCAGGCCAAGCTCGGCATAGGCGGTACGCAAGGCTTCCCACTGGGCGCGAGCCCGGTCGCGGTCCACCGTCCCGACGTGGCCCGCCATGTGGGGGTTGATGACGTAGGCGACCTCGAAGTGGTCGGGCGCGGTCAGCACGACGGAGCGCGGGCGTGGAATCGCTGGCAACTGCGCAAGGGACAGCGCATTCAAGTCCGCGCCCGCGTCGAGGGCGTCAGGGAGCAGAGGCGAAGACATCGGCAAACGGGGGAGGAGGGAGACGATGCAGGACGCACCAAGCTACCACCTCCCACACGTGGCTGGCTCACGGCGGTCGACGCGCAACGCTCGCTCTGCACCCCGTGCTCCTCGGTAGTCGGCGCGCTCCCGAGGGCCACCGGCCAACACGATCCCAAGGCTGAGGGCGGCCTGCCGAGTTGTCTCGGCACGACCGCCCTCCTGGCTTCGAGGCGTCGTCAACGAGCCTCAGTCGCGCATCTCCGCGAGCAGCGCTTCGCTCACGAAGGCGTCGACGCGGACGGCGTCGCGGACCTCGCTTACGCGCATGCCGTCGAGTGCGCGCATCAGCTCAGGCTCGTCCTTGGCGCTCATGCGCATGCCCGAGATGGCTCCCCGGACGATGTCCGCCACGTCGCCCGGCGCAATGGAGTCAGCGGTCTGGCCAAAGAACGAGACGTCGAGGCCGTCGTCGCCGAAGCCGGCCGAGACAACGATGCGCTGCATGTACTGCCCTGCGTCGAGCACGGCGTCGCTCGGACCGCGCTGCGCCGCGAAGTCCATCGAGCGCACGGCGAACCAGGCATCGTCGGGGTGCGCGGCGTGGTCGAGGAGCGCCATCATCGTGGCGTTGGCGCGGAGGCCTGAGCCCCCGTCGGCCATGCGGTCGAGCACGGCGCGCACGCTCGCATCATCCCCCCCCACCATCATCTCGTCGTTGGGCAGGGCGAAGCTGAAGGCTTCGCCGTCGGAGTCGGTGGAGACAAAGAGCGGGGTGTCTCGGTAGAGCGTGCGCTCGGTGTCCATGTCGGACTGGTCCTGCAGGTAGGCGTCGATGCGGGCGCGGTCCACGTCGGCATACATCAGCATGACCACGGAGCCGGAGTTCGGGTTGGCGGCAACGTAGACGCGCTCGGTGTCCTCTTCAAAGTCGAAGCCGGTGCGCGCCATGAAGTCGTTGATGCGGGCCGCGCCCTCGCCGGTCATGGAGTCGATGCCCATGCCCGCGTCCGTGAGCGACGCCAGGGCATCGGAGGCGCGCGCCTCGGCAACATTGATCAGCCCGACCACGTCGGCGTCGGCGGGCAGGAGGTCGAGGGCCGTGCGCGTCGTGAGCGTGAAGGCGCCAGCCTGCTCGGCCGTGGGCGAGGTGCACGCCGTAAAGGCAAGCGGCGCAGCCACCAGGAGCAGCGGTAGCGCGAAAAGACGGAGTGGTCGCATGTGCGAAAAGGGTGGAGGCTCGTGGAGTGGCGCGGATAGACTCCGGGCCTGCGCGGCCCGAGACGAGGGCTGCGCCGGTGAGGTTACAGTCCGGCCCAATCTTCGCAAAGCTTGCGATTTCGTATCCTCGCCTCCCCCTCACCACGCACATCTCCTCCGCATGGCCGGTGCCACGCCCGGAGCCAAGCTCCGCAAAGAACTCGGACTCTTCGACGTCTACGCCATCTGCACGGGCGCGATGTTCAGCAGCGGGTTCTTCCTCCTACCGGGGCTCGCGGCCGCCAAAACGGGCCCGTCGGTGATGCTGGCCTACTTATTTGCAGGCGTGCTTATCCTCCCTGCGATGTTCAGCCAGGCTGAACTGAGCACCGCGCTGCCCCGCGCGGGCGGAGCCTACTACTTCCTCGACCGTGCGCTCGGCCCCATGATCGGGACGATTGGCGGGCTCGGGACCTTCTTCGCGCTCACCTTAAAAACGGCTTTCGCGCTGGTGGGCATCGGCGCGTATGCGTCGCTCTACGTCGAGGTGCCGGTCAAGACGGTCGCCATCGCGCTCACGGCCGTGTTTGTGGCGATCAACGTCGCTGGAGCGAAGGAGACGAGCGGGCTGCAGCGCGTGCTCGTGGTGATCCTCATGGGCGTGCTGGCCTTCTTCATCGTCCAAGGTCTGCTGGAAGTCTTCGTCGACCAGTCGCCAGAGCGGACGCGCGAGCAGCTGACGCCGTTCATGCCGTTCGGCGTCGCCGGGTTGCTCTCGACGATCGGCTTCGTGTTCGTTTCGTACGCGGGGCTGACAAAGGTAGCGAGTGTCGCTGAGGAGATCAAAAACCCCGACCGCAACATCCCACTGGGGATGATCCTCGCGCTCGCCTCGACCTCGTTCGTCTACGTCGCGGGCGTGTTCATCCTCGTGGAGGTCCTCGACCCCAACGAGTTGCGGTCCGACTTGACGCCAGTGGCAACGGCCGCCGCGGCGTTCTTCGACTGGCTGCCGGGCGGTGCGGGCGTCGTGCTGATCGTGATCGCAGCGCTCGCGGCGTTCGCCTCGACGGGTAACGCGGGCGTCCTGGCGGCGTCGCGCTACCCGCTCGCGATGGCGCGCGACCGCCTCGTCCCGACCTCGCTCGCCAACCTCGGCCGCTTCCAGACGCCGACGCGGGCTATCCTGCTCACCGGGGCGGTGATGGTGGTCTTCATCCTCGCCTTCGACGAAGAGGGCATCGCCAAGCTCGCGAGCGCGTTTCAGCTTGCCATCTTCGCGCTCATCAACCTCGCGGTGATCGTGATGCGCGAGAGCCGCATTCGGTCTTACGACCCCGGCTACCGTAGCCCGCTCTACCCGTGGATGCAGCTGGCGGGCATCGTGATTTCGTTCGTGCTCATCGCGTACATGGGCTGGATGGCGGTGCTCTTCACAATCGGCATCATCGCGTTCTGCATCGGGTGGTACGTCTGGTATGCCCGCGACCACGTCGTGCGCGACGGCGCAATCTACCACTGGTTCGCGCGCCTCGGCGAGCGGCGCTACGAAGGCCTCGACCGCGAATTTCGGGGCATCCTGAAGGAGAAAGGCCTCCGCGACGAAGACCCGTTCGACGAGGTCGTCATGCGCGCACGCGTCTTGGACGTGTCGCCCACCGCGTCCTACGAAGACGTGCTCCGCGACGGCGCGCGGCTCCTCGCCGAGCGCGTGCCCGTCCCGCTGGCCACGCTGGAGCAGGGCTTCCTCGACGGCACCCGCGTGGGTGCGACGCCGACGATCCGCGGGGCCGCGCTGCCGCACCTGCGCCTGCTCGAAGTCAGCGAGCCCGAGTTGGTCCTCGCACGCTCGCGGCAGGGGCTTGAACTTGAGGTCACGGATTCCCTCGGCACGGCCCACGCCGCGCTGCCCGCCGACGAGGACGACCCGCTCGTGCACGCTGTTTTTCTGCTCATCAGCCCCGAGGACGACCCCGGCCAGCACCTCCGCATGCTCGCGCAGATCGCCTCGCGGCTGGACGACCCCGGCTTCATGGATGCTTGGCAGGCCGCACCGGATGCGCAGGCACTCACCGACCTGCTCCTCCGCGACGCCCGCTTCCTCACGCTCCGCCTTCGCGACGACGACGCCACCGAGTCGCTCATCGACCGCAAGCTGATGGAGGTGCAGTGGCCTCCCGACTGTTTGGTAGCTGTGATCCGGCGCGGCGAGACGATGGTGGTGCCCCAGGGCCGCACCGTACTTCAGGAGGGCGACCGCGTGACGCTCCTCGGCGAGCCGGCGGCCATCCACGCCCTCCGCACGACTTACCTCGGCGACGCGTAGCGCGGGAAGGCCTTGGACGACGAGAGCCCGTCGGTTATGCTGTAGGTGTCCCGTTCACCTGCCGTCGGCGCTCATGCCTCTCCGCTACGTCCTCCCGCTCCTCGCCGTCGTCCTCGCGCCGCCTGGGGTCGCACAGCCGTTCGAGTGGACGTACACGGCCGGGCTCACCGCGCCCATCGACCAGTTCCAACTCTATCCCGATGGGAGCGTGCTGGGCCTCAGCGACGGCCTGCTCTACCGTTCCGGCGACGAAGGGCTGTCATGGCAGATGATCGCCACAGCCCCTGAAGATCTCTCTGAGTTCGCCGTGTCTGGGCCGAGACTGTGGGGACTCGCGAATGGGCAGGTGCTGACGGCAGCGTGGCTGGGTGTTGCCTGGGAAGTCCGAGGGCCCGATGCTCCGGTGGGCCATCTCGCTGTGCGCGGCGACTCAGTCTTCGCGGCGACTCGAGACAAACCAGACCGGATCTATCGCTCCTTTGACGTGGGTCGGACTTGGGAGGCCCTCACCCACGAAACACCTACCACCTCTTCAGGCACACCGTATGCTGAAACCGCGCTGCTAGAATTCGTCAAGTCGGGCCTGCTCTATCGCCAGTGGCTTCTCGATGGAAGCACCTCGCCAGTCCATTGGTCTGAGGACCATGGGGCAACTTGGACCGAAACTGCCTGTGGCCCACTCGTCGCTCTCGACCCAGTTGGCATGGCAGGTCTTACCGCAACGCTACCCTCCTACAGCGCTGGCCTCAACCGGTGGTTTCCTGGTCGCCTCTTGCAGACCTTTGACGGCGGCAGAACCTGCGAGGCTGTCCAGATCGCCTACATCTTTGGGCTGATGCGTCTCCGCGACGGCTCATGGCTCGTGGGTCAACGAGACCGACTGGCCCGCATTGACAACGTGGGCGCTGATTGGCAAACTGTTGGAATGGAAAACCGAGGAGCAGTGCGACGTCCACTGGAGTTGCCATCCAGGAGCCTGCTTATCCCAACCGAAACATTCCGAGCTGGCCCAGACGATTCATTTGGGACGAGCTATGCTACGGGGACCTATCGCCTGAGCAAGGACAGCGCCGAGGAAAAGTTAACGGGCCTGGCATCACACACGCCCTCGATAGAAGTGCTAGACGGGGCGCTCTACGCCGGAGGTAAAGGCGGCCTCTTTCGCCTCACCGGCCTAACAGCATCGATGGATGAGGAAGAACATGGCTGGGCGTTCGTAGGGATCGGCAGCCTATCGCGTGTGGGAGGACTCTACATCGACGGCAGTCGCTTACTCGCATTCGCTGGGGGCACGTTTGATTTTTTTGACTATGGATACCGACCCTACGACGGCACAACGGAAGACTTCCCAAGCGATGGGCGGTTTTCGGTCGGTGTAGTAGGCGACATGATCCGGACATCGCTGGGGGCCATAGTCACAGCCGTCCCACAACCCGTCTTGCCCATAGCGAACATTGGACGCTCGATAGAACGCCCGGGGCTACTTCGTTTTGAAGGAGGGGAAGCTGACCCGAGTGCATTTTTTCCGGTGTCACTTGCAGGGACCCTCCACGAGTCCCAGCCGGACGTCCTCTATGCAGGATGTGTTTGGTTAGAGCGTGCATGGGACGACGGGGACTGTCCAGGCGTCCTTGCATCCACAGACGACGGTCGCACGTGGGAAGCTCTCCCCGATGGCCTCCCCACCATTGACGAGCGCGCGGAAGTCTTCGCCTTCACCACCGACGACACCGGTACCACCCTCGCAGCCACGCGCGACGGCGTCTACGCGCTCGACGGCTCCACCTGGACCCAGCGCGGCCTGCCCGGCACCTGGGTGTTCGACCTCCAATCACATCCGACGGCAGGCACCCTCGCCGCTACCGAGCGCGGCGTCTTCCGCTGGGACCCTGATGAGGAAGCCTGGCAGCCTGTCGGCCTCGGTCTGGAGGAACGCACCGTCTACGACATCCTCGCCACCGACGACCTCATCGACGGCGAGACGGTGCTCGTGGCAGCGACCGACCGAGGCGTTTTCACGAGTACGCCGCTCGTGAGCATCGACGCGGAAGACGAGGCGGTGCCGGCTGAGGCGTTTGCCGTGACAGCCTACCCGAATCCATTCGCCGAGGCGCTGACCGTGGAGGTCGCACTTGCCGAGGCGACGGAGGTGCGCACTACCGTGTATGACGTGCTGGGTCGCGTCGTCGCGGAGATGCCCGCACGGCTTCTGGGTGCAGGAGCGCACCGGCTACCGATGGAGACGGATGGGCTGGCGCCGGGGGTCTACCTCGTGCGTGTGTCGGCGACAGGGCAACCAGAGCGCGTCGCGACGGTCACGCGGGTGCGCTAACGTTTCCAGCAGTCGTGAGGCAGTCGGCCAACCAGCCTGTTTCGCCGTGCAGAGCCGCTGCTGGCGGAGACAGGAGCGGTCTGACCCACGAGCAGATCGGCATCAAGCGGCGTCCGATGGCCAACACAATTCGACAACGGTGGGTGCCACGGCAAGAGACGAGGTAGGCTGGGTATAACGCGAACGACCTATCTAAGGGCTTCTGTTACTGGCAGGTGGGTACGAGCGGCCACTGGGCAGCATTCTTGCAAGCTCTGCGGCACTCCAACTCCCAGTAACCGCACGCGACGGCGATGCGAATCCCTTCCATGCGAATCCCTTCCTTCGTCTTGTGCACCGTTTGCACGCTCCTTCTGGCTGCGTGCTCGTCCAGCGACCCGGCATCGGCCCAGAGCGACGTGCCCCTTTCGCTCCTGCCCCCCGGGCTGACGATCGGCACGACCCTCTACGGCAGCGCGGACCTCGATGCGCTAGGCGACGCCGAGCAAGCGCTTCTCGCTGAGGCCGCCGCGAACGGACTCCGGGGGTTCACCTACTACGTCGACTGGGCCGACCTTGAACCTGAGCCCGGACGCTACACTTTCGCTGACTTCGAGGCGACGCTCGCAGGGCTGCAGGCGCTTGGGCTGGTTCCGTTCGTCAACATTACGGTGGGCGACATCGAGGACTACAACCTGCCTGCCCCCTACTCCGACGGCGAGGCAGGAATCGCGCAGAGCGTTGCGCTCGACGACCAGGCCGTGCTCGATCGCTTCGGAGTCCTGCTCGACCGTGTAGTGCCTGTGCTTCTGTCCTACGGAGGCTTTGCGCTAGGCGTCGGGAATGAGATCGATGCACGCCTCGATGGGGAGTTCGTGCGCGAACGCGACGCCTACGTCCGCTTCGTCGAGGCGGCTCGCGAGCGAGTGCGTGCCTTGGACGAGCGGCTTGCCGTCGCCGTCACTCTCACGGGTAGCGCAGTCCGCCAGAGATCCGCCACCTTTCGCGCGCTGCAGCAGGTCACCGATGTGATCCTGGTCAACTATGGACCCATCCGTCCGGACTTCCTCGTCCGCGATGTAGAGGACATCCGCCAAGACTTCCGCGAGGTGATCAGCGCTTACGGGACGGGACCAGTGCTGATTCAGGAACTCACCTGTCCGAGCGCGCCGTCCATGGGGGCTTCGGCGGAGTGGCAGCACGCCTGCTTCGATGCACTCTTCGACGAAATCAAGGCGACCCCTGAGGTCCGCTTCGCCTCGGTCTTTACGTTCCAGGATTTCGACGCCGCTACCTGCGACGCCGTGCGCGAGGCTCTATTTGGAGACGAACTGAACGGACTGCCCACCGAGATGGCCCAGCGCCTCACAGACTACCTGTGCATGCTCGGCGTTGTCGCGCCCGACGGGAGTCCAAAGCCCGCGTGGGCGGCGATCGCGGAGGCTGCGTCGGAGTCCGTGCCCTAGCTGCCTGTGTGGGCGGCCCGGTCAACGAACCAACGTATCTCACCGCGCGCAGTTACGTTGCCGGCCGGTACTGGAGCGTCCTGCCCCGGCAGCGGCTCGACGTTCAACGCTGCGTGGAGCGCCGCGTGTTTGCCCACACCAGCCGCAAGGAACAGCACAGTCTGCGAGTCGTGGAGTGCAGGGTAGGTGAGCGTCAGCCGGTCGTCCACAGGCGAGTTCGGGGGTGACTGGGTGTGGACGCAGAGCGCGTTGGCCTCGTCCAATGCAGGCTGACCTGGAAAGAGCGACGCCGTGTGACCGTCCGACCCGAGTCCGAGTAGCGTTACGTCGAACAGCGGTGCGTCGTGGTCGCGTGCGGCGCCTCGATACGCCTTCAGCATCTTCTCGTAGTCGAACGCGGCCACGGGCGGGTGCACCTCGCCGACCATCCGATAGACGTGGCGATCAGGAATGGGCAGCGCGTCCAGCAGCGACGCCTGCGCCATACGGTAGTTGCTGTGAGCGTGGTCCGGTTCTACGCAGCGCTCGTCGCCGAAGAACACATGCGTGTTGGCCCAGAACGCCTCGTCGGCGTATTCGTGTGCGAGAAGCAGGTAGACGGGAGCCGGTGTCGAGCCTCCGGCGAGGACGAGCGAGGCGCGGCCTCGGCGGGCAACGGCGGCGCGGAGTTCGGCCGCGACAAAGGCGGCGGCACGTTCGGTCAGGTCGTCGACGGTGTCGAAGACGGTGAGGTCGGCAGGCATGGGGTGATGACGGACCGGCGGTGGGGGTCGTTTATTGGGGTACGTCGCACGTGCCTTACAGTTTTCACCGGCCCAAGGTTGAGCCCCATGACGATGGCATCAAACACCGCCGCATCGAACACCGCCGCATCGAATTCTATCACCCCCGTCTCTGTCCTGGGTGCCGGTAGCTGGGGTACGGCGCTCGCCTACAGCCTCGCAGCGCACGGCGGGCACCCCGTCACGCTCTACGCGCGTCGTGAGGACCAGGCCGCCGCTATCCGCCGCGAGCGGCGCAACACGGCCTACCTGCCTGGCGCGCTCCTCCCGAGCAGCATCGAGGTCACCTCGAACCTTACCGAAGCGTGTCAGGCGTCGCATTTGTGGGTCGTTGCCACGCCGTCGCAATCGGTGCGGGGCATGGCCGAGTCCATCCAGGACCATGTGACGCCCGAACACACGCTGATCTCCGTCGCCAAAGGGATCGAAAACGGAACGCTGCTCACCACCTCCGGCGTGCTTCGGGACGTGCTGCCCGGCCATCCCGCTGGGCGTGTGGGGGTGCTCTACGGCCCCAGCCACGCGGAGGAAGTCGCAGCGGGCCAGCCGACCACCGTGGTCGTCTCGATGCCTGACCTTGAAGTGGCGCGGACCGTGCAGCAGGTGTTCATGGCGCATGCACTACGCGTCTACCGCAACCACGACCTCGTCGGCGTGGAGATCGCGGGCTCGGTCAAAAACGTCATGGCGATTGCGGCGGGCATGAGCGACGGCGTGGGGCTAGGCGACAACGCCAAGGCAGCGCTCGTTACGCGGGGGCTCGCTGAGATCAAGCGCCTTGGCCTGGCGATGGGCGCGGAGCCGGCCACCTTCGCGGGGCTCGCAGGCCTCGGCGACCTCGTGGTGACGTGTTTCTCGAAGCACAGCCGCAACCGCTATCTCGGTGAGCAGGTGGGGCGCGGCCGGTCGCTCGCCGACATCGAGGCGGAGATGACGATGGTAGCGGAGGGCGTAAAGACGACGCGTTCGGTGCACGCCCTCGCGCTGCGCCACGACGTCGAGATGCCGATCACCGAGGCCGTCCACCGCATCCTGTTCGACGGGATGCCGCCGCAGGAAGCCGTGTGGGCGCTGATGACCCGCGCAGCCAAGCACGAGGACCCTACGGCGTTGGACACCGACTTCGGAGAGTGAAGGGGCGAGGCGGTGAGGCCGTGTTGCGGTGTTGCGGTGTCGCGATGAAGCCGCACTGCGGAACCAACCCTATCTGCGTCGTGGTTGGCGGCATCGTAGCTTTCGCAAACGTCGGAGCCTGCTCCGCGCAGGCTTGGCGGCTCGCTCACCCTCCGCCTGGCGCATGTCATGGACCTCAGCCTCGATCTCCGCGACCTCCAGCGTCTCGTCGCGCTCGGCGAAGGGCTGACCATCGAGTTCAAGCGCCGGGTACCCCGTCCCGAGCGCATCGCCAAGGAGGTCATTGCGCTCGCCAACACGCAGGGCGGCAAGCTGCTCCTCGGCGTCGACGACGACGGCACCATCAAGGGCGTCCGCGACGCGCACGAAGAGGCCTTCGCGCTGCGCCAGGCCATCGCCAAACACACGCGGCCGCTCGTGCCCCTCGATGTGGCGGCCGTGCCCGTCTCGCGCCGCCGTGAGGTGCTCATCGTCGATGTCCCTGAGAGCGCCTCGAAGCCGCACTACCTCGTCACATCCGATGCCGAGGGCCGCGTCTCGAAGACCGCCTACGTGCGCGTCGACGAGCAGTCCATCGAGGCCAGCCGCGAAGTCATCCGCGTGATGAAGGCCGAGCAGAACCCGACCAACACCCGCTTCGAGTTTGGCGACAAGGAGCAGCAACTCATGCAGTACCTCGACCGCTACGAGCGGATCACCGTCGCCCAGTTCGCCAAGCTAGCGGGTGTCTCCCTTTCGTCGGCAGCGCAGACACTCGTGCTGCTCACCCGTGCCTCTATTCTGGCGTTGCACCCTGATGAAAAGGCCGACTACTGGACGCTGGCCTACGATGTGGCGTGAGGCGCCGGTGGAGTGGGTGAAATGGTAGCCTCCTGCTGCATAGGGAAACGACGCCCGAGCGCACGCCGCCCCTGGTCCTCTAAAAATGGCAGCGAGGCGCGTCAGGCAGCGCTCGTGAACGCTCCGGTACCACTTTTGCAGCCAGCGTGCGCGTCCACTTCCCTGATCTGCACGAGCCATGGGCCAGCAACAACTACTTCTCCTCGTCCTCACCGTGGTCGTCGTGGGGCTCTCGATAGCCAGCGGCATTGAAGCCTTCGGCGAGAACCAGCGCAAGGCGCGCCAAGACCAAATGATGGTGCAGCTGATGGACATCATCACCAAGGCGCAGGCCTGGAAGATGAAGCCTACAGCCATGGCCGGCGGCCTGAGCGACGACATGAACGACTTCAGCGGCTTCGACCTAGCCCAGATCGGCTTGGTGCCCACCGAGTTTCAGGGAGACCGTGAGATTATCCGGATGAGCAACTATGCGTGCTTGAAGGTTTTCCCGAACGTCAACTACATCCAGGTCAACGTCCTCGACACGGACTGCGGCAACGGCTCGGCGTGGATGCGCGTCCGGGCCGTCGGGACACGCGTCGATGACATCGAGTTTTACTGGAGCGGCGAAAACAACATCCGAAACAACGGCTTCTAACCCAGGCCGCGGCCAGCAATGGGACAGCAGCAACTCGTGCTCCTCGTGTTGGGCCTCGTGATCGTCGGCTTGGCGATCGTGACGGGCATCCAGTCGTTCGAAGAGAACGACCGGAAGAGTCGCTACGACCGGTTTACGGAGCATGCCGTCGCCGTGGCGGGCGATGTGATTACGTGGTACGGCAAGCCTGTGGCGCTCGGCGGCCTAGGTCGCGGTGTCGATGTGTACAACTCCAGCCTCAGTCTCCAACAAATCGGCCGTCCGCAGACGGGGGCCGAGGGCGACGATTCGTGGTACGTCGGCCTCGACCACCGGACCACGCTGTGCCGCGAATCAGGAAGCGTCCTCATAGAGCTGACCGAAGTGCCAGAAGCTGACGGCGCGATCATGGTCCAGCTTCGCCTCTTCGGCGTGCCCTCCGAGTGCTGGGTGCTGCGTCGCTCGGAGTTCAGCGACGGGGTGTGGCAGTACGACGAGGGGGAGTTGGCCAAGCCCGACGGGTGCAGCTGGTCTCCCAGCAACCAGTGAGGCTCTAGGCACACGATTCTGGGTGGACCATGGGACAGCAGCAACTTCTCTTGCTCGTACTCGGGGTCGTCATCGTCGGCTTGGCCGTCGTGTCTGGGATCGAAGCGTTCGGCGAAAGCGCCCAGCGTGCGCGCTACGACCGGCAAATCGGCACCATGGCGGAGATCGCGGCGCGCATCGACACCTGGACCGACACGCTGCCGGCCCTCGGCGGTGCGAAGGGTACGAGCCGAGACCTCAGCTTCGGCGACCTCGGCTTGCCCCCGTCTCCGGACGATACCAAGCTGCTCTACCGAGAGGGCGTGGGGTGCATGCGCGTGTTTCCCAGTGGCAGCGACTATTACGCCGTGCGCATCTATGACCTCGACGCCTGCCCCGCGAGCCGCGACGCGCTCGACGACGACGACATCGCCTTCCTGATGCGCGTCTACGACGATCACTGGCGGTTCTACTACATGCGCGGCGCTCAGAGCGATTGGGTGCGCATCGATGTGTAGGTCAAGCGCAGCGGGTTAAGGCGTTCCCTGTGACACGCCCCCTGTGACACGCCTTGACAGAGGGGTGGTCGTAGATTTCGGGACTGACCCTCCCGCACGCACCCGCGTTGAACACGCCCGCCGCCGATGCCTGTCGTCGAGACGATCCCGCTGCACGAAACCACGCGCCAGCGCTACCTCAACTACGCCCTCTCCGTCATCACCAGCCGCGCGCTGCCGGACATCCGCGACGGCCTCAAGCCAGTCCAGCGCCGCATCCTCTACGGCATGGCCGTGGACCTACGGCTGAATCCGGATTCGCGCTTCCGCAAGAGCGCGACGGTCGTCGGGACGGTCATGGGCAAGTACCACCCCCACGGCGACACGGCCATCTACGACGCGATGGTCCGCATGGCGCAGGACTTCAGCCTCCGCGCGCCGCTCGTGGACGGCCAGGGCAACTTCGGCTCGCTCGACGGCGACAGCCCCGCCGCGATGCGCTACACCGAGGCGCGCCTCCAATCGCTCGGCGCGGCGTTCCTGAGCGAAATCAAGAAGCAGACCGTCCACTTCCGCCCGAACTACGACGGGACGGTCTTCGAGCCGGTCGTGCTCCCCGCACCCGTCCCGAACCTGCTCGCCAACGGCGCGACCGGCATCGCCGTCGGCATGGCGACCAACATCCCGCCGCACAACCTCGGCGAACTGCTCGACGCCTGCATCTACCTCATCGGCAGCCCCAACGCGCGCATCGACACGCTCGTGAAGTACGTCCCCGCGCCTGACTTCCCGACGGGCGGGCGCATCCTCAACACGCCCGCGGAGCTGCTGAAGATCTACGAGACGGGCGAAGGCCCCATCGAACTCCGCGGCGAGTACGAGATGGAGGGCAAGAAGCACGTCATCATCACCTCGATCCCGTACGCCATGACAAAGGCGGACCTGATCGAGAAGATCGCCGAGCACATCGCGAAGGGGAAGGTGCCGCAGCTCGTCGACATCCGCGACGAGTCGACCGAGGACGTGCGCATCGTGCTCGAACTCAAGCGCGGGGCGAACGCGGAGGCGGCGATGGCCTACCTCTTCAAGCACACGCCGCTGCAGACCCGCTTCCACGTCAACATGACGTGCCTCGTGCCGACGCGCAACCCCGAAGTCGGCGCGCCGCAGAAAGTCGACCTCCGGACGGCGCTCCAGCACTTCCTGCACTTCCGCATGGAGGTCGTCACGAAGCGGCTGCAGTACGAGCTCGAACAGCTCGAAAAGCGCATCCACATCCTGCGCGGCTTCGCGGTCATCTTCGACGCGCTCGACGAGGCGATCAAGCTCATCCGCGCCTCGCGCAACAAGGCCGACGCCGCGCAGCGCCTCATGCACCGCTTCGGCATCGACGACATCCAGGCGGACGCGATCCTAGAGATCAAGCTCTATCGCCTCGCGCAGATGGAGATCGACGCGATCAAGAAGGAACTGGAGGAGAAGGAGGCGATGGCCGCTGAACTCCGCGCGCTCCTCGCCGACGAGGACGCCCGCTGGAGCCTCATCCGCAAAGAACTCCGCGCCGCGAAAAAGCAGTTCGCCGATGAGCGCCGCTCGACGGTCGCCGGACCGGACGCCGCGCTGGACTACGACGCCGAGGACTACATCATCGCCGAGGACGTGGTCGTGATCGTGACGCGCGACGGGTGGGTGAAACGCCAACGCTCCTACACCACGCTCGATGCCATCCGGGTTCGTGAGGGCGACGAGGTGGCCTACGCGTTGGGTGGCTCGACCCGCGCCTCGCTCGTCTTCTTCACGACGGCCGGCCGCGCCTACACGCTCCGCGTCGACGACCTCCCACAGACCTCGGGCTACGGCGACCCAATCCAGAAGTATTTCGACTTCTCCGATGGCGAACGCCTCGCGGGCGCCATTCTCCTCGATGCGCGCGTGCTGCCGCCGCCCTTTGCGCCGGAGACGGATCCCGGACTCTTCCAGGGCGATGGCGCGCCTCCCAGCCCGGACGACGGCTACGGCCCGTTCGTGCTCGGCGTCACGACTGACGGCCAGACCGCCCGTATGGCGCTGGAGAACTTCGCCGAGCCGTCAAACAAGAACGGGCGTGGCTTCATGCGGCTCGCTAAGGGCAAGGCGAAGTCGTACCTCCTCACCGCGCACCTCTGCCGAGGCGACGAGCACGTATGCCTCGCAACGAAGCAGGGCCGCGCGCTCATCTTCCCGGCGCAGCAGGTGCCCGTGGTGAAGAGCATCGCTAAGGGCGTCATCGCGATCCGCCTCGACGGCAGCGGCGACCGCGTTCTCGGGGCCGCGCTCTCGACGACGGCCCGCGACGGCCTGGAAGTCGAGACGAGCCGGGGCCGCCCTGAAATCGTCCGGACGACGAAGTTCGACGTGACGAACCGCGGCGGGAAGGGCCGCGTCGTGATCCAGCGCGGGACGCTCCGCGCCGCTAAGCCGGAGCCGGTGGTGCGACCGTTGCCGGAGTAGGAGGTAGCTTGGACACACGTCCTGTTCTCGCTTCGCTCGAACGGTCCCCCCCGCTCGCGAGAGGGACAGCGTGCGTTTTCAGGGGAGCGCAGCGACCGTAAACGGACGCAGGGGGTGCCCTTATGCCAGCTTCGCCGCGACCTCAACGACGCGCTTGGCTTGGTGCTGGATGGCAGCGATATCCTCGTCCGTGAGTCCCTCGCCGGTAGCGGTCACCGAGACGCCATAGGGGTTACCACCGCTAGCGAAAACGGCGGGGCTGGTGTAGCCGGGTGGAACGAGAACCGCGCTCCAGTGCATCGCGGTGATGTAGAGCGTCTGGAGCGTTGTCTCCTGGCCGCCGTGCGGGTTTTGGGCGCTCGTCATGGCCGTGAAGGCTTTGTTGGCAAGGGCGCCCTTTTGCCACGCACCGCCGAGTGTATCGATGAAGGCGCGCATTTGGCTGGCCGCGCCACCGAAGCGGGTGGGGGCGCTCAGAAAGTAGGCATTGGCCCACTCCATGTCTTCCGCCGTGGCCTCGGGGACGCCGGACTGTTGTGCTTGAGCGGCCTTCCAGCCCTCCTGAGCGTCGATCACGGACTGGGGCACGGTCTCGCGGACTTTGCGGAGGCGTACCTCGGCGCCAGCCTCACGGGCCGCCTCGGCGGCGACCTGCGCCATCGCGTAGTTGGTGCCGTAGGTGCTGTAGTAGACGATAGTGAGTCGGACGTCGCTCATGGCATCGGGGAGATGGGTCGATATGTCGGGAAGTAGTTTGATATGGAAGGTAAATATTTGTTCCAACAAATATATTAATGGTACCATTATTCCATCGCCTTGCGTTCCGCCTGCGCGGTAGCATGCCGCCGTTGCATCGTTGCCATTGTAGCGCAGCCGTTGCATCTTTAGCCCCCCGCGCATCACCCTGACGGTATCGCCATGCTTCGTTTCATCCTCATCTTCGTCCTGGTAGGATTCGCCTCGTGCGCGCCGCCGCCTACGACGCTCGTGACCGAGTACACGGGCCGCGTGACCGGCGGTACGCTCGTGATCGCTCCGTTTAGCCCGGACCAGCGCCTCGAGATTCCACGCCTGCCTGGCGAAGACCTCGCTGCTGCGGACCGGCGGTATGCCCAGTTCTTCCGCCTCGCGCTAGCGCGAGAAATACAGCGGCAGACCCGCTTCGACCGCGTCGTGGTGGATGAGTATGCCGGTGTGCCGCCGTTAGAGATGCAGCGCTACAACCAGCGTCGCTACGACGACAACCGGCTGCGCGTGCGGCAGGGGCAGGACTTCCCGGTGGCCACGCCGCCCCGAGGCCAACCCATACAGATGGCAGGGGGGACGCCTGAGTTCATCCTCTTCTTCGGCAACGCCGAAATCGAGGCCGTACGCGGGGAGTTGCTTCCGGGACGCATCGTGATGCCGCACCGCGTGGGCTTCGTGCTCTGGAGCAACGAGACGGGCGAGCCTATCCTCTTTAACGAATTGGACCGCACCCTCACGCTGCGCGTGGAGCCGCTGCCGCAAGGCACCCCGCTCGATGAGCAGATGGCTCGTTCACGGTATCTGGACGGTTTGGAAGCCTACGTGGAAGCTATGTTCGGCACCTCGCCGTTTCACGTGTCGACCCGAGGCTGACCCCTATGCCGCCTGCGTCCGCGCTCCCCTTTTCAGCGTCGCCAGTCCTTTACCGAATGATACTCGTCCTGCTGGTCAGCCTCATCGTCGGCTGTACTGCGGGGCAACTCATTACGACGGAAGAAGCGTACGCTGGACGTTCTCTGGAAGGCGGCGTGCTTGCGGTCCAGCCGTTCTCTGTCTCGGTTGGCACCGGCGACGACGAGGTGTTCGTCGAGATGCTGACAGAGGTAGACAGTACCAGCCGCGTAACCGAGCCGGGCCCGGCCATCGCTCGCTTGCTCCGCGAGACCATGGCGTCGAAGTGGTACGAATGGACCTACCTCGACAGCCTTGCGCTCGTCACTGCCAACGACGGGGCGGGACCGTTCCGCCAGGTCCCCACGAATCCAGCCAAGCCGGAGGGGATGATTCCCATCCCGCAGGAGGGGACATCGCTCTCCTACAATGGGTGGACCCCGGACTACGTGCTCTTGTGCACGGGTGGTGAGGTGCGCAAGGAGAACGTCACGGTCTTCGGGCCCAACAACCAGATGCAGCGCACCGACGAGTTCTACGTCACCGAACTGGCCTACGCCCTCTGGGACAATCAGGCAGGGCGGCTGATCCAGCGCGGCGAACTCACGGAGCGGGCGAAGACGTCGTTCTTCACTCGTTCGAAGGACGAGGAGTGGCAGCGCAGCTTCGAGCCGCTCATCGAAGACCTCTTTTCCAAGCTACCGCTCGGGCCAGTCCGCGACGGCGAGCCGCTCGAAGGTGAGGAGCGCAAGGCGTACGTGCGAGCGTTCCGAATCTAATCGACTGTTGCGCATCTGGCCGAGCCGTCCCCATCGCCTAGCTGAATTTTGGACAATGCGTACACGTGTTAATCGCTGGGTCTTGTTCGTCCTGGTGGCAGCGGTGCTCCCAGCGTGTGCAGCGAATCGAATGCTGCCGGGCTACACGCTTTCCACGCCGCCCGATGGCCCCCTCGCGGTGCTGCCCGTGCAGGGCGTTCCGCTCATCGCCGACCCTGACGCGATCACGCGGGCGCTCGGGCCTGGCGTACCGGACGAGGTCTACGCGGCGTTTCTCCGCACTCGGCTCGTGGAGGTGCTACCGTCGGAGGGGACGTTTGCCGAAGCCGCTCTGACAGAGGCACCCACGGCGACGCTCACGCCGCGCAAGCTGGGCGATGGAATCCGGCTCCCGCTCCCACCCGACGGGACGGCCCTCGACGTGGTCGTGAACGGGACGCGGCCTTCGTTTGCGTTGTTCTTGGGCAACGTACAGGTGCGCCGGGACGAGCGCCGGTCCAACCCCAACGCTGGAAGCGGCTTCGAGCGGCTGATTGTGGTGCAAGTCGACTTCGTGCTGTGGGACGTGGTTAGAGCGCAGCCCGCCGTTGCAGCACGCGCCGCCATTGAAGCGCCCACGTCGCTCACCAATCCGGTGACGCAGACCTTCTTCGAGCGCCGCCTCGAAGAGCTAGCCGAGGAGATCGTGCGCGGGACGCCGTTCGAGCGGTAGCTGCTCCTGTCCTCGTGGGGCTCGTCCTGTCCTCTTTGCGAGAGAGGGGACCGTCTTCGTTTTCACGGGGGCGAAGTGAACGAAACCGAGAGCGAGTGGTGTGTCGACAGTGACACGAGGCTGGCAGCGGGGTGCCCGTATTATGCGACGCTTCCTCGCTCCCACCAAACCGCCGCTCTCCGCTCCGTCATGGCAGAAGCCCCCGCCACCGCGTACACCGGTGCCAGCATCCGCATCCTCGAAGGCCTCGAAGCCGTCCGCATGCGCCCCGGCATGTACATCGGCGGGACGGGCAAGGCCGGGCTGCACCACCTCGTCTGGGAGATCGTTGACAACGCCGTGGACGAGGCCACCAACGGCTACGCCTCGCGCATTGACGTGACGCTGCACGCCGACGGCCGCTCGATCACCGTCGCCGACGACGGGCGCGGCATCCCCGTCGACAAGCACCCCGTCAAGAAGGTGCCGACGCTGGAGGTCATCCTCACGACCCTGCACGCAGGCGGTAAGTTCGACGGCGCGTCGTACATCACCTCGGGCGGCCTCCACGGCGTCGGCTCGTCGGTGGTGAACGCGCTCACGGAGGAGATGGTGGCGCAGGTCAAGCGCGGCGGGGCGCTCTACGAGCAGCGCTACGCCCGCGGCCTCCCGCAGACGAAGCTCAAGAAGGTCAAGACCAACGTACGCGGTACCGGCACGAGCATCTTCTTCCGCCCCGACTCCGAAATCTTCGAGACGACGACCTTCGACGCAGAACTGATCAAGGAGAACCTCGAAGTCAAGACCTACCTCAACGGGAGCCTCCGCATCGTCTTCCGCGACGAGGCGAAGGGCGAGCGTATCGAGTTCCACCACGAGGGCGGCATCGCGGAGTACCTCGACCACCGCATCGCGGCGGAAAACGCGCGGGCCGTCCACCCCGAGCCGTTCGTGCTGCGCCAGAGCGAGCTCGCCGACGATATCCGCGTGGAGGTAGCTTTCCAGTGGACCGAGTTTCCGAAGGAGCGCATCGTCAGCTTCGTCAACGGCATCCCTACGCGCGACGGCGGCACGCATGAGCAGGGCTTCAAAGACGGCGTGACGAAGGCCATCCGCGCCTACATGGAGACGCACGACCTCGGCCAGAAGAAGCTCGACATCACCGCCGACGACATCCGCGAGGGCCTCTTCGCCGTCATCAACCTGTTCATGGTCGACCCGCAGTTTCAGGGGCAGACCAAAGACAAGCTCAACAACCCCGAGGCGCGCAGCCTCATCTCGGGCGCGTTTCGGCTGGAGTTCGAGCAGTACCTCAACGGCCACGGCTCGGTCGCGGAATCCATCGTGACGCGCGTGGTGCAAGCGGCGAAGGCCCGCCTGGCTAGCCGCGCTGCTGCTCGGCAGGTCCGCCGCAAGAGCGCCGTCAGTCACCGCCTCAATCTCCCCGGCAAGCTCGCTGACTGCTCCTCGACAGACCCTGCCGAGAGCGAGCTGTTCATCGTCGAGGGCGACTCGGCCGGTGGCTCGGCGAAGCAGGGGCGCGACCGCAAGACGCAGGCCATCCTCCCGCTGCGCGGCAAGGTGCTCAACGCTGAGCAGGCGACGAAGAGCAAAGTGCTCGCCAACAAGGAACTTGACCACATCGTGCAGGCGCTCGGCTGCGGGCTCGGGGCCGACTTCGACCTCGGCAAGCTGCGCTACGGCAAGGTGGTCCTCCTCATGGACGCCGACTCCGACGGCCACCACATTGCGACACTCCTGCTGACGTTCTTCTACCGCTACCTCCGCCCACTCATCGACGAGGGCGCGGTCTACCTCGCGCAGCCGCCGCTCTTCCGCGTGGACGCGCTCAAACAGACGCACTGGGCGCTCGACGAGGGCGACCGCGACGCGATCATCCGCCGCATCAAGAAGAAGAACCCCCGCGCCAACATCGAGGTGCAGCGCTTCAAGGGCCTCGGCGAGATGATGCCGAAGACGCTCCACGAGACGACGCTCGACCCGGAGCGCCGCCGCCTGCTGCGCGTGACCATCCCCGACGACGCGAAGCTTGCCACCGAGAACACGATCACAGATCTGATGGGCAAGGACGCCGCCCCACGCTTCCAGTTCATCATGGGCCACGCCGACGAGGTAGAGGAACTGGATGTGTAGTAGGCTCCGAGGCGTACTATTACGTCTCTCAGACACCGAATTGCTGGTTCTGCCGCACTTGCCCGACATGGACATATCCGAAGGATTCCAGATTGAGGAGCCCGACGTGTTTGTGCCCTGGAGTGCTTCGGAGTCAGAGTTGTCTGACCTCCTCGGCTCACATCTTCGCCACGTGACGGATGGCTACTACACCCTGTCGTGTCGCTCGCTCAGCGGAATGGAACACGAGTTGGGTTTCCACTTCAAGCCTCGCCGAAACGGGAAGCTGAATGAATTGGAGTTCTTCCGACGCTCCTACGCTGATCAAGCCAGTTCATACGAGCAGTTCCAGCGGCACTTCGAGCAGGCGTTTGGCTCGCCGGACAGGACAGAGGCTGGAACGGAAGGCTTTGCGAGTCATGAGTGGCGCTGCCCCGGCGCCGTCATCCGCCACTACGTCTTTGACCGGTTTGGCCCGGAAGAGCACATGCGAATCAGTCGGCGCTAGGGTGCGGCAGAACCCGCCACTGCAGGCCGACGTGGGGCGCGAGCGTTCTTGGCCTGTCCGAACCCGCCAGTCATAGCTTCGCCCCAGCGTCCCGCTGCTGCCCCACGCGGCTGAGCGGCAATCTGTTATGCCGCCTTGCGCTTAGGCGGTAGGTCGATGCATAACCAGCCACTCCAGCGGAGAGCGCTCTACCTGGAGCGCCGCCTCCTGCGCGTGACTATCACCGACGACGCGAAGCTCGCCACCGAGAACACGATCACAGATCTGATGGGCAAGGACGCCGCCCCGCGCTTCCAGTCCATCATGGGCCACGCCGACGAAGTGGAGGAACTAGACGTGTAGCTTACGGCCTCTCCTGACATTTCCGGCGCTACTCGAATGAACAGCCAACTTGCCATCGGCTTGCACATCTTGGGCTTTCTGGCCTCGCGTCCTAACGAACGTCTGACGTCCGAGCAAATGGCGCGGACGTATGGGACGAGTCCGGTCGTGCTGCGGCGGGTGCTGGCGAAGCTCCAGCGGCATGGCCTCGTGGAGACGTGGCGGGGGACCGGAGGTGGGAGTGCGTTGGCGAGGCCCGCCAACGAGATCACGCTCCGCGAAGCGTACGAGGCCATCGCCGACGACCAGACGATACTCACGCGGCACCCGAGCGACTGCGCAGGCCGTGTGGCCATGGTGATGGGCGGCTACATCAATGAGCTCTATGCAGACGCAGAGCTGGCACTGCTGCGTCGCCTTGAAGCGGTGACGGTGGCGGAGATGGACCGGGAGATTCGGACGCGCCTGTTCGGGTCTGTGTGATTCAGTAGGGGCAGCCAACCGAAAGGAATGGCACGTTGTTTTGTAATGTGACTAATCTGGTTGCATATTGGTCGCGCCACCGACTTTTTCCACCAGTTCTAGCTCGCTCATGACTACCACTGCTGCTCCCTCGCTCTCCAAAGGCCAGGTGACCGCGCTCCGCATCGCCGCAATCCTCTGGGTGGTGTGGGGCCTCGTTCACGCTCTCGCAGGCATCCTCGTCATTTCTGGCGACGCGACCAACGGCTTCCAGAGCATCGCTGACGGCGTCGATCCCGATGTGCTGGTGATGGACTACCACGCTGCTGTAGGCGCAGTCCTCAATCAGCACGCCTGGAATCTGCTCTGGGGTGGGGTAGTCACCCTCATCGGCGCGGTCCTCATCTGGCGCGGCAATATGACCGCAATCTGGGTCACCGCGATGGTCGGCGGCTTGCTCGATATTGGGTACTTCGTCTTCCTCGACCTTGGCGGCTTCGTCAAGTTCTTCCCCGGCACGTTGATGACGATCTTCTCGGGCTCAGCCATCCTATTGACAGGGTGGGTGTGGCTTGCACATCGGAACGCTTAGCTCCGACTGCCGCCGCGTCGCCTTGGGGCAAGCGAGCAACTCGGTTCCTCGAACATCCACTGCTACCGCACCACGTCCCATGCCGTCCCTACTGTATTGCGTTCCTCGTGTCCGCGTTGGGTTGCTCGTAGTCACGATGACGGCATGCTGTGTGGGCTGCGGAGAAGTAAACCGCATTGTCGCCGATGTAGAGGATGGGAGTGTGCTCGTCCTGGGCGACTCTGTGATGGAATGGAATGCTGACCAGGAAGCCGCAATCGCCGATGTGATCGCGGCTGAACTCAACCGGGCCGTTGTCAACGGAGGCGTTTCGGGAGCCCGGTTGAGCATGCCAGAGGATGAATCGGAGCAGGGCGCTCTAGGCTACGACATCCGCGCGCAGT
Source organism: Bacteroidota bacterium (assembly GCA_039821555.1). Classification (NCBI taxonomy): domain Bacteria; kingdom Pseudomonadati; phylum Bacteroidota; species Bacteroidota bacterium. Next base: position 124,801 of record JBCBNX010000012.1, read on the forward strand.
ATCGGCCTCGTGGTTGGGAATGGGTGGTGATGGACGGTGGAGCGAATGACTTGGGCGACGAGTGCAACTGCGGCACATGCGAGCGCACCTTGGACGAGATGGTCAGCAGCGACGGTCATGCGGGGCACTACCCCGACTTCGTTCGGGACGTGGTGAGCGATGGCAGCCGCGTCCTCGTCATGGGCTACTACTTCCCTCCGAACGGCCCCGAGACAGCGTTCACCGACTGCCTCGATGAGTTTGAGACCCTCAATGCTCGCCTTGATCGCATGGCCGCCTCCCTCGACGGCGTGTTCTATGCTTCTGCTGCGCTAGTTATTGATTCCACTGACCTGACACACTACGACGAGGATCATGTGCATCCTTCAATCGAAGGATCGCGGTTGATTGGGCAGCAGCTTGCACACGCCATGCGGGTGGCCGAAGGGGAATAGGGGCCTGCCCATCGGAAACGTGGTTGCCCTCGGCGGCGCACGTGCTCGCGTGCGCTGGGCTCGGAACGAAAGGCCTTGGCTACCCGAAGAGGACTACGTTGAGGCGAGTGGCCGACGGGCAGATCAGGGCGCAGATCCGCTGGTGCGCCACAGCCAGATGGCGACGACTGCCATCACCACGGCCTCCACGGCTACCAGGAGCCATTGCTTCGGAACAGTACCATCGACGAGCAGACCGAGGAGCCGCGCTGCGAGGGCGCCCGCTACAACATAGAAGAGTGCTGAGGGTATGCTCGCTGACCAGGGGCGAAGTGCGGGTATTGCCAACAAGCTCAACCCCACGCCGAACAGCATGCCCCCACGAATGCGGCGCTCGATCGTCTCGAAAAGGTCGACTGGCGGCTCGGGACCTCCCGTGAGGGGGCCGAACCACGCAGGAAACACGGCGACCAGGACGCCGACGACGGCCAGGGTGACCCCAATTAGGTGCGTGGGACCTCATCCAGGGCGCCACCAGCCGGATGCTTGCCTGGACGAAATCCCCGCGTCACAACGCACTGCGCGTGGATGTCGAACTCATCGATGCGCCAACGAACCAGGCGTCCGACACGCACTTTTTCGAGGACGTGATCTGCTGCTTCGTGGTCGCGAGCCCGCGTGACCATAAGGCGTTGAGCCTCCGTTTCAGCACATAAGAAGAGGGCGTAGGGACGCTCGAAGTCTTCGACGCGCTCGGCCGCCTCGTTTCGACTCACGGCGAGGTGCGGTTCACACCCGGCGACAATGCCGTGCGCATCAGCACGACGGGTCTGGCAAACGGGTTGTACGTGTACCGACTCGGCCACGACGGCACCTACAGCGGTGGCACCTTCACGGTGGCACCTTCACGGTGGCTCGGTGAGCCTCTGCACGAACGCAGAGCCTTTGCCACTGCGCTTCCGTGGTTACGGCTACGGGGGCGCTTCCTAAGGTGGTGGGAGGCAAGCGAGGCCATGTGCGTGATTCCCAATGCGTACGTTGGGGAATCGGCCCGTGCGCCTCGCGCTTCGGTAGCCTCTGGTACCCTCGGTAGCCACTGGTGCATCGTGCCGTCGTGTGGCTGTGGGGAACCCACCACGGGTAACCCACCGCGGCGTTTGAAGGCCTCCTTGCTCTGGTAGCCTATGTGCAGCTTTCCGCTCGTGCTCCTGCTCGTGTCGGCGGCGATGATCGCCTTCGGTGTCTGGGAAGTGCGCCAGCCGGACGTGCCCGAAGAGGAAGACCTGTTCGGCGACGAGCGCGGCTGGTCGGCGCTTTTCCGCCTCTATGGCTACGTGCTCATCGCGCTGGGGGGCTTCGGTGCGGTGGTTTCAATGCTGATCCTGACGCAAGGCTAGATCAGCGGCGTGAGCGAACAACAAGCAGGACGCCGCCGACGACGACCCCGGCACCGAGCAGGGTCAGGCTATCCGGGATGGTGCGGAAAAACAGCACGCCCCAGAGGAAGGCAAAGACGACCTGGAGATAGCCCACCGCCGAGGCGCGTCCAGCAGGTTCGAGATGCAGCCCACGCGTGAGGCAAACCTGCGCGATGTGTGTCATCACACCCACCAACAGCAGCCACAGCCACGACCAGCCGCCTGGGAGCACCCACGATGCAAACGCCCCGCGTCCTTCGATGCCGAGCGCATCGACGAACGCAAACGGCAGCGCGCCGAGGGCGCCGACCCACGAAAACCACAAGATCACGACGAGCGCATGGTCCGTGTCCTTGAGCTTGCGTACGAACGTATAGGCCGCACCGGAGAGGAAGGCCCCGCCGAGTGCCGCGTAGACGATCCACGACGGGTAGCTCGCTGTGATGTTCACGAACACGAATGACGGTTTCGCAATGAGCGTCACGCCAACGAGGCTCAGCACGATGGCGACGACGACCACGCCACGTACCCGCTCGCGCAGAAACAGGCCAGCAAGCAGCGCCGTGTGGATCGGCGCGGTGTTGTAGATCGTGGCCGCGTCGCCGAGGGGGATCTTGGTCAGCGCGAAGTAGAAGATGCTCAACGCCGTGAAGCCCGTGAAGCCGCGTAGGAAGAGGTTGCGCCGGTCGACGCCCCGTGAGGTCACCCCGGCCTGCCAGAGCATCGCGTAGGTGAGCACCAGCATCACGGCACACCGGGCAAAGACGATCTGCATGCTTGGCACACCCGCTTGGCCTGCCAACTTCACGAACAGAGCCATCAAGCTGAAAAAGAACGCCGACCCCGCCATGTAGCGCAGGCCGAGCGGGATCTGATGCCAGACGGCACGAGGCGTGCGAGACGTGGAGGTGGTGGACACGCAGGAGGCGGAGGTGGGCGGGAAAGGCTACGGACTACCGTCCTCGCTCGGCGGTGTTCGTTGGGCGTCGGCCATGCAACCGCTTCCACCACGCACCTTGCCGTGCTCTTCATCTAGGGGGAAAGCAGCCCCCTCATTGCGCGGTCCAGCGAGCCTGCCTTTACGTTGCGTTTGAGTCCCACCCACACCGGTCGTCCCCATGCGTACCCTCATCACCCTATTCGCTATGGCCTTCCTGCTCGGTCCTGCTGCGCTCGCCCAAGATGAAGCAGCCCGCACCTATGCCGAGGTGTGCTTCGCGCAGCAGGACGACGTCCTCGTGGCGGACCTCGCTCGGGCCGAGGTGGCCTTGGGCCATACGCACCGGGAACGGACGGCTATGGGCGTGGAGACGTGCGCGGTGCTCAACGACGCCGAGCAGGCCCGCCTCGCCCAGCGCGCCATCCCCCACCGCCTCGCCGTCCCCGACCTCGCCGCCGTCTACGCCGCCGAGCTTCCCCGCCGCACCGCCATGCTCCAGGCGATGCGCGGCCAAGCCTTCGACCTCGACCGCTTCGAGTTCGGCTCCATGGG
>JBCBNX010000013.1 GCA_039821555.1 Bacteroidota bacterium
GACGGGGCGCAACTATCTGGCGTTCGTGCACGTGGTGTCGACGCTACTCTTGCTCGCCTAATGTCAACGCGGCCTAGCCCTTCCACATCTGCTCTCGCAGCGAACATGTTCAAGTCTTGAAGCAAGGCTGGGTCTACTTCGCACGACCTCGCATCCTCTAAGAAGCTTATGGCCCTAGCAAGTCCTTCCGCACCATACGCACTAGCGAGCTTTCCCTTCTTATCACGTCTCAGCTTGAATATTGAAGATGGAGGTACACACACCTCAGAGGGATTCACTCCAAGTGTCTCGCACACGTTTGATAGCAGATCCAGACCTGCCAGCTCCAGAACGATGTCAGTGTCGAAGAGAACCTGCACGTCTAAATCGTAATCTCCGAATCTATTTGTAGAAGTTCCTCTAAAAACTCAGTCTGGTCTTCCGTTAGTGACGACCACCGCATACGACTGCAGAGGGTAGAGTTGATCTCTTCACGAGCTGGTCTCCCCGTCTCAAGTACCCGTAGTGCTTTGGACGCTCGGCCCCAAGGTTTAATGTGAGGCATTTCCTCTCTGAGGTACTGAGTGTTCAGCATTACCACGCTTGCCGGGAGTACCCGATCTTTTTCTCCTTTCTCGACGGCCTTCTTGATCAAAGTTTCCGTTTTTGACTTAGCACCGAGCTTGTACACCTTCTTAGCACTTCCTGTGAGAAGCTCCACCGCAAAAGCGTTCGCCTCCAACTCTTGAGTATCCTGACCGGTCATGTCACCTTCGGCTCCATCAGCGATTCCCTCGTCCGCAATCACTCCATCCTGTTCCAAGTGTCCGAGGATTATGTGACCGAGCTCATGGGCGAGATGGAAGAGGAGTCGCGCAGGTGATTTGTGATTCAGACTTAGGACGATAGCATAACGACCATCAACGCGGACAGCCATCGCCTCCATTGTTCTTCCCTTTATCTTCCGGCAGTCCACATGGATGACGGGGATTCCCACGCTCCAACTCCATTCTAGGAGGGCACGCAGATCGATCCAAGGCAAGCCAGCGCTCAAGATCCGCTCACGCACGTCTGAGGCGGACTCCACCTCCACCAAAGTGTCGCTTGTTGCTCCCTTTAGAACTAGACGTGCAACTTGAACCGCGAAAGTCTGAGAGGCACTGACCTCGTGAGAGACTGTCCCGTTCTTAAGCTTAAATCTGACGGGGGCATCATCTCGAAATAATGGCTCGGACTGTTCATCTCGGAGCGACTCATGGGTCAGGCCCAGGCGCGTCGCCAGAATCCCGATGGTCATCTCGTACCCAGCTTGCGTTTTGCCCATACCCTTCTCCCACCACTCAGGCAAAATGGCGTCTTTCACAAACGGCCTTGGATAGCCGACTGATGCTAGACGTCGCCAGACGTGAGTGAAAGGGGAACTAGGCATGCAAGCGAAAATCCTTGACTTGGATGTGGGTCGAAGTCTACGCTGGTTAGCCCAACATAATACGCGCTACCCTATGTCAGCCTTGCTTCATACAAAAAGCGCTCCCGGTCGCACTCATGGGGACATTCTGAGAGGCCCTGGTGAGAAGCTTCTCATAGCTACCGAAGGCACTTGCTAAACGCGTAACGAGTGCAGTTACGTGCCTTAGACGAACGCGCTCAGGCCGGTGATCGCGCGGCCGACGATGAGCGTGTTCATCTCGTGGGTGCCCTCGTAGGAGTAGACCGCCTCAGCGTCGGCAAACAGCCGCGCCACGTCGTGCTCCAGCAGGATGCCGTTGCCGCCGAGCAGGCCGCGCCCGATGCTGGCCGTCTCGCGCATCTTGCTCACGCAGAACACCTTGGCGAGCGACGCACGCGGGTGGAGCGCCTTGAGGTCGTCATAGAGTGTGGCGAGTTGGAGCACCATGCCCTGGATAGCGATCACGTTGCCGAGCATCTCCACAAGGCCGTTCTGCACGAGCTGGTAGCCCGCGATGGGCTTGCCGAACTGGACGCGCTGGGTGCAGTAGCGCTGCGTCTGCTCGTAGAGCCCCATCGCCATGCCGCAGGCCTCCCACGCGACGCCCGCGCGAGCCGTGGCGAGTTGCGCGGCCACGTCGCGGAAGCTGTTCACGCCTGGTAGCCGGTCGGCCTCGCGGACCTCCACGTTCTCCAGGCCAATCAACACGTTCTCGACCGAGCGCTTGGCGATTTTGCCGGGTAGCTTCTCGACGGTGAAGCCAGGCGTCCCCTTCTCAACGAGGAAGCCTTTCACGTTGCCATCGGCCGTGTCTTTGGCCCAGATCACCGTCACGTCGGCGAAGGTGGCGTTGCCGGACCACTTCTTGGCACCGTTGAGGATCCACGTGTCGCCGCGCCGCTCGGCGGTGGTCTCCAGGCCGAGGGCGGCGTCGGAGCCGTGCTCGGGCTCGGTGAGCGCCCAACTGCCGATGGCCTCGAAGCGTTCGAGCCGGTCGTACCACTTCGCCTTCTGCGCCTCGCTGCCGAAGAAGTGCAGCGAGATGAGGCACAGCCCCCAGTGCACGCCGAGGAAGGTGCCTACCGACGGGTCCACGCGGGCGACCTCCATCCCAACGAGGCCCGTCAGGAGCGGGTCGGAGCAGTAGCGCCGCCCCGGGTTCTCGCCGTAGGCTTCCCGTAGCATCGCCGCCATCTTCGGAACCAACTCGAAGGGCATCTCGCCGCGCTCCCAGTAGTCGTTGATGATCGGGCGTACCTCGGCGAGCATCCACCCGTGGACGACCTCGCGGGTTCGCTGCTGCTCGGCCGTGAGGTGTTGCTCGAAGAAGCGGTAGAAGTCCACGTCAGGCTCCTTCACGGTGCGTGGCTTCGGCGGCACAGGTTCGCCCTGCGCGCCGTCGCCGCTCGTGCCCACGAACGAAGCGATCTCGTCGGCGCTCATCCCGTCGAGGCGATCGAGGAGGCGCTTGAGGTCAGCCTTCTCAGCAAGGCGGGCGAGCTTTGCGGGGTCAAACTGCATGGGGAGAGGGACAGGAATCGGGTAGTTCAGGAAGACAAGATGGAGGTACCGAAACAGCTCAGCACGCCTGGACGAGCCGGTGGCCGTCGGCGGAGACGACCTGGTCGGCACGGATGACGACCTCGGCGGGGGCTCCGTCGCCCTCCGTATCGGTCAGCGCGAGGCGGACCCAATCGGCGCCGTTGTTGGCGAAGAGGTCGGCGATGCGGACGCACGCGGTGCGCTCCGGTGCACCGGCGGCGAGGGTGTCGCGCCAGACGAGCGTGATCGGGTCGCGGCGGACGGCCCAGTGTTCGAGCCGGTCGTGGAAGCCGCAGGCGATGGGCGTGTAGTCAGTCATGGCGACGTAAGAGGTTGGCTGTGGGGCCTACCAGACGCGTGCAAGCGGCGTTCCGCTTACGTGGGCCCCGGGGTGTGCGTCGCTGCTGCGCCGTGCGATGCTGCGCCGTGCGATGCTGCGTTGGGGCAGGGGGCCTCCCGCCAAAGCGCGCCAGAGCGCGGTCGGGGCTATACTCTGCTCGATCGCTCTTTCTGCTCGACCGGTTGCTGCCTATGCCCCGCCTGTTGTCCCTCGTCCTCGCCGTCGTGTTCCTCGGCTGCCCGCCCCCGCCCGAGCTGCACTTCACGGCCGCCGAACTGTCCGGCTTCGAGGCCACCACGACCTACGACGCGGCGATGGCCTACCTCGAATCGCAGCGCGACTTCGCATTCCGGTCGAGCCGGATGCACCTGACCACCTTCGGCGAGTCGGCGGAAGGCCGGCCGCTGCCGCTCGTCGTAATCGGGGCCGACTCCTCGTCCGCGGAAGCCGTCTTGGCCACGGGCAAGCCGCGCCTGCTCCTGTTCGCCAACATCCACGCGGGCGAGGTGGCAGGCAAGGAGGCCCTTCTCGAATTCGTGCGCGACCATTGGAAGCTGGTCTACGGCGTGGAAGACATCGTCGTGCTGATCGCGCCGATCTACAACGCCGACGGCAACGAGCGCGTCGCCCCTGACAACCGGCCCTATCAACTCGGGCCCGTCGAAGGCATGGGGCAGCGCGCCAACGCGCAGGGCCTCGACCTCAACCGCGACTTCGTGAAGGTCGCCGCGCCCGAGACGCGTGCCATGCTGCAACTCTTCGAGGACTACGACCCGCACGTGATTGTCGACCTCCACACGACCAACGGCACGCAGCACGCCTACCACCTCACCTACAGCCCGCCGCTCTCGCCCAACACCGCGCCCGCGCTCGACGAACTGGTCCGCCAGCAGATCCTGCCCGTTGTTCAAGACTCCGTCCGCGCCCGCACAGGCTACGAGATCTTCGACTACGGCAACGTCCCTGGCGCGTTCGGCGAGCCCGCGACGCGCCCGCGCGGGTGGTACACCTTCGACGGTCGCCCGCGCTTCTCGACGAACTACGTCGGCCTCCGCAACCGCATCGGGATTCTGAGCGAGGCCTACAGCTACGCCACGTTCGAGGACCGCGTCGAGGCGTCGCTCGCGTTCGTGACCGCCATCGCCGACGCGGTGGTGGCCCACGGCGACCGCATCCAGGCGCTCACCGACCGCCTCGACGCCGAGGCGGAGCAGGGCTCGCTTCGGGGCGAGCCGTTCGCGCTGCGCGCCCAGCACGTGAGCGAGGGCGACACGACGATCCTCATGGGCGACACCGAAGAGGTCCCGCACCCCAAGAACGGCGAACCGATGCGGAGCCGCCTCGACGTGGTGACGCCCGAGGTGATGCCCGCCTTCACGCGCTTCGAGGCGACGGAGACGAACACGCTGCCCGCCGCCTACGTCTTCCCGCGCGACCAGCAGGCACTCCGCGATCTCCTCGACGTGCACGGCATCACATGGGGTATTCCACGCGAAGGCTTCTGCGGTCCCGCCGAGGGTTTCCGCATCGACTCCGTGAAGGTGCTCGGCGAGTTCCAGCAGCGGCAGATCACCGAGGTGACGGGATCCTGGGAGCTGGTCGAGGGCCCCGTCGCGGGCGTCGTCGTGCCGATGACGCAGCCGCTCGCGCGCCTCGCCTTCACCATCCTGGAGCCGCGCTCCGACGACGGCGCCGTTGCCTGGAACGTCCTCGGCGACGCGCTCCAGGAAGGTGAGCTCTACCCGGTCCTGCGGATTCCCGATGAGGACGGCCTGCGCTCGACGATGAGCGGAACGGGCTGCATAGGCGGGAATTGATGTCCAGCCCCTCAACCAGCCACGGATGTGTCATCCTGAACTTGATTCAGGATCTCTGACGATTTCGATACAACGCAGCTCTGTTGAGATGCTGAATCAAGTTCAGCATGACAAGGCCGACTACGATCAGCCGAATCTAGCCTGCTAATCAGCGGACTCAGCTTGTCAAGCGAATGCATCCAACTGAAGAAGCCTTCGGTCGAACGCTCTCCAAGATGACAGCAATCTTGCGGTCTCATCCTGACCCAGTATGGACGGTATGGATGGAGGAAGCGGAGCACCTGTTTCTAAAGGGCGATCCAAACAGAGCAGCGAGAAAGGTTAGAGGTGCCTACGGAGGAATGGGCAGCTTCAATGACGCTCCTCAATTGATCGGGGCAAGCCCCGAGACATATGACGAGTTTGAGCACCTGCGAGATCTACTCTGGACGTACGCAGACCGCGTCATCCGGCAGGTTTCGATTCCACGTGTTTCATGGTTCAGCCGTCTCTTCTCCTTTTTCAGGCGATAGCGATGCGTCTATTCTCATTCCTCCTTCTCCTTTTCGTCGTAGGCTGCGCGGACAACAGCGTCGCGCCTGGCGAGCCGGATCTGCGCTCCGTCGACGCGAGCGAGTTGCAGGCCGACCTCGTCGCGCTCGACGCCGAGATCGTGGTGCTCAATGCGTGGGCGACGTGGTGCCTGCCGTGCCGCGTCGAGTTCCCCGAGTTCATGGAGTACGGCCGCCGCAAGGCCGCCGACGGGGTGACCGTGCGCTTCCTGAGCATGGACTATGAGGACGACGTGCGCCTCGCCATCGACTTCCTCAAGGAGCAGGAGGTCGAGGGCGTGACCTACATCAAGGAGCCGGGCTCGACGACGTTCCTCCGCGACATGAACCCGCGCTGGTCGGGCGGCCTCCCGGCCTCGTTCGTCTACGACGGCGAGGGCAACCTGGTCGACTTTTGGGAGGGCATGGTCGACTACGAGACGCTGGACCGCCGCGTCGCAGCAGCCCGCGCTGCGCTCGCGGACACCACCGCCCAGGAAGAAACCGCCGCGTTGGCGCGTTGAACGGGCGTCGATCTTCCCCTCATGCGACCCCCAGCGCGATGCGCACGCTCCTGACGCTTCTTCTGCTCGCCACTCTGCTCGTAGGCGCACCCCATGCTCAGGCGCAACTCCAGCCCGGCAGCGCGCTGCCCGAGGCCACGACGTCGTTCGGGACCGTGACCGGCGCTACGGTGCAGCTTGCCGACATCCAAGGTGAGCAGGGCCTCGTGGTCGTGCTGTGGGGCGCCGACTGTCCGTGGGTCGACCGCTACGAAGAGCGCCTGCTCGCGCTCGTGGGCGACTACCGCAGCCAGGGCTTCGGCTTTGCCCTAGTGGACCCGACGCCTGCCGCCGACGTGGACGCCGCTGCCCGCACCGAGCAGGCCCGCCGCTACGGCGACGTGCCCTACCTTGTCGATCCCAGCGGTCGTCTCGCTCGTGCGCTCGGCGCGGCGCGCCAGCCTGAGGTCTTCGTCTTCGACGGGAGCGGCACGCTTGCCTATCAGGGCGCGCTCGACGACAGCGCCTCGGACCCGTCGTTCGTCGAGAGCGACTATGCCCGCGACGCGCTCGATGCGCTCGGCGTCGGCGGCACGCCGCCCGAGGCCACGGCTGCTGCGTTCGGCTGCTCGCTGCGGCTGTAGGTCCGTGAAGAGTCGAGCGTGAGGCAGGCAGAGTAGGGACGCGTTCGGATATTGAGGCGTTTTCGCCGACAGCCGAACTGCCCAGCCCGATGATCGACACGCCTGACGCCCTCGCCGCCCTCGTAGACCGCATGCTGGCGGCGAACGCCGTCGCCATCGACACGGAGTTTGTCTGGGACCGGACCTACTACCCGCGTCTCGGCCTCGTGCAGATCGGCCTTGGGCGCGGCGACACGCACCTCCTCGACGCGCCCGCACTCGACCTCACGCCGCTGGGCACGGTGCTGGCCGACCCGAACGTGACCGTCGTGCTCCACGATGCCGTGCAGGATCTCACGATCCTCCACCGTGCGACGGGCGGGCTGCCGGTCAATGTCTTCGACACGCAGCGCATCGCCGGGCTGGTCGGCCTCACGGCGACGGCGTCGCTGACGGGCCTCGTGGAGGACCTCGTGGGCGTCGAGATGCCCGCCACGCAGGCCCGCACGGACTGGCTGCGGCGCCCGCTTTCGCAGAAGCAGCAGACGTATGCGCTCGCCGACGTCGAGTACCTCCTCGACGTGAAAGACCGGCTGGAAGAACTCGTCGTGGCGAAAGGGCGGCAGGCCATCGCGGACGAGGAGCGGGCGGCCTACGACGAGCCGTCGCTCTACACCGAGGAGACGCCGGAGGAGGTCGCCGAGCGGCTCTCGTTCAAGGGCCAGGGGCGGCTGCGGCCGCGCCAGCGCGTCACGCTCGACGCCCTCGCCGCGTGGCGCGAGGAGGAGGCGCGCTACCAGGACACCCCGCGCCGCCGCGTCGTCTCGGACGATGCGCTCGTGCAGATCGCCCAGCGCAACCCGCGCCGCTCGAACCTGCTCGGCGTGCGCGCCCTCGACGACCGCGACCGGGACCGCTACGGCGACGCCCTCCGCGACGCCGTCGAATACGCGCACAGTCTGCCGGACGACGCGCTCCCGCCGCCCACGCCGCTCCACCGCGACGACCCTGCCGAGCGCAGCCAGGCCTACCTCCTCAACGCGCTCGTCGTCGGACGCGGCACCGCTGAAGACCTCGACCCGATCCTACTCAGCACAAAGTCCGGCATCGGCGCGCTCGTGGAAGCGGGTCCCGACGCCGACCCCGCCGACCACCCCGTCCTCCAAGGCTGGCGCCGCGAGATCGTCGGCGCAGACCTCTTGCGCGTCCTCCGTGGCGAGGCTGCCGTGCTACTCGACGCGGACGGGCTGCCGAGTCGGTGTGTGGCGCAGGAGCGAGTCGCGACGGGGGACTAGCGGTTGTGCTCGGCGCGGCTCCCCCCGTTTTGGTTGACAGTCGCTCCGCTCATGTGTCAACCAAAACTGTCCTCCTCACACGTGAGGGGGACAGCTTGACCGCCGTGCAGGCGTGTCAAGCGGGGGGAGCCGTCCCGATGCCGTCTCGCGATATTGGCTTGGCGCCCCGCCGTAAGCACGGCACCTTTTCCCACTTCCCACTTCCCACTTCCCACTTCCCACTTCGAATGTGGTCCTTCCTCACCGTCCTCGCCTGGTTGACCGTCGCGGTGCTCGCGGTGGGCGTGGTGCTGAAGGGCGTCGTGTGGACGCGGCGGGCGTTCTTGGCGACCGTGGGTCCGAAGCAGGGCGACCGGACGGCTCAGGAGCGCGTGGCGCGGCTCGACCGCTGGGCGATGCGGCTGCTCGTCGTCGGGCTAGGCCTGCTGGCGGTCGTCGTCGTCGCCGGGTTCGGGGCGAGCTACCTCGACCGGCCCGTCTGAGGGCGCGACCTCGGGCACGGTGGTCGTGAGGCCGTTACCGTGCCCGCTGTGATCCTGCAGATGAAGTTCGGCGCGGAGGGCGCGGACCTCGGCGTGCAGGTCCTGCACCATCTGCTCCACCTTCTCCGTGTTGTCGAGCGTCATCTCATCGACGAAGATGGCGTTGGCGAGACTCAGGCCGAGCAAGCCGCCGAAGAGGAGCGCGATCACGAAGTAGGCGCGGACCGCCACGATCCACCCGGCAGCGACGCCCTCCTCGGCGAGCGCGTCCGGCACCTCGTACCACCCCTCGACGGTGAACACCTTGAACAGCGTGTAGAGCGCGTGCAGCGGGTCGCCGAAGTGCTGCGGCGCGATGTGCCCGAAGAGCATGTTCGCGCCGAGGCCGAGGATCACATTGAAGAGCGCCAGCACGAGAAACACCGGCACCGACGCCTTGAGCGCCCGCACGATGCCTTGCCGCAGCTTGTCGATCTCGGGAACGAAGCGAAAGAGCCGCAGCAGCCGCAAGAGCCGCCCCAGGCGCAGCAGCGTCAGCACGGCGAACGCGCTCATCGAGAACGTCACGAACGGCTCCGCGAGCGCAGGGAGGCTCGCCGCCACGATCACGAAGTCGAACCGATTCCAGGCGTCGGCCCAGTAGCCGCGAAAGCCGCGCGCGTCCCAGATCTTGAGCACGGCCTCCACGACGAAGTAGACGAGGCAGCCGAAGTCGACCCACCGCATCGCCGCGCGCGTGCCCGGATCGAGGTCGGGGAACGCCGCCACGAAGAGCGCGACCGCGTTGAGCACGATCACGCTCAGCACGAGCCGCTGGTCGATCAGAAAGCGCACAGGTGTCCGTAGTGGGTGGTCCGTTGTCTATGGCGAAGATCGGACTGGGCGCGCAGGGGCCGGAGAGTTTTTTCAACGGGGCTACTCACCTCCTCTGTCATCCTGAGCGTAGCCTGAACGGCGGAGTCGAAGGATCTCTGTCCACCTCGGCGCTCTCCACGAGGCTTAGGTGCTACCCCGCAGATCCTTCGACACCATCCGCTGCGCGGATTTTGCTCAGGATGACAAGATGCTTCGGTTAGCTGATTGAGCCTCGAAGCTCACGCGACACCAAATTTCGAAGACTACGGGTATCTTGTGCCTAACCTTTAGGCATCAACCCAAAAGTGCTCTATTCCATGAGTCCACATCTTCTCGATCTAGTTTCGCTGATTAAAGACATAGTGACGGGCATAGTAGCCATTGGAGGACTTACCGTCGCCGCTCTTGGTCTTCAGGCATGGCGTCGCCAACTCCGTGGCCGCACTCAGTATGATTTAGCACGCCGGACTTTGAGAGCAACCTATAAAGTTCGTAATGAGATACAGTCGGTTCGACATCCGGGGATTTCTTCAGGAGAGTTTAAGGTCGCGCGAGAAGAAGCAGGCATAGAAGAAAATCCACAAGTTGTCGGTTCCTCCATTGAGGACAACGTTGCCGTATACCAGCGAAGGATGAATCGGCTTGGAGAAGCATGGTCAGACCTTGAGTTAGAAATAACCGAAGCTGAGGTGCTGTGGGGGAAAGAGATATCTGAAGCCGTGAAGCCGTTGCGTTCCTGTACAATTAGTCTAAATGCTAGTCTGAGAACATACTTCAGATTGATGAGAGCAGAGGAGAGGCGGAGAAAAGTTGACCGAAAGAGATGGGAAGAGGCTGATAAGATTATTTATTGGACGAGCGACGATCCTTCCGAGGATTCATTTACAGGTAGCGTCTCGCTAGCCGTCGAGAAAGTCGAGGAGTACTTGAAGCCATATCTAAAGATATAATCGTCGGAGTTGTCTTCAGCATGATTCATAGCAGTCCAGTTTTGGCTGTGACTTTTCAGCTCACACCTCTGCCTCCCCGAACGCCTTCGTCACCCGCGCGCGCAGGTCCTTTGCCTCGGCTCGTAGCGTCTCTAGCTCCGTCTCGGCGGCGGTGAGCTTGGCGCGCTCCTCAGCCACGAGCGTCTCCACGGGGCGCACGAGCGTCCGCACGCGGGCGAGCGCGTCGTCGGTCTCCTGCTCAAACGTCTGCCGGAGGGCGTCGCGGAGGTTCTCGCGCAGCCGCCCAACCTGCTCCTTGAACTCGCGGATCGCCTTGCGCTTCTCGCGGGGCAGCACGAGGAAGCCCAGCGCCCCAATCGCCAGCGCAGCGAGGAGACCGCCGGTCACGTCGAACGCGGCCGTCGTGGCGATGGCGGTGACCAGGATGCCGATCCCAGCGGCGGTGCCGAGGCCGCCGGCGAAGAGCGTCGCGGCGGAGCGGGCGTTTTCGAGGATGCGGCGGGCTTCTTCCTGCAGGTCCGTACCGTCGAGCGTGCGGCGAGCCTCGCGGGCGACGGCCGTAAAGACCTCGTCGCGGTTGTAGAGGAACGCGTCGTCCTGGCGGGCGGCGGTGCCCTCGTGGCGGCGCTTCTGGTCGGCGAGGTGTGTGTAGGTGTCGTTCCAGAGGTCGAGGACGGTGCGCAGCAGGGCGTCCACGGCCTCGCCCATGCGCGTCTCGATGCGGCCCTCGGCGTCGCGGAGGACCTGCTGCTGGAACTCCGTCTTGAAGCGGTCGCGGTCGCGCAGCATGCGGATTTTCGAGACGCGGATCGAGTCGTCGAGGAACTGCCGTCCGCGCTGCTCCAGCTCCAGCAGTTCGTTGTCGATGGCCGTGAGCGCCTGCTCGGTCGTCGTGGCGAGGGCGGTTTCCTTCTGGGCGAAGCGCTCGTGGAGGCGGTCGAGTCCGGCCGCATCGTCGTCCACGACCGTCTGGCGCTCAGTGAGGCGCGCCTCGACGTGCCCGAAGAGTTGGCGCGCGGCGTCGAGCGGCGCGTGGAGCTTCAGGGCGTAGCGGTGCGCATCCGTGAGCGTGTCCGTGAGGTAGGTCTCGAACGCCGCGAACCGGCTCGCCTCCCAACGCGGATCAGCGTCCAAGGTGGTCGACTCGTCCAGTTTTGCCTTGAGGGCGAGGCGGGCAGCGACGGGGAAGATCTTCGGCGTGAAGCCCATGAGCCGCTCCGTGCCCTCGCGGACGTGGGCGAGCACCTGAGCGAGCGCGGCGTCGGGGTCTTCGTTGGCGTCGTCGGCGAGGTCGGCCTTGTTCAGGACGAAGACGAGCTGCTTGCCCCACGTGTCGCGGATGAACCCGAGGAAGGTGCGCTCCGAGTCCGAGAGCGGGCGGTCGAAGCTCGTCACGAACACCACGAGGTCGGCGCGCGGAACGAAGTCCTCAGTGAGCGCTTGGTGCTCCTGGATGATCGAGTTGGTGCCGGGCGTATCGACGAGCGTGAGGCCTTGGAGGAACGGCGCGGGGAGGCGGCGCTCCGTTACGAACGGCGAGCGGTGGTGCGTCTCGGGCGCGTCGCCGTGGCGGAGGACCGTGATCTTGTCCGTCGTCGGCACTGGGCCTTCCTCCATCACGACCTCGCCAAAGAGCGCGTTGAGCACCGTCGACTTGCCCGCGTTGAACTCGCCCACGACCACGACCAGAAACAGGTCCGACAGGTTCGCGGCCACTTCTGCGAGGCGGGCCGCGGTGGCTGGGTCCGCGTCGGCGGCGGCGAGCAGAGCGGCTAGGCGGTCGAGCAACGCGCGCTCGGCGTCGAGCAGGGCGTCGGCCTGGGGGGAGACGAGAGCGGGCATCCGGAAACGGCGCTGAAGAACCTAGAGGCGGGAAATGAGGAGTTCTAAAGTAGGCTTGGAAGTGTTTGGGGCGGCATTGTAAGTTGCCGAATCGGAACCAGTCCCGCATGCTTCGGCTCCCAAGAGGGCGGGACCCTTCCATCCCCGACCTGCATAGGACCGGCCGGCCCGCCTTCGTGGGCCCCGCGCGATTCCCGTCTGCACCTCCACTTCCCCGACCTTTCTCTCAACCAGAGGATCTACCCCATGATCAACTTGGCACTCGTGGCTCTGCTCTCCGGCTCGCTGCTCTTCGGCAGCCCGGATGGCGAGAAGCCGGATGGCACCAAGAAGGACGCCACCACCACCGAGCAGGCCGCCACCGAGTCTGCCGCCTCCCAGTCGGTCGTCGTGATCGGCGACGAAGCGACCCCCTCGGACGAGGAGGACATCACCAACGACACGTTCGCGCTCGGCCGCTCGGCCGACGAGGCGCCCGTCAAGCTGTGGGTCAGCTACGCCTACGGCGTGGTGAGCGAGGCCTACGACGCCAACGGCGACGACGTCGACTACGCCGCGAGCGGCTTCGTGCCCGGCGAGATCACCTCGCAGCGCATCCTCGTGGGTGGCCAGATCAACCTGATCAACTTCCCGCGCTTCAAGTTCGGCGGCGGCGCGCAGCTCGTCATCGGTCAGAACGTCTTCGATGTTGAGAACGGCACCACGACCTTCCCGGTCATCGCCCCGACGCAGACCGGCGTAGGCGCGACCCTCGGCGACGTGCCCTACGAGTCGATCGAGACGGCCTTCGGGCTCCAGTCGCTCAAGGTCTACGGCATGCTCCAGGGCAAGACCCTCGGCCTCCACGGTGGCTACATCTTCGACCTCGGCGAAGACCGTGAGTTCACCACGGGCGACATCCAGAACGTGGTGACGGCCACCGGCGCAACCACGACGGTCACGGGCTACCAGCGCCGCTCGAACTTCAACTCGACCGACCTGCAGGACGCCATCTTCTTCGGCGCCGACTTCGACTACCCGGCCGACTGGTTCCGCATCTTCGGCGGCGTTGACTACTTCCTCTTGCTTGACGGCGAGGAGGACGTGATCGAGACGGACCTCGATCCGACCTCCGGCACCTTCGGTCAGCAGTCGCAGGATGTCGAAGACCTCGACGGCATCAACGACCTCCTCGTGTTCAAGGCTGGCCTCGGCTTCCGCGTCTCGTTCTTCGAGATCGGCGCCGCGCTCCAGCTCCGTACGCAGCTCGACGAGACGTTCGTCAGCGACGGCTTCGCGTCGGCCTCCCTCGCCACGGCCACGCCGACCCCGGCCAGCGGTGGCCACCAGGGCTCGATCCTGCCCTACCTGATCATCCGCCCGCCGAACTTCCCGGCCGCGCTCTCGCTCAAGGGCGGTGTCCAGAACGAGTACGCCGACTACGGCCTCTCGCTCGGGGGCGCCAACGACTTCAAGACCAACTTTGGCTTCACGGCCACGCTGAGCATCGGCTTCGACTGAGCCGCGCTGGTCTGAAACACGGTAGCCTCGGCTGTCCCGAGGGCCGTCTGGCAGTTGCCGGGCGGCCCTTCGCTTTTCACGCTCCTCCCCAGCCCCGATGCGTGCCCGATTGCGACGTGCCCGACTGTGCGCTGCCCGACTGTGCGCTGCCCGGCTGCGCGCGGCCGCTTTTTTGATGCTCGGCGTAGGGGGGCTTGGCGGGTGTGCTGCGCCTTCGACCTCGGTAGCGCCGTCGGGGAGCGACAGCGAAGTGCGGAGCGCCCTCCGGCAGTTCGTCCCCGACGACGGCGAATCGTTCTCCGAAGCCGACCGGGCCGAGGCCCTGATCTATGCGGCGGAGCGGCTGGAGCGCTACGGCTGGTTGCCCGTGGCTGGCTCGTCCTTTCTGCACCCCCACTTCGCGTCGCCCCGCTTTGTCACGGAGGACTCAGCGCGGGCACACGTCCAGGGCCTCCTTCCCGGGCGCGACGGGCGCGTGCGCAGCGAACTCGTCGTGGTCGCGGCGGACCTCGACGGCGAAGGCGCAGCCGCCGTCTTGAGCACGGCGCAGCGGCTAGCACGGCGTGCCATCTACGAGTACGCACCGGGGCGCACGGTGCTGATCGGTCTGTGGGGAGCCCCCCGGACGAGCGTCAGCGGCTTCGCTGATCTGGCGCGGTTCCCAGGCTGGGTGACCACCGAAGTCGCCTCCGTCCTGTATGTGACGGCAGACACAACTGCCGCGCCCGCCGTCCGCGCCGCGTTGTCTTCCTTCGAGAACGCGACCGTGACAATGGTGACACCGCCTGAGGGAGGGCGCGAGGGTACCAGTGACCTCGAACGCATGCAGCGGGCCCGCGAGACGGCAGCCGTCGTGCGCTGGGCGGACGAACTCACCGACGCCATCCTGACGGCTGCAGCTCACGACGACGAATAACGGCTCCCATGTTTCCTGTTCTCCTGACCGATACCGTGTCGACGGATCTAGACCGCGCCCTGCACTATGCGCTGCTCTGGGGGCACGAAGGCCTCGTGCTGCGGACGATGGGCCGACACGGCGAACGCATACCCTACGTGAACGAAGCCAAGCTCCGTCGCCGGCTCGACGAGCACGAGATGCCACTCGTGGCAGTCGTGCCTGGGCTGTTCGAGGGCACGGCCTCCGATCGGGCGCAAGGGTTCACCGACCTCGGCGAACTGACTGAGGTGGCGGCGTTCTGCCAGCGTTTTGGGTGCGGAATCGCACTGGTGGGCGCGCTCGCAGACGACCCAGACGCTGACCTAGCCGCCGGAGCCGACCTGCTACGTCGCGCCGGAGACGTCGCCCAGCGTCATCAACTCGTCCTCGCCGTCAGCAACGCGGCGGGCACCGCCTGTGCCTCGGGACTCAGCCTGGCCAAACTCCTGGACGCTGTAGGGCATCCGCACGTGCGTGCCGCCTGGAACCCGGTTGCAGCTCTCCGAGGCGGAGGCCTCGCGGCCGATGCCCTGGAAGCCGATGCCCTCACAGCCGATGCCCTCGCAGCCGATGCCCTCACAGCCGATGTTGGGGCCCTCGCAGGTCACGTGGCTTTCGTGACAGTGCGCGACGGGCGTGGCGGGGCGGAGGCATGGAGCGAATCTGCCCCGGGCGAGGGCGCCGTCGGGTGGAGCACGCACCTGGCAGCCCTCCGCGCCTGCGGCTTCGATGGACCCCTGTGCCTAGAGGTGCACGGCGAGCCGACCGGGCCGTTTGGGCTGCAGGCGACGACTTCGCTCGTCCAACTCGTACGCGCGCAGCGTCGGTCCGAACGCAACGCCTAGACGTTGACACGCCCTCAGCCTGCGACGCGTATGCTCTGCATCAGCCGGATAAGCGCTTGCCGGGTCGAAGCGTCGTCCCACAGCGCGGAGGGGGCACTGAGCCGAACGCTGTAGGACGCTCCGCCGCGCGTGTAGAGCGCATACCCACGGTGTCCTCCCTTGGAGAACGAAACGGCAGCGCCGACGTCGCCTCCCACAGTGGTGGTCGGTACTGGCTCGATCTCGTACGACGCATCAAGGCCGCGCAGCAACTGGCCGCGAAGCCAGCGCTCCTGCTGAAGCCGGTTGAGGCCCGGCAGTACCTCCACCACGAGCTTGGCACCTGGGTAGCTGCTGGAGGCGCCCTCCTCAGCTACGATGCGCCGGACCCCGTCGGTGGTGAACGCCGCAGGCGTTGAGGCCCAGCCTGCCGGAAGCATCATGGCCACGCCGTCCACGGTCGTGACGCCCTCGCCGCTGGCAGACGCTGGCTGAGCGAGAGCCGGGGCCGCGAGGATCAGCGCGAGCAGGAAAGAAGCGAGGAGAGCACGCATCGTAACGCGAAAACCTGTGAGCGGGACAGAGGCCATGCGGGCACAAAGCACATGCCGCACCCGATTGGGGGTGCCATCGCCGCGCAGATGCGCGAACTTAACAGCGTTCTACCGTTTCCACGGTGGTGTTTCTCCCCCAACCCGTCGCTCCCATGTCTGCTGTCGTTCTGCCGTCCGTCGAGCCCCCGACCATCGACACGACCATCGACACGAAGATCACCTCGCGCGCCGAGCTCGACCAGCTCGTGGCGGGTCTGCGCGACAAGGCCACAGACTGGCTTGCCGTACCGCTCGCCCGCATGATTGCCTACGTGCAGTCGATGATCGAAGGGGTAGCAGTCGTGGCACCGCGCATGGTGGCCGCGGCCGTGGAGGCTAAGGGCATGGAGCCCGGCGACCCCCGCGCGGCCGAGGACTGGATCTCTGGGCCGGTCATCATCCTGCGTACGCTGCGCATCCTCAAGGCGACGATGGAGCAGATCGACGCGACGGGCCGCGTCGGCATCGAGGCGCACCAGGTGCACACCCGCCCCGACGGGCAACTCGTCGTGGACGTGATGCCGGAGGGGGCCTACGATCGCATCCTCTACAACGGCTTCACCGCCGAGGTGTGGCAGCAGCCCCACGTTACGCGCCTCAACCTCGACGCGCACACGGGTGGCGTGCTCACCAAGCCCGAGACGGCCGAGCCCGCCGTCGCGCTCGTGCTGGGCGCGGGCAACGTGGCCTCCATCGGCCCGCTCGACGTGATGACCAAGCTGTTTCACGAGGGCCAGGTCTGCCTGCTCAAGTGGAACCCCGTCAACGACTACCTCGGCCCGCTCTTCGCCGAGGCCTTCGCCGACCTTATCCGCGACGGCTTCCTCCAGATGACCTACGGCGGCGCCGACGTGGGCGCCTACCTCGTGGAGCACCCCGGCATCGACGAGATCCACATCACGGGCAGCGCCCGCACGCACGACGTGATCGTCTTCGGACCAGGGGAGGAGGGGGCTAAGCGCAAGGCTGAGAACCGCCCGCGCCTCCAGAAGCGCATCACGAGCGAGTTGGGCAACGTCACGCCCATCCTCATCGTGCCGGGCGCCTGGAACCGCGCCGACCTGCAGTTCCACGCCGAGAACGTCGCGACGATGATGACGCAGAACGGTGGGTTCAACTGCAACGCGGCCAAGGTGCTGGTCACCCACGCCGACTGGCCGCTGCGCGACGCCTTCCTCGACCGCCTGCGCGGCGTGCTGCGGAGCCTGGAAGGCCGCCCGGCCTACTACCCTGGCGCGCTCGACCGCTTCCGGCAATTCGTCGACACCTACCCGGACGCTAACCTGCTCGGCCCTGGCGCCGTCCCGCCGACCCTCATCGTGGACGTAGACACCGACCCAGAGTCGCAGCTCGCGTTCGAGATGGAGGCGTTCTGCCAGGTCACGGCCGAGGTGGCGCTCTCGGGGCACGGCGCGGCCGGGTTCCTGAAGCAGGCGGTCGCGTTCTGCAACGAGCGGCTAAGCGGTACCCTCGCCGCCGGCATCATCGTCGATGACGCGACGCGCGGGACGCTGGATCTGGAGGCGCGGTATACGGTCGAAGACGCCATCGCGGACCTGCGCTACGGTGGGATCGCGCTCAACCACTGGCCAGGGGTCTGCTACGGCCTGGGCTCGACGCCCTGGGGTGCCTTTCCAGGCCATACGCTCGACGACATCCAGAGCGGCATCGGCATGGTGCACAACGCCAAGCTCTTCGACGCGGCGCAGAAAGCGGTGGTGCGCGGGCCATTCCGCTACCTCCCGAAGCCGCCGTGGTTTGTCACCCATTCCCATGCGGCCGAGGTAGGCGAGCGGCTCGTCGACTTCGAGGCGGACCCGAACCCAGCCAAGCTGCCCGTCATCTTCGCGTTTGCGGTTCGCGGGTAGGACGAGTGGTGCCGGAGTCCCGTCGGCGGGCACATACCACGGCCACGCAGACTAACTGGATTATGGCCCCGCGCTCGTGAACGTCCCAGCCCAGCGCGCGTAAGACCGGGCCATCTCGTCCGCTTGCCCTTCTCCGCGTATGAATCCCGACGACCGGCTGCCGTTGTTTCCCCTCGGCCTCGTCGTGTACCCCGGTGAGCCACTGCCGCTGCACATCTTCGAGTTCCGCTACCGCGAAATGGTGCGCCTGTGCCTGGAAGAGAAGCGCGCCTTCGGGATCGTGCTCATGCACGAGGCCAAGCTCGCCGACGTGGGCTGCACGGTGCGCATCGAGCGCGTGCTCAAGCGCTACGACGACGGGCGCTCGGACATCCTCTGCCGTGGCGAGCAGCGCTTCCGCATCGCCCAGGTCTACCGTGAGAAACCCTACCTCACGGCCGACGCCGTTGACTTCGAACCCGATGGGTCCGGCATCGCCGACGCCGATCTGGCTGCGCGCGAGCGGCTCATCACGCAGCACATGAAGCTGTTGGAGATGGCCGGCGAGGACATCCGCCCCGCTGCCTACCAGACCACATCGCCGATCTCGTACATCGTCGCGCGCAACGCCGGGCTGGAGCTGGAGCAGAAGCAGCAACTCCTGGAAATGCTTACCGAGAAGGAGCGCCTGGTTTTCCTCACGGAGCACCTCGAAGAGGTTCTCCGGCGCGTGCGGCTGGCCAAGGAGGTCAAGCGCCGCGCCCAAGGCGACGGCTACGCAGGCGGCCTGCCGAGTTTGGAGTGAGGCGGTGGACCAGTGCGGCAGTGAAGCGATGTGCCTGTGGGTACTTTGGACCACTGCAACACGGCCTCACTGCAACACCGCAACACTCATGACCACCCTCGGCGGCTACACCCTCCACGCGCTCGACACGGGCCGCTTCGGCCTCGACGGCGGGGCGATGTTCGGCATCATCCCGCGCGCGCTCTGGGCACGGCATAGTGAGCCGGACAGCAAAAACCGCATCCCGATGGGCATGCGCTGCCTCCTCCTCGAAGGGCACGAGCGGCTCATCCTTATCGACAACGGCCTGGGCGACACGTACACCGAGAAGTTTGGGTCGATCTACGCCGTCGACTACGAGCACTCGGAGTTGCACCGCTCCTTACGGGCAGCGGGCTTCGACGCGAGCGAGGTGACCGACGTTGTGCTGACGCACCTGCACTTCGACCACTGCGGTGGGTCCACCACGCGCGACGCCGACGGCACGCTGCGCCTTGTCTTTCCCAACGCCACGCACCACGTCCAGGCGACGCACTGGGCCTGGGCGCACGAGAGCCCCCGCGAGCGCGCGTCGTTCCTCGCCGAAAACCTCGGCCCGCTCGACGCCTCGGGGCAGCTACACCTGCTCACGGCTGCGCACAGCGGCCCCGGCAGCCTTTTCCCGCACGTCGAGTTGCTCACGGTGGACGGTCACACGCGGGGGCAGCAGCTTGTGAAGCTCACCGCCGAGACGAATGGGTCGGGCGAGACCCTGCTCTTCGCTGCCGACTTGCTTCCGACGGTCGCGCACGTGCCGCTGCTCTGGATCATGGCCTACGACATCGCTCCGCTCGACACGCTCGCGGAGAAAAAGCGGCTTCTCGCCCAGGCGGCTGACGAGGAGTGGCGCATCTTCTTCGAGCACGACGCGGCGGTGACAACGGGCCGCATCGCGCGTTCGGAGCGCGGGGACTACGTGGTCGAAGACGCCGCACCTACGCTCTGAGCCGTCGGCCGAGGCGGTCCAGGACAGCAAACACCTGAGCGAAGGCGATGAAATGAGCGCTCCGGGCGCACAAAACAGGCGCGTCGCCGCCCTAGCCGGCTCAACTCGCCGCACGAGTGGTTGACGGCGGACCGGGACGGTGGAGCAGGGCGCTGGCCGAACGTCATCTAGGGCATAAGTGGCTGGGTTCAAGGCGGGTGGACCGGCATACGCTTTGCTGCAGGTTAATCCTGTCATCACTGTATGCTCAGGAAGTCGCTGGTGCGTGCTTCCGTGCACATGGGACGCTACGATTGTACCCGCCACCAGAACTTATTGCGCCGCGCCGCGCCTCGAAGCGACATGGCTCACCCCTCGCCCGTCCGTGCCGCGCTGCCGCTCTGGGGCCTCGCCCTGGTGCTGCTTGTCGCAGTGGCAGCGGTGCTCGTGGCGATGCAGTGGAGCACGGCCACGGACCAGCAGGCAGCGGTGCTCGGCGATGAAGCGGCGCTCTTCCTCGCGGGCGTCGAGAGCGGCGCCCCCTCGCTGGGCGACATGGCGGAGCGCTACTTCGAAGGGCCTGGCAGCGATTCGACGTTCGCCCACACGCCGTCGCTGTTCGTCGTCGATCGCAACGGCGAGCCCCAGCTGATCTACCGCCCCCCGGCCGACGGCGTGCGTGCCGGAGCCGAAGAGGGCATCGACTGGCAGATGCACCTGGCGGCGGCGGAGACAAACCCGGTGCAGACGGTCACGCTGCCCGATGATCCGTACATGGTGGCGATCCACGCGGCACGCAACGGCCGCGCCTACCTCGCCCTCGTAGCCCCGGCGGTGTCCAACGGCCGCTCGTTTCTGCTCCTCCTCGCTGGCGGCGTGGTCGGGACGGCTTGGCTGTTGCTCGGGTTCGCGCTGTGGGTATCAATGCGGGCTGCGCAACAGCGGCCGCTGGAGCAACTGGCCCGCATCACGCGCAAGCTCGGCGCTCAGATCGAGGCCGACGCCGATAGCAAGGCGCTCAAGGCCATGGAGGCCGAGGTCAAGGACGACATAGGCGAGGTCGCCGAGCCGCTGTTCCTCATGGCGAACTCCGTCGGCGGGCTGCGCGCCCAGCTCGACGAAGCGCGCGCGCACCTCAATGCACTCTTTCAGGTCCACACCAGCTACGTCTTGCTCGTCACCCTCGACGGTACCATCGTGGACGCCAACCCCGCCTTCTACGCGGTTACGGGCTTGCCCCAGGAGGCCGTACGTGGCTGCACGTCGGACGTGCTGGACGAGATCATGCCGATGGAGCCCGTCCTAAAGCTGGCCCAGCGCAGCCAGAGCGAGGGGGCGGCCTTCGCCGACATCGACTACGCGATCCGCAGCCTGGAAGACGCCACACGCCCGGTCAAGCTGTCGCTGCTCGCCGTGCGCTCAGATGGCCGCCCGGCCGTCCTCGTCGTGGCCTCCGACAAGATGAAAGAGCGCACGCTGGAGCGTCAGATCGAGTCGTTCTCCGACTCGCTCGACTTGATGGTGGACAAGCGCATGGAGGAACTGACCAACGGCCAGCAGCGCGTCGACGAGTTGGTGGCGGCGACGGGTGCCGTGCTGATGGCGTTCGACCGGGCTGGCGGGACGCGTCGCTGGAACGAGGCGGCGGCCAAGCTCACGGGGTGCGAGCTCGCGCAGGTGTCACACCTGGACGACGTGCCCGCGGCGCTGGGCCTCGACGAGGAAGACACCTCGGTCTTCTCAGCGTGGCTCTTTGGCAACGCTGCCGAGGCCTGCGTGGTCACGGTGCATGCCCGTGCGAGCGACCCCAAGCTATACGCCTGGCACCGGGCTCGCGTGGACGAGGGCGCCCTAGAGGAGCGCCGGGTCCTGGTCGGGGTCGCCTTGCCGCCGTTTGAGGAGCCTGAGGAGGCCCCGCCGCCCGCCGCGGAATCCGAGGAGGCCTCGCTGCCAGCCTCAGAACCCGAGGAGGAAGTGGTGCCCGCCGAGCCCGAGGGGGCGGCGCTATCCCTCGACGAGCTAGACCCCGAGCCCGATCCCTTCGAATTGGTTGCCGAGGCCCAGGCCCTGGCGCAAGAGCACATCGCCGTTCTCCGCGCCGAACTCGGCGCGCCGCTCGACACGCTGCGGACCTACACGCTGCGGCTGCACAGCAACACGGACCCCCTCTCGCGCGAGGCCGAGACGTGCCTCCAGATGATCGACGGGGCCTCCCAGATGATCGAGAACATCATGACCCGTGCGACCGTGCTGCCCGATGACACCGCGTCGTTGCCGGAGTCCGCCTCCGCGCTCAGGGCCAAGCCTTCGCGCCTCGCCGGGTTCGGCGAT
Organism: Bacteroidota bacterium; assembly: GCA_039821555.1. NCBI lineage: Bacteria > Pseudomonadati > Bacteroidota > Bacteroidota bacterium. The sequence continues at coordinate 21,989 of JBCBNX010000013.1, forward strand.
GGCGCCGACTTCCTCTCGGGCGACGACTTTGCCCCGCTCGGCGACGACCCCATGCACGACGAATCCGAAGCGTCCACCTTTGAGTCCACCTAGCCGCTGCCAAAACCGGCGCAGCCCGAAATCAAGCTGGGTATGGCTCAATGGTTTAGCTACATTGTAACCCCCTGTTGACTGCCCATCTTCCTGAACACATAGCGCGGACCCTGAGTCTCCCACAACGTTCAGGTTCACCCCTTCCACCACCCAGCACGGTTCACCCCCGTACGGTCTCGTATGTCCTTGCTACCCTCTGATGTCGCCAACGGCCATGCCACAGTTCTCTTCATCGACGCCGACGACGACGTGATGCAGCCTGTCAAGCGGTGGCTTCGCCACACGCTTCCGGCTGCGCACATCACGCACTGCCGCTCCTTCGCAGACGCGCAGGACTACCTCGGTGCCGCGGCGGTTGACCTGATCCTGGCCAGCGGGGTGCTGCCGGATGCAACCAGCCTGGACGTGCTTCGATACGTGCGCGAACACTGCATCGCAGCCCCCGTCGTCGTGCAAGCGATGGTGCTGCCGGATGGCACGCATGCGGCGCTTCTCGATGCGGGCGCCGTCGATGTGGCCTGCACGCCCGAGCCTGCCGACCGCATCGCGCACCTCCGCCGGGTCTTCGGACTCGCCGAGGATGGCGATCTGCCCCTCGCGGCCGCCAGTGGTGAGATCAACCACTTGCGCGGGCTGCTCCGTGCGCTCTGCACTGAGGTGGGCACCGTGACGCACGACATCAACAACCCGATGACCACCATCTCTGGCAACGCCCAGTTCGTCAAAGAACTCGGAGGTATGATGGATCTGGATCCGATGATCGCCACCGCCATCGAGCACATTGCTGAAGCCAGCCAGCAACTGACCAACGAGCTCGACAAGCTGAACCGGCTCAAGCAGCACCTGCGCCAGCACGTCGGGCATGAGGCTGCGCTGCCCAACTAGCGGCTTGGTCCTAGGCAAACCTCGGGGGCGGTGCTACGGCACCGCCCCTTTTCGTTGCGGCCCTGTTTCGTGGGGCCGGACGCGCTGAGGCACGCAGACGAGGCGCTGTGGTGCGAACAGAAGTGGGAATTTATCACCGGGTACAAAGGAATCATTTTGTGTGACATTTCGGGCAATTGAATGCGGTGAGGGGGCGACTTGTAGAGAAAACGAAACAGATGGCTAAAGCAAACAGGGGGCAGCCCGATACCTGGAGCACGCTGGACGACGCCGCTTCGGGCTTCACCGCCTCAGTTCGTCGCCGGGTCGCAGCGGTATCCCCTCCCACGCACTCCCCTGCTTCGAGCCATGCCCTCCGTCCCGATGAACCCGTCCCACGAGCTCGAGCACATCGAGCGGGCTGCCGACCACCTTGGCGCGTTGCCAGAAGCTCAGCGCCGCCGCTGGCTCCGCGCCGTCGCAGCTATGGACAAGGCACGAGTCTACGACGCTTTCCTCGAGTTCAACGAACTGCTCAAGGACCCGGCCCTCGACGCCATTGGACGCACGCACGTCCAGCTCCAGGCAGTCCGCTGCCTCCGCGACGCGCCCATCGAGCGCGTCAAAACTGAGCTCGCCTTCGTTGAGCCGAACGACGCCTACCAGACAGTCGTTCTCGACTACCGCCTCGGCTGGCTGATGCGACACCGGCTGGCTAGCCCCGTTGCGGCGCTGCAGTACTTCGACCGCGTCCGCGAGGAAGCTCGCTCGCTCGGCACCCGGCCGTGGGAAATCGCGGCCGTCTATCAGAAGGCCGGCATCCTAGCCGAGCAGGGGCAGTATGAAGAGGCCGTCGAGCAGTTCGACCGCGTCTACAACCTCAGCCGGCGCAACGGCCTCGTGGAGTACATCCCGAAGGCGCTCATGCACAAAGGCTATGTCTTCGTCAAGCAGGGCAACACGGCCGAGGGCGAAGAGCTGATCCAGAAGGCGTTCGAGCTCGCCACGCGCAACGACCTGATCGCGGAGCAAGGCGTCGTGCTTCACCAGCTTGCCTCGCTCTACCACCGCGAGTTCCGGTTCTTCGGCCTGGCGCTGGAGTACTACGAGCAGGCCCGGCAGATCTTCGCCAAGGTGCCGGTCTGGAACTCGATCAAGGAGCGCCTCGAAGCCGACATCCGCACCTGCCAGGAAGACCTCGGCGCGCTCGACATTGCCAAGATCCTGGGTCCGGTCCCGATCAACAAGCTGCGCCAGGAGTACCTCACGAGCCTCGTCAACGGCTTCGTCGGCATCCCCGGCATCGACAACCGATCGCAGCTCGGCGAGCGCATCGGGCTGACGCGCCAGGCGATCCACAGGAACATCAACAGCTAGGGCGCTCGACGCCAGCGCGCGTCGCGGGCCTCACCCCAGCCTGTCCGTGCCAACGCGCCACGGTGGCCTCTCAAACGGAGGGCCGCCGTGGCGCGTTGGCGTTGGTACGACCAGTCGCAGGGACCGTGGGGAACAGGGATGCCCTTGTCCTGGCTAGACGAGGCGGCTATATTCGCACCTCCACTGCATCGGACGGCAGACCGTCCATGCCAAGCTAGGCCGCAGGAACGGCTCACGCTTGTTTGTCCTCACACGCACCACGCCCGTCGCATCGAGTCCGTAGCGCTACTGCTGCCCGACCGGCTTCCGGCACGCCCCGCTAGCGCTCGCTAGACGCGGCCACCGACTCGCGTGTATCGAGTTCATCCAGGATCTTCGGGTTGCGCCGCTTTCTTCCACGAGGTGCTACTCACCCTGGGCCTGCCGAGGCCGTCCCCCCTGACTCGACCGAATGATGACCGCTCTCTTGCGAGCTCTCCTCTCACGCTCTGTACCTGTCCTGTTGTGCCTGTGGCTGGCGGGCCTGCCGCCGGCGCTGGCACAGCGGCCAGTCCAGGACCGCACGCCTCAGGTGGACGCGCCAGCGGTAGCATCGCCCATGTCGCGGCCGGCTATGGACGCTACGGCGGAGGATGCAGCGGGCCGCACGCTGGAATTCCCTGAGGCATACCGGACCCAGCCGCCGGTGGTCCGCGTGGCCCCCCGTGTCACGCTTGTAGCTGCGACGGCGAGCAGTGCGACGTACGAGATGACCGTGACCTGGGCGGCGTCGCTGGCTGACCGCGCCGCGCGCCTCACGAGCCCGGATCTGCTGCTCGCCAATGCTGCAGGCGGCTGGCGCGACGCTTCCGCGAGTCTCCCGCTGCCCACGTCCCGCTCGCCGCGTGTGGACGTGCTCGCCGCCGACTTCGACGAGGTGACGCTGCCGACCGGAGCAGATCTGGAGCGCTGGGGTGGGCTGACGCTCGACCTTGCCCGGGTGCACGCCATCGGTATGGAACGCAAGCAGCCGACCGGGACGCTCAGCGTGGGCGTGTTGCGTGCGGACCCCGAAGCAGGCGTGCTGCGCCGCTACCGGCGTGTCGTCGTGCGTGTGACGTACGCCACGGCGTTCGCGGCGGGACGGACGGCGGAGACCGACCTGGCGAGCCCGCTGGCACGCACCGCGTTCGCCCGAACCTCGCTGCACGTCGCCGTCGAACGAAGCGCGCTTGCCGACGGAAGCTGGTTCAAACTGGCCGTCGCCCGCGAGGGCATCTACCGGGTTGATGCCGACTATGTGAGTAGCCTCGGCCTGGAGCCCGGCAGCGTGCGCGTCGACCAACTCCAGGTCTACAGCAACGGGGGCGAGCCGCTGCCCGCCCTCAACAGCGATCCACGCACCGCCGACCTCGCCCAGAACGCAGCCTGGACGCAAGGCGGCCCGACCTTCGCCGACGGCGGTGCGCTCTACTTCTTCGCCGAGGCGCCCAACGGCTGGCGCTACGACACGACCGAGACCGACTGGGAGCACTACGTCAACCCGTTCACCGTCACGACGGCGTACTTCCTCCGCGTGGGGTCCGACAGCGGCCAGCGCGTGGCCACGGCGCCGTTCCCCGGCTTCGCGAGCCCGCAGCGTCGGACGCAGTTCGTCGATCGCCTGTTCGTCGAAGAGGACGTGTTCATGGCGGAGTCCAGCGGTGGCGGCTCCGGCCTCGACTGGCTCGGGCAGGACGTAGTGGCGGCCCGCCCCCTGCGGAGCGTGCTCGACACGACGATCGCCGGTCGCCTCGCCGGGCCTGTGCGCTTCGAAGCGCTCACGGCGACGCGCGCCAACCCGCGCGCCGAGATCCAACTGGAACGCGACGGGACCGTGCTGGCCTCGGCAAGCCCATCAGTCGTTCAGCTGAACTCGCCAACGCTCGCGTACGCCCGGCTGTCCCGCCTCTCGTTCGAGCAAGACCTCCCGGCTGGGGAGGCGCTCCAACTGGATCTCCGGTTGATCGGCACGCAGAACAACCCCACCGCCTACCTCAACTGGCTCCGGGCCTTCGCGCCGCGTCAACTGCAGGCACAGGACGGGTACCTCCGTTTCCACACCCCAGGGGGCGAACTGGGCCGCTTCGAGTTTGTCCTGAGCGGGTTCTCCGGCGCGCCGCAGGTGTGGGACATCACCGAGCCGGACGCCATCCGGGCGCTGGGAACGCAGGCGGAGGGCGGTAGCTATCTGGTGCAGGTCGAGGTGACCGACCTGACGGCGCCGCGCGAACTCGTCGCGTTTGTGCCGACGAGCGGACGCATCGCGCAGCCGCCCGCGGGGCAGGCCGTCGCCAACCAGAACCTGCATGGCCTCACCGGCTTCCCCGACTTCATCATCGTCACCCACGCCGACTTTCTCCCGGCAGCGCAGACCCTCGCCGACTACCGCCGGGACCGAGACGGGCTCCGCGTGCTCGTCGTCGATGTTGAGCAGGTCTACAACGAGTTCTCAGGTGGCCACGTGGACATGCGCGCCGCGCGGGACTTCATGAAGTTCCTCTACGACCGAGCCGAGACGCCCGGGCAGTTGCCCGACTACCTCCTGCTTTTCGGGGACGGGCACTACGACTTCCGCGGCATCCAGGCCGGGCGCCGCGACGACGGCGGTGTGGTGGACAACTACGTCCCGATGTTCGAGTCGGACGAGTCACTTGTGCTAGAGCAGTCCTATACCTCGGACGATTACTTCGGCCTGCTTGACGATGACGAAGGCGAGTGGCCCTACATCAGCCTCGCCGCCGTGAGCAACGAGCGTGTGGACGTGGGCATCGGTCGCTTTCCCGTGCGCACGCTGGCCGAGGCCGAGGCGATGGTCGCCAAGGTCCAGCGCTACGAGGACCCCGCCAACTTTGGCCCCTGGCGTACCCGCTACACCTTCCTCTCGGACGACAACAATCCGTCCCCGCGCGACGCCGATCTCCACCTCCAGAACATCGACGTGGTGGCCGTCAATGCCGTCCAGCCGGCAGCGCCCTACATGAACCAGCAGAAGGTCTACACCCTCTCCTACACGCCGGAGGTGACGGCCGTGGGACGCCGCTATCCGCAGGCCAGCGCCGACGCGGTGCGCGCCATCAACGAGGGAACGCTCGTCTGGAACTACGCCGGCCACGGCGGCATCGAGCGGCTCGCCGACGAGAGCCTGCTCGACCGCGAGGCAATCGCTGGGCTGACCAACGTCGGCCGCCCCACCGTCTGCATCACGGCGACGTGCTCCTTCGGACGCATGGACATGATCGACAACCAGAGCGCCGCCGAGCGGATGTTCCTCCTGCCCGAGGGCGGAGGGATCGCCATGCTGACGACGCTCCGGGTGGTGTTCACGTCGGCGTCGCTCGAAACGCTCAACACGGCGCTCAACCTGCGGCTCAACGAGGCGCTCTTTGTGCGCGAGGCAGACGGCCGCCCGCGCCGCCTCGGGGACATCGTGCGGACGACCAAAAACACCGACGACGGGGCCGAATCTAACAACCGCAAGTTCGCCCTGCTCGGCGACCCGACGTTGCGGATCGGCCTGCCGACGCGCACGGTGCGGCTGACCTCCGTCAACGGGCAGCCAGTCAGTGAGGGCGCACCGCCCGAGTTGCGCGCGCTCGAACGCACCGAGGTCGAGGGCGAAGTGCTCACGGCCGCCGGCACCGTCGACGCTGCGTTCGAGGGCGAGGTCGAGGTCACCGTCTTCGACGCTGCGCGGCGGGTCGCCGTCCCTGAGGAGGCACAGCGCTTCCAGGCGGGCGGCGAGTTCGAGGTGCGCAACGACCGGCTCTTCCAGGGCCGCGCGAGCGTGAGCCAAGGCCGCTTCCGCGTCGCCTTCGTGGTGCCGCGGGACGTGTCGTACTCGGGAGCACCAGCGCGCATCGCGGTGTACGCCCGCTCGGCCACCTTGGACGGGGCAGGGGCGACGGAAGACGTGGTCATCAGCACCACTGCTGGGGCGGGGAGCAGCGACACCGCCGGCCCGCGCATGACGCTCCGCTTCGCTACGGAGGCTGACCTCAGCGGCGAACCAAGTTCGGACGAGGTGCCCCAGGCTTCCTTCGTCGACGGCGGCCTGGTCGGTCCGGAGCCCACGCTCGTCGTGCGCCTGGAAGACGAGACGGGCATCAACACAGTGGGCTCCGGCGTGGGCCACCAACTGCTGCTCACCCTCGACGGCGACGCTGCGGGGGCCATCGACATCGGCTCATCCTTCGAGGGCGACCTCAACGATGCGAGCAGCGGCACTATCCGCTTCATCCTGCCGGAGCAGGCCGAGGGCCCGCATACCCTCACGGTCCGCGCCTGGGACGTAGCCAACAACTCCACGGAGGCGACGCTGTCCTACGTCGTGGCCGGCGACGAGGACCTGGTGATCCAGAACGTGCTCAACTACCCCAATCCGACACCGGGCCCGACCGACTTCGTCTTCGAGCACAATCAGCCGCCGGGCACGCCGGCCCGGGTGCAACTCCGCATCTACACGCTGGCTGGCCGGCCGATCGCCACCCTCGATGACGTGGCCACGCTTCCGTCCGGTACGCTCGAAGGCAACCTCGTTCGCATCCCCTGGCAGGGCCTCGACGACGACTTCGACCGGCTCGCGAGCGGCGTCTACCTCTACCGCCTCCGCGTCGAAGTAGAGCGCGCCGAGGGCGAGCGGCAAATCGCCGAGCGTATCGAGCGGCTCGCCATCATACGCTAATCTGACCTCGTACGGCGTTAGCCCAGCAGTCGACGCTGGGGGGAGTTTGTGTGAGGAGGCGCAGCGCCATCGCCCCCAGTAGGGCGCAGGCGATACCATTGCGGCCCGCGATTTGCTAGTTTATCGTTCTATTCCCAGTTCACGTCCACCTACCTCCCCGCGCCTATTTGATCGTTGCGACGGCATCTGCATTGTTGACATTCTCCAACACCAAACGAACTATGTCTCGTTTCCTTCGCTCCTGCCTCGCGCTGGCGGCTCTGGTTGCGCTCGCGCTGCCGGTCCATGCTCAGGTGGGTGGAGCCGCCGTCGTCTTCCTTCAGATCGAGCCGGACAGCCGCGCGGCTGGGATGGGCAACGCGGGTGTCGGTCTGGCCGACAACGCCAGCGCGGTCTTCTGGAACCCGGCAGGCCTCGCCTTCCAGGACGGCATCGAAGCCTCGATGACCGTCTCGCAGTGGCTCCCCTCGCTTCAGGCCGACCTCTACTACTACTACCTCTCCGGGAAGTACGCGATCGACGGCATCGGCACCTTCGGCGCGCACATCACCTACCTGGACCTCGGCGAGCAAGAGTACCGGGGCCAGAACAACGAGGACCTCGGCGTCTTCTCCGCAGGCGAACTGGCCGTGGGCCTCTCCTACGGCGGACGTGTTACGGAGAACTTTGCCCTCGGCGGTGGGGTGCGGTTCATCTACTCGAATCTCACCGACGGCGCGACCCTCGTGGGCGGTCAGCAGACCAACGCGGGCGTCTCCGTGGGCTTCGACTTCTCCGGCCTGTGGCGTGCGCCTAGCTTCAACCTTGGCAGCGTGGTCATGGAGCCCAACCTCGGCTTCAACCTCGCCAACATGGGGCCGACCATCCAATACGTCGACGGCGAGCAGCGCGACCCGATCCCGACTAACCTCCGCTTCGGCGGCGCGATGACGGCCTTCCTTGACGACTTCAACCGCGTCAGCCTCGCCCTCGACTTCACCAAGACGCTCATCGACTTCGAGGACTCGGTTGACGACAACGGCAACCCGACGCGGGAGCCGAAGTCGTTCATGACCTCCATCTTCAGCGCCTGGCAGCCGATCTCGGTCGACCTCAACCCGAACGATAACGAGTCTGGCGAGAACCCCGTGAGCGAAGCCGACGAGTACAGTTGCGGTCTCGATTCGTCGTGCCGCGAACTCGGTGTGCTGGAGCAGCTCACCATCGGCCTCGGCCTGGAGTACTGGTACGACGACCTCTTCGCGGTCCGCGCCGGTTACTTCTACGAGAACCCGTACAACGGCAACCGCGAGTACCTCACCTTTGGCGCGGGCATCCGCTACCAGATCATCGGCGTCGACCTGTCCTACATCTACGCCGTGGAGGAGAACTCGCCGCTCTCCGACACCATCCGCTTCTCGCTGCTGCTCAACGTGCTCAACTAGCACCGCATAGCCAGTCGAAACACGCGCGGGCGGCTCCGAGATGGGGCCGCCCGCGTTCGTTGTGTAGCGAAGCGCGAAGTTCAGCGCTCGGCCAGCGATCAGCGTTCAACGGGGGCCCAGATAGGCTCCGTGATGCCCGCGCGGTGGTTGACCCAGCGGGCGAGCGTGAAGAGGAGGTCGGAGAGCCGGTTGAGGTAGCGCGGGCAAGCCTCTGCGATGGGCTCCAGGTGGGCGAGGTCTACGGTCAGGCGCTCGGCGCGGCGGCACGTGGTCCGTGCAACGTGCAGCGCGGCGGCGGCGGCACTCCCGCCCGGCAGGATAAAATGCTTAAGCGGGGGCAGGTCCTCGTCGAGCCGGTCGATCTCGGCTTCGAGCGCGGCAGTGTGGTCCAGCGTCATGCGCGGGACCGGATACTTTGTGTCGTGCGGCGAAGCAAGGTCGCCGCCGAGGACGAACAGGTCGTGCTGGACGCGGTCGAGGAGGCTGTCGGCGTGTGCGAAGTCTGCCTCGGAGAAGCCGTCGCCTTGGTAGATCGTCGAGCCGAGCGACACCATCGACTTGAGGTGGGCGCGGGCGAGGCCGAGGCAAGCGTTTGTCTCGTCCACGGTGCCGTAGGCGTCGATGCGGGGGTGGGTTTTGGCGACGCGCTCGCCGCCGAAGAGGGCGGTGGTACCGTCGTCGCCAGTGCGGGTGTAGACTTTCATGGATGGGAAAAGGAGAAGGGCGATGTGGGAGGTGACCAGGGGTACGCGGCAGTTGCGAGCCGGTGCCACGGTGCCCGGAATCGGGTTGCCCTACATCAGGTTGTGGCCTGAGTCGAGATCGTAGCGGAAGTCGAGCCCGTCAGGCGATGCCGTGACGGTCGCGGTGACGCCGAAGACCTCGGCGATATGAGCAGGCGTGAGAACGTCGGCTGGCGGGCCCGCATCGACGAGCCGCCCCGCGTGCAGCAGGATAATCTGGTCGGCGAGCCGTGCCGCGAGGTCGAGTTCGTGGAGGGCCGCCACGAGCGTCCGCCCGTCTGCGTGGAGTCGCTGGAGGAGCCCCGCGAGGTCGAGTTGGTGCCGGAGGTCGAGGTGGGCCGTGGGTTCGTCAAGGAGGAGCGTAGGCGTGTCCTGTGCGAGCGCCTGGGCGAGGAGGAGCCGCCGGTGCTCGCCGCCCGAGAGCGTGCGGGCCGAGCGTCCCGCCAGGTCGGTGAGCTGCGTCGTGGCGAGCGCGTCGGCCACGGCGGCGCGGTCTGTTGCGGACGGGCTCGCCAGCCAACTGCGGTGCGGCATCCGGCCGAGGGCGACGAACTCGCGCACCGTGAGGTCGAACGCGAGCGACGAGCGCTGCCGCACGTAGGCGAGCGTCTGCGCCCGGTCGTGGTCAGCCCACGTGCGAAGCGGTGTGCCGTCGAGCGCGAGGGTGCCGTCGTAGGGGAGGAGGCCGGCGAGCGTCCGCAGCAGCGTCGTCTTGCCGCTCCCGTTCCGCCCCACGAGTGCCGTCACTGTGCCCGGTTCGATGCGAAAGGAAAGCCCGTCCAGCACCCGTCGCCCGGCGAGGTCCACGCGCAGGTCGCTGGCGGCGTAGCGCGGAGGCAGGGCGGGGGAGGCGGGAGGCATAAACCGAGGACGAGGGAACCGGAGCAGCGGGCAGGGTTGTAGCGCAACGCTCAGCACCGCCCACCGTTTCGATTTGCATGCTCCGTCTTCTCGTCGGCGTTCTCCTTTGTGGCCTCCTCGTGACCGCGCCAGCGTGCGACTCGGTGGAGGCGCAGCGTGACTTCTCCGCGCAGGCCTTCCTGCCGCCCAACGGCCTCGACAACGACGATTGGCAGATCGCGCCCTTCTTTGCCACGGCCGCGTTCTTCCTCGAAACGCCTGCGCCCAATCCCGTGCCCAGTGGCGAGTTCGTCGCTTTCACGCTTCGGGTGCAGGAGCCGAGCGCCTTCCCTGGCGCCCTCACCCTGACCACATCGTTTGACTTCGACGGCGATGGCGATGACCGAGAGCCGGACGAAACTATCTTCCTCGACACGGTCGAGTACGATGGGGGCGCGCAGTTCTTTGTGGACTTCGATCCGCGTCGGTCGGTGGGCGGCGTCACGCGCACGTTCCCGCCGGGCGCCACCTACCGGCTCCGCATTCTCGCGGGGGGCGAGGTCTTGACGTACGGCGATATCCGCCTGGGCAACTGAGGCGTTGACCCAGGCGGCGGCGTTGGCTCTATGGCTCTCTATCGAACCAGCGTGACGCGGCGCGTGGTGGCGAACGTCTCTCCGACGACGCGAATGACGTAGAGGCCACTGGCGAGCATGTGCCCGTCGAGCGTCATGGATGCAGGCGTGTCCGGGGTCATGGGACCGTCGTGGAGCGTGGCCACGGTGCGGCCGAGGGCATCATAGACCGCCACCACGACGTGCTGCGGCTGCTGGATGCTCAGCGAGAGCCGCGCCGTGTCGGAGAACGGATTCGGGTGCGTGTCCGAGAGCGCGAAGGTTTCCGTGAGGGTAACCGTGGCCTCGACTTCCGGGCTGTACTCGAACACGCCGTCGAAGTCGAGTTGCTTCAGGCGGAAGGTGTAGGTGCCCGGCCCGAGCGCGTCGGTTCGGAAGGCGTAGGACTGCGCCTCCGTCGTGGTGCCGCGGCCTTCCACGAAGCCGAGCGCCCCGAACGCGTCGGCCTGCGGGCCGCGCACCTGCACCTCGAAGCCCGCGTTGTTCGTCTCCGACGCCGTCGCCCAGCCGAGGCGTGCAGTCGTCCCGTCGAGCGTCACGTCGAATGCGACCAACTCGACGGGGATGTTGAGGCCGCCGGGGTTGGGGGCCGCGCTCACGATGGTCGCGGAGCCGTCCGGGGCGCGCTGCAGCGACTGCCCGTCGGTGTCGCTGCCGAAGTCCGTCTCGCCGACTAGGGTGGCAACGGGACCGGGAAAGGCCGACGTGTCGCCGTTGTAGCGCGCAACGACGTACTCGCCGCTCGACGGGTTGTAGAGGAAGATCGAGTCGCCGCCGTTGGAGAGGCCGAGCGAGCCGTTACTTGCTGCAACGATGCCAGCAGGCGGCGTGCCAGGGTCCCAGGCCCCCAGCACGACGATGAAGTCGCCAGGGTTGAGCACGGTGCTGGCGGTGAACGCGTGACGGAATCCGGCACCGTCGTAGAGCTCCCAACTCGAGATGTCCACGGCGCTCGAGCCGTTGTTGTAGAGTTCAACGAACTCGTCGTTCGACTCGGCGGTGCCGTCGCCGTCGGTGTCGAAGTTGTCGGACGTCGAATTCGGGTCGGCGAGGATCTCGTTGATGACGACACCGGAGAGGTTCGCCTGGGCAAAGGCAGGGGCGGCGCCCCAGACGACGAGGAGCAGCAGGAGTGAGAGGCGCATGAGAAGCGGGGTGCGTGGGCAGGAGCAAAGCGCAGTTTACCCACCACACGCGATTTCCCCAACCGCGCCATGCAATCCCACGATTATGAGCCGCCTACTCGCCGCCCGGCTGCGCACGTTCCTGGAGTTGCTCGAAGTAGCGCTTGATGAGGTCCTGGTAGTCCGGCGCATAGCCCGATTCGAGCGCGCGGATGAGGTCGCGTCGGAGGCGGTCCGCGTCGGCGTCGCGCGGGGGAAGCGGCGGCGGCTCTGGGTTCGAGTACTCGTCGCCGGACCGTCCCTCGCGCTCCTGCTTTTTGCCGCGCTGGTTGATCGACTCCTCCGCTTGGAGAAGGCGTTCCAGGATCTGCTGCTGGCGTTGTTCGGTGCGGCGGGTGACGCGCCCCGACTGCAGCTCGCGGGCGGCCTCTTCCATCTGCTCGGCGATCCGCTGAAGCTGGCTCTGCAGCTGCGCATCGAGCGTGCCGTCTTCCATGCCCTGCTCCATGAGTTGCTGGAGTTGGTCGCGAAGCTGTTGCTGCTGGCGGGCCATCTGTTCGAGGCGCTCGCGCTGGTCGCCGGAGAGGCGCTGCCCGGCCATATCGTTCAGCATCTGCTGGATCTGGTCGCCCATCTGCTGCTGGCCCTGCTGGAGCTGCTGCATCATTTGCTGCATCGACATGCCGCCGCCGCCGCCGCCGGACGGGTTGTTCATCATCTGATCGAGCAACTCGGAGAGGAGCAGCGCGAGGTCGTTGAGGTGCGTCATGGACGCCAGCTGGTGCCCGGCGGCCTGCGGCGCGCGTCGCTCGGCAAGCTGCTCGGTGGCGAGGCCCATCTCGCGGAGCGCGCCGCCCGTGTGCTCCTGCACCTCGCGCGTCATCTGCGGGACCTCGCGGGCGAGCGTGTTGAGGCTGTCGGCGACGGTGGCGAGGCCATCGGCGAGGCCGACCTGCTGCTGCGCCATCGGACGGAGCGCGGGGCTGTCACGGGCAAGCGTCCGCGCGTCGAGGCCGAGGCCCTCCTGCTCCTCGCTCAGCGTGAGCACGTCGTCGAGCGCGCGGCGCAGCGCGGCGATGTTGATCTGCTGCTGCTCGCCCTGCATCTGCTGGCTCATCTGCTGAAGCTGCTGGCGGAGCTGCTGAAGCTGCTGCTGCATCTGCTGCTGGCCCTGCTGCGCGTCCTGGAGCTGCTGCTGCTGAAGCTGCTGGCTGTTCTGCTGCATCTGCTGGGGAAGCTGCTGCTGCTGCAACTGCTCGCGCATCTGCTGCATCTCCTGCGCCGGACCCTCGTCGCGGAGTTCCTGCATCTTCTCCTGGACCTCGCGGAGCAACTCTTCGAGCGCCTCCATTTCCTGGGCGGCGCGCTCCTGCTCCTCGGCCAGCTGCTCGGGAGTCTTGTTTTGCTGTCCGTTGTCGCCTGACTCCGGCTGCTCACCCGACTCGGGCTGCTCGCCGTTCTCCGACGGTTCGCCCGATTCAGATGGCGAATCCGATTCTGATGGCTCACTGGACTCTGACGGCTCGCCCGACTCGGATTCGCCACCCTCCGACTCGCTCTCCTCTGAGTCATCGCCTTCCGACTCGCCCTCCTCGGATGCACCGTCCTCCAGCGCCTCGGTCTGCTCCTGCAGGGCCTCCTGTGTCTTGGCTAGCTCCTCAGCGCGGCGGGCGGCCTCCTCGAGCTCCTGTGAGACTTCGAGCTTCTTGAACAGCTCCAGCGCGCGCTCCAGGCGCTCGCGGAACTGCTGCTCGTTGAACTCGAAGTCCTCCATCGCCTGCATCATCTGCGGGAGGTCCATGTTTTCCATCGACTCCTGCAGCCGCTGCAGCGCTTCCTGCAACTCGGGCGACTGGATCTCGTCGATCACGCGCTGCATCTCCTCGTACATCCGCTGCGTCTCCTCGTCGACGAGGTTCTCCTGCTGCATCTGGTCGAGGAGCTCCTGCATCTGCTCGGAGAGTTTCTCGGCCTGCTCGTCGAGCGACTGCTGCTGGTTCTGGAGGCGTTCGAGCTGGCGGCGGTCCTCGTAGTCGGGTTGCTGATCGCGGCGGAGTTGGTCGCGCAGCTCCTCGAAGCGGCGGCGAGAGTCGTCGGCCTCGTCGCGCATCTCTTCCATCGTCTCCTCCGCCTCCTCCTGGGCGCGGTCGAGTTCTTCAAAGCGCTCGGCGAGGCTGGGCAGGCGCAGCGTGAACGTGCCCGTGCGCGCGGTCTTCGGACCGTTGACGGTGTCGTTGTCGCGGACTTCGAGGTAGTAGGCGATGGCGTCGCCCGGCGTGAGGTCGAGGCCAGTGGTGGGCGAGAGGAGCCAGTCGTAGAGCACCTGCTGGTCGAGCGTGCGCGCGTCGATGGGGAGGTCGACGGCCTCGAACGTCTCGGTGGGCTGGCCGTAGCGGCTCTCCGTCAGCCGCCAGTGGAGGCGCAGGCTGCGGAAGCCGAAGTCGTCGGTGACGCGCACCTGGACGGGTACTTGGAGACGGTCGGCGAGGTCGACGTCGCCGGGGCCCTGGAGCGTGATCTCGGGCGGCTCGTCGCGGAGCAGGTCGAGGCGATAGCGGACCGGGTCGGCGTTGGCGAAGCCGTCGGCGTTTTCGAGGTGGACGCGGTAGGAGCCGGGCCGTCGCAGCCCGAATGCGCCTGTCGCCTCCACGCCGTCGGGGGCCAGCGCCGCGCTGTCGGTCGGCGTGCCCTCGATGTCTTCCAAGACGAGCGCAGCGTCGGCTACGGGTTCATCGCCGAGCCGCACGGCGACCTCGACGCGGGTGCCTGGAAGCGCGGTCACGTCGCCGATGCCGGGGGCGAGGCGCTGGGCGGGCAGGCCGGTGTAGGCGGGCGGGCGGAGCGTCACGCGGAGGCCGCGCACGAGCGGGCGCGCCACGACGGTCGCTGTGTAGGCGGGCGAGGTCACGCCCGCCGTCTCGACGCGGTAGGTGACCGTCGAGCGGAGGTTGCGGAGCGTGTGGCTGAACGCGCCGTCCGAGCCGAGGGCGACGCGGACTGGCTCGGCACGCGTCTCGCCGGGGCGCGTCAGCACGAGCGTGGCGGTCGCGGGGAAGCCGGTGCCGACGGGCAGTGCGGCGACGGTGAGGCTGTCGCCGCGCACGAGCTCGATGTCGCCGGGCGTCACGTCGAGGCGGAACGGCGCGGGGCGGTCGAAGGCGGCCGTCGGGTTGAAGAGGCGGTAGGTGGCCCCCGTGAACGCCGTTGGCGCGAGCAGCAGGAACGCGAGCACGCCGAGCACGGGCACGGCGGCAAACGGCGCGGCGCGGCGCACAGGTTGGGTGTCCTCGATGCGCTCGAACGGGATCGGCTCGACCTCAGCGCCGAGCGCGGTCACGGCGCGGTCCACGAGCGGCGTCGGGGCGTCGGAACGGCGCCCGTCGGCGAGGTCGAGCAGCGCCGAGAGCCGGTCGCCGACCTCCGGGAAGCGCTGGCCCGCGGCGGCGGCGGCGGTGCGTTCGTCGCGGCCCGGCAGCACGCCATAGAGCCGCAGCAGCGGCCACGCCACGAAATAGCCCAGTAGCCCCAGCGCAGCGACCACAAACAGCGCGAGCCACAGCCCGCGCAGTCCGCTGCCGAGCCACCACACAGCCTCCGCGCCCGCGCCGGCGAGCAGCAGCAGCGCAAGCGCGCCCGCGAGCACCAGCGCCCCGAAGGCGACCTCCGCGGCGGTCTGGCGGCGGAGCGCCGCCCGCAAGCGGGTGCGAATCGCGTCGAGCAGGCGGAGGGACGTGTCGCTCATCGGGGCAGAGAAAAACGGGCGCGCAGAGGGAGTTGCTGCGCAGAAGAAACACAGGGCGGACAACCTCGCACGTACACGATGGGTTCGCAAGCCGGTAACGTTTGCAGCTGGGCTCGCATTGCCTGCGGGAACGGTGGCACGCGTAATCCGATATCCCCTACCTTGGCAGGCCCCTTCTCGTTCACCCCTCTCGACACGCGACCATGGACCCCGAAGCTCTGCGCGCCAACCCCCGCGACCTCATGGCGGTGATCCTCGGTGGTGGAGCCGGGACGCGCCTCGCCCCGCTCACCATCCCGCGCTCGAAGCCGGCGGTGCCGCTCGCAGGCAAGTATCGTCTCATCGACATCCCCGTCTCCAACTGCATCAACTCGCAGGTCACGAGCATCTTCGTGCTGACGCAGTTCAACTCGGCGAGCCTCAACCGGCACATCCACCGGACCTACCGCTTCGACCGCTTCCGCCGCGGCTTCGTGACCATCATCGCCGCCGAGCAGACCCCCGACTCGCGCGACTGGTTTCAGGGCACCGCCGACGCCGTGCGCAAGTCGATGCCGCACATCAACGCCTTCCCGCACGAGCACACGCTCATCCTCTCCGGCGACCAGCTCTACCGGCTCGACTACCGGAAGATGTACCAGCACCACATCAGCAGTGGGGCGGAGATCACCATCGGGACCGTGCCGGTGCACGCCAACGACGCGCCCGGCTTCGGCATCCTCAAGACTGACGATGATGGCGTCATCACGGAGTTCCACGAGAAGCCCGCGCTGGACGAACTCGACGGCAAGGAGAGCAAGGTGTCGCAGGAGTTGCAAGACGACGGCCGCATCTACCTCGCCTCGATGGGCATCTACCTCTTCAACCGCTCCGTCCTCGGCTCCGCGCTCGACGCCGACCCGACCTGCACGGACTTCGGCAAGGAGATCATCCCCCGCGAGATCGGCAACCGCAAGGTGGTCAGCTTCCCCTTCGCCGACTACTGGAGCGACATCGGGACCATCCGCTCGTTCTACGAGGCCAACCTCGCCCTCGCCGACCGCGAGCCGGAGTTCGACCTCTACGACGCCGAGATGCCGATCTACACCAACGCGCGGATGCTCCCGCCCGCCAAGGTGCAGAACACGATGCTCCAGGACGTGATGATCGCCGAGGCCGCCGTGATCTCGGACGCCTACGTGGAGCGCTCCGTGATCGGCCTCCGCACGTCGATCCGCAGGGGCGCGGTCGTGAAGAACAGCGTGGTCATGGGCTCGGACTACTTCCCCTGGCACCCGCCTGCGAGCCGCTACCTCAACCAGGCCCCCGACGCGCCTGGCATCGGCGAGGGGAGCTACATCGAGAACGCGATCATCGACAAGAACGTGCAGATCGGCAAGAACTGTCGGATCACCAACGACCGCGGCGTGGAGAGCGAGGAGGGCGACTTTTACTCGATCCGCGACGGCATCGTGGTGATCCCGAAGAACGCCAAGGTGCCCGACCACACGGTGATCTAGCGACACGCCGTCGGCTTGCAGCTGTTGGCGCTCAGGCTTGGGGCTGGCAACCCTCACGCTCAGCGGGCAGGCCTCACGGCGCCCTGCCGCCATTCACGCCACCGTGCCGGGGCACCCAGTTGTGCGCTGTGAATCGGCGTAGGGGGTTCGTACCTTGGGGCCCTCACCTCGCTCACGCTCCTGACGGCGTCCCGCCCGCCCCGGCCTATGCCCACGGTTACTCCCGCCAATACGGATCTCAAAGCGCTCGTCAAAGAGGCGCTCCGCGAGGTGCTCCTGGAGCGGCGCGGGTACCTCAAGACGCTCGTCGCCGAGGCGCTCGAAGAGCTCGCCGCCGACGAGGCGCAGCGCGAGCGCGAAGCTATCGAGCAGGCCACCCGCGATCACCTCATGGCGGGCATCAACGCGCAAGCCTAGCTAGGGGAAGGGCCTTGGGAATAAGGGATAGGGGGCAGCGCTCGTGGACCTTCGGGGCAGGGTGTTGTGCGCGTCTTGGTCCGAGCCTGCGTCACCGAGGCTTTCGAGGCACGGCCCTTCCGGCTTGGCTCCTACTCTATAGCCTATTCCCTGTCACCTACGCCCTTAGCCAGAGCGGCTGCGCGCGGGACGATCGCGAAGCGCTTGTCGTCTACTCGCCGCACGGGAAGGAGCTGCTGAGTGCCTACGAGGCAGCGTTTGAGGCAGCCTACCCCGAGGTCAACGTGCAGTGGCTCTTCATGGGCAGCCAGCAGGTGCTTGACCGCGTGCGCACGGAGCGCGTCAACCCGCAGGCGAGCGTCTGGTGGGGCGCGCCGCAGCCGCTCTTCATGCGCGCGGCCGACGAGGGCCTGCTCGCCGCCTACGAGCCAACCTGGGCCGACGTGCTCCCCGATGCTGCCCGCGACGCCGAGTGGCGCTGGATCGGCACCTACCTCACGCCCGAGGTCATCGCCTACAACACCGCGACGCTCGACTCCACGCGGGTGCCGCGAGACTGGGACGCGCTCCTCGACCCCGCCATGGCACAGCCGCTGCTCATCCGCTCGCCGCTGGAGTCGGGCACGATGCGCACCATCTTCGGCGCGATGATCCAGCGCCAGCCGACTACCGAGGCGGGCTTCCGCTGGCTTGCTCGCCTCGACACGGTCACCCGCAGCTACACCGCCGATCCGACGCAGCTCTATCTCAAGCTCGCGCGCGGCGAGGCGGCGCTCACGCTCTGGAACCTCCCCGACATCGAACTCCAGGCGCGCGACGTGGGCTACCCGTTCCGTTCCGTCTTTCCTGAGAGCGGTACGCCCGTCCTCGTCGACGCCATCGCCATCCCCGCGGGCGCGCCGAATCCTGAGCGCGCGCAGCAGTTCGTCGAGTTCGTCACGACGCGCGAAGCCTTGATTCGGCAGGCGCACGAGTTCCACCGGCTCCCAGCGCGGCAGGACATCCCGCCCGGAAGCCTCCCTGCATGGATGCGCCAGCCCGTCCGCCCGATGGACCTCGACTGGACGCTGATGGCCGACAGCGGGCAGGCCTGGCTGGAGCGCTGGGACCGCGACATCAAGGGACGCGGGGCGGCGTTCCTGAAGGCGAATCCGGAACGATGAGCGGCTGGCAGCAGGCAGCGCTGGTAGCGCTCGGCGGTGCAGGCGGTGCGCTCGCACGGTACGGCGTGGCGCTCGCCTCCGCCCGATGGACCGTGACCGGCGCGCTCGCGGGGCTGCCCGTCGGGACCTGGATCGCCAACATCGCCGGGTGCTTCCTGATCGGCCTCGCCCTCCCCTTTGTGCCCGGTCGCGACCCGCTGCGGCTGCTCGGCGTGGTTGGCTTCCTCGGTGGATTCACGACGTTCTCGTCGTACTCGGCGGAGACGCTGGCGCTCTTGGAGACGGGGCGCGTCGGGTGGGCGCTCGTCAACGCGCTCGGGAGCGTGGCCGTCGGGCTCGTGGCAGCGTGGGCAGGGTGGACGTTGGCTCGCACATTCGCCTAGCACAGTCGCCTAGCACCGCTGACTGCACGCCGATGACTGCGATTCGCCCGCCGGAGTTCTTCCCGTCGCTGCCGGTCGCGGCGCTGCTGCTTTCTGCGGAGCGCTTCGTGGTGGCCGACACGTTCGCGTACAGCCGCCAGTCGTACCAGAACCGGACGCGCATCCGCACCTCGGCGGGCACTGGGCGCGACGCGATGTGGCTCACCGTGCCCGTCCGCAAAGGCCCACCCGGGCGTCCGATCCGATCTGTACCGCTCGCCGACTCTGCGGGGGCGTGGCGGCGGGCGCACCTCCGCACGCTCGCGGCGTGCTACAACAACGCGCCGTATTTCGCGCACTATGCTCCCCAGATCGAGCACCTCTTCGACGCAGTTTTCTCTGACGACGGGACGCCGCAGACGCTCGGCACGCTCACGGTGGCTGCGATGCGATGGGCACATCGGGTGCTCGCCAGCGATGCAGAGCTCGTCGTGGCGTCGGAGCGCCCCAGCACACCAGCTACGCTCGTCGACGTGTGGCTCGACGTCGGAGCCGCACCGCTGCTCACCCTGCCCGATGCCGCGGCGGTGGAGCGTGCTCAGTTGCCCGAGGTGGCGCAAACGGTGGCGTCATTCGAGGAGAAGTCGCGTCGTCAGGTGTTCGACGGCTTCGTGTCGGGCTGCGGCCTGCTCGACCTCGTCTTCAACTATGGACCTGCGGCGCGTCAAGTCTTGAGCGAGGGGCTAAGGCTGCCCGCGTAGGGACTGTCCGGGTTGCCCACGTGAGGCCGCGTAAGTGCGGCACGTCGTCACGGGAGCGGGACAAACGAGGGAAACGAAGGCAGCCTGCGGATCGGCGGCGGATTCAGGCTTAATGGGAGAGCGTGATTCGCCGACACCAAGGGCACACGCTTACTAGCCCCGCGCCCTACCTTTCGTGCCCCTCTCCGCGATCCTTCCTGTACTTCTGTGGATGGTCGCAGGCATGCACGGCAGCCCGGTTGTGCACGGCAACTCGGGGCACGACAGCTCGGGCGTGAGAGCGTCCGGCGATCCGCCCAGCGTGCGCATGGACAAGCGGGTGCGGACGGAGTACTACGACGTCACAGGCACGTCGTGGCAGGAGCTTGCCCACCAGATGCGCGTCAAGGGTCCCGGCGACTTCTTCGGGCAAACCGTTTACCAGATCGGCTACCGGTACACATCGCAGCGCCTGGGCGACCGGTGCTGGGTGAGCGACGCCATCGTCACGCTGGAGGCGACCATCATCCTGCCCCGCTGGCAGCGGTCGAACCAGACCTCAGGCACGGTGCCGTATGCGCTACGCCGCGACTGGGACCTCTTCCGCACACGCCTCGAACGCCACGAGCAGCAGCACGTCCGCATCGCCGAGCGCGGCGCGCAGGAGGTCCAGCAGTTCCTCACCGGCGTCACGGGCGAGTGCGCCACGATGGACGCCGTCGTCAACGAGCGCGTGCGGGGCATCGTCGCCGAGTGGGACGACTACAACCGCCACTACGACGTGCGCACCGAGCACGGGCGCAGCGAAGGCGCCATCTGGCCGCTCAGCACGGCCGTCGCCCGGCGCTAGGGCACGCGGAGCCGCGGACGAGGCCATCGGCGTAGACTCACGGAGTCACCACCTCCCTGATTCTCCGTTGTCCCGATGTCGCCGTTCTTCCAGAGCATCCTCGACCGCCTCGCCGCCACGTTCGAACCCGAGCGTACGGGCGAGGCCGTTGCTGTCTTCCTCGCCGACTTGCTGACCGGCCTTGCCGTGTTCGCGGTGTTCTACGTCGGCTGGTGGATCCTCAATCGGCTCCTGCGTGCCGCCTTCCAGCGCGCTGACGCCGACGCTACGCTCGCGAGCTTCATCCTCGTCACGAGCAAGTTTGCGCTCCTCGCCTTCGGCCTCGTGCAGGCGCTCGCGGCAGTCGGCATCAACACGGCGTCGCTCATCGCCAGCCTCGGTATCGCGGGGCTCACCATCGGCTTCGCGGCCCAGGACGCGCTCTCGAACATCATCTCGGGCATCCTCATCTTCTGGGACCGTCCTTTCGTCATCAACGACCTCGTGGAAGTCGAGGGCGACTATGGCCGCGTCGACAAGATCACGCTCCGCTCCACGCGCGTCGTCACGCCCGATGGCCGCATGCTCGCCGTGCCCAACGCGACGGTCATCAACTCGGTCGTGGCGTCGTACACCAACTTCCCCAACCTCCGGCTCGGCATCGAGGTAACGGTCGGCGTGAACGAAGACCTTGGTCGCGTGCGCCGTCTCCTCCTCGCGCTGGTCGAGGGCGACCCGACGTTCATGGATGCCCCACCGCCGCGCGTGGTGGTGACAGCGCTCAACGACTACAACGTCGCGCTGGAACTGCAAGCCTGGCTCCGCGACGAGCGCGAGCACGTCCAGGCCCGCTTCGACCTCCGCGAGCAGGTCTTCGCCACGCTCACCGAGGCCGGTGTCGATATGCCGTTCGAGACGGTGCAGCTCCGCCCCGTCGCTGGCGACCCGCTCGACGTCCGGATGAGTCGGGCCGCCTAGCTTGGTGTGTCCTACTCGAACTTCGAGAAGTCCGCGGGGCGGCGTTCCATGAAAGCCGTCAGCGCCTCGGCCGTCTCCGGCGAGGTGAGGCGCTCGATGAAGTGGGCGCCCTCGGTGCGGATCGTTGCCTGGATGGCGTCGGCGTCGGGGGCGCGGAGCAGTTGCTTCGTCAGGCGCACGGCGGCGGGCGGGCGCGTGGCGAGCGCTTCGCAGCGCTGCATCGCCACCGTCAGGAGGTCGGGCTCGTGGACGACCTCGTTGACGAGGCCGTAGCGGTAGGCATCCTCAGCGTAAAACGGCTCGCCGAAGAGCAGCCACTCGGCGGCTTTCTGCGGCCCGACGAGGCGCGGGACTAGCAGGCTGCTCGCCGCCTCCGGGCACAGGCCGAGGTTGACGAACGGCATCTGGAAGCGCGCCGACGGGGCCGCGTAGACGAGGTCGCAGTGCAAGAGCAGCGTCGTCCCGATGCCGACGGCAGGCCCGGCGACGGCCGCCACGAGCGGCTTCGGGAACGT
Organism: Bacteroidota bacterium; assembly: GCA_039821555.1. Lineage (NCBI taxonomy): Bacteria > Pseudomonadati > Bacteroidota > Bacteroidota bacterium. Next base: position 44,036 of record JBCBNX010000013.1, read on the forward strand.
CGTCGCGACGCGGAGGAAGCCGAAGACCGAGCTGTCCTCGCCGCGCGGCGGGTTCATCATGAAGTCGCCGAGGTCGTTGCCCGCCGTGAAGACGCTCGCGCCGCCGTCCCCGTCCTGACCGTGGATGAGCACCACGCGCACGGCGCTGTCGGTGGCGGCCTCGGTCAGCGCCGTCGTCATAGCGTCGTACATCGCCGTGGTGAGCGCGTTTTTCTTGGCGGGGCGGTCGATGATGAGGCGGAGCACCGCGCCCTCGCGCTCGGTGCGGATGTTGACGGACATGGAAACAGGGGAGACCGAGGAAGTGCGAAAAATCAAAGGTACATGGGAAGTGAGAGGTGTGAAGTGCGAAGTTGGAAGTAAAGTGAGCCAGCGCGTGGCACCACACGCTGAATCTGCCTCGACCCTCGACCTCCGACCTGTGCCCGACTTCGTTCTCCACGACTCGCTCTCCCGCGACGCCAAGCCGCTCGTCCCCGCCGCGACGACCGAGGACGGCACGCCGCGCCTGACGTTCTACGGTTGCGGGCCGACCGTCTACAGCTACGCCCACATCGGCAACTTCCGTTCGTTCCTCACCGCCGACCTCATCGTTCGCACCGCTGAGGCGCTCGGCTGGCAGGTCGAATACGTCTCGAACGTCACCGACGTCGGCCATCTCACGGAGGACGACGCGGCAGACGCGGCCGGCGAAGACCGCATGGCGAAGGCGCTCAAGAGCAAGGAGGGCGAGCGCTTCGCCAACGTGTGGGACCTCGCACGACACTATACCGAGGCCCTCGTCGAGGACTGGCACACGCTAGGCCTCCGCGAGCCGAGCGTGCGGCCCCGTGCGGCCGAGCATGTCCGCGAGCAGATCCAGGCGGTCCAGACGCTCATCGACAAGGGCCACGCCTACGAAACCGAGCAGGGCGTCTACTTCAGCGTCGCGTCGTTCCCCGACTATGGCAAACTCTCCGGCAACACGGAGGCCGACGCGCTCGACGTGGGAGCCGCGGCCGAGTCGCGCGACGTGGTCACGGACGACGGCAAGCGCGACCCGCGCGACTTCGCGCTCTGGAAAAAGGACGACCAGCATCTCATGCAGTGGCACAGCCCGTTCGACGAGGGTACGTCGTGGGGCTTCCCCGGCTGGCACCTGGAGTGCTCGGTGATGGCGCAGAAGTACCTCGGCGACACCATCGACCTGCACGCGGGCGGCGAGGACCTCCGCTTCCCGCACCACGAGTGCGAAATCGCGCAGGCCGAGTGCCTCACAGGCAAGACGTTCGCGCGGCACTGGGTCCACACGCGTTTCCTTCAGGTCGAGGGCGCGAAGATGTCGAAGCGCACCGGCAGCTTCCTCACCGTGCGGGATCTCACGAGCGACCCGGCCGACGGCGGGCGTGACGACTATGGCGCTCCGGCCGACCCGCTCGCGCTGCGCCTCGCCCTCATCGCCGGGCACTACCGCAAGCCGCTCAACTTCACACGCAAGGCGCTCACCGACGCTGCCAAGATGCGCCGCCGCTACCAGGAGGTGGACGCCGCCGTGCAGGACGCGTTCGCGTTCCACACCGAGAAGCAGTACGACGAGCGCGGCCCCAACCACCTCGCCGAGCCGCTCGCGAAGGCCTACGCCGACACGCTCGCCGCGCTCTGCGACGACCTCAACACGCCCACGGCGCTCGCGGCGGCCTACCGCGGCGTCAACATCATCGCGTCGATGGGCAAGCGCAAGGACGCGCGCTCCAAGAGCGGCCTCGACAGCCTCGCCATGGCGACGAGCGCGAAGGACTACCTCGACCAGATCAACGCGCTCCTCGGCATCGTCCGTTCCGAAGCCGTAGTTGAGGAAGCCGACGAAGACCCGCTCGCCGAACAGGTTGAAGCGCTGCTCGCCGAGCGCGTGGCGGCGCGCAAGGCGAAGGACTACGCCCGCGCCGACGCCATCCGCGACGAAATCGACGCCCTCGGCGTGGAGGTGATGGACAGTCCGACAGGCTCGACGTGGCGGCGGCGGATCGACTGATCCCCGGCTACCAGAGCTTCCACCACGGCTTCTTGCGGTCGGTGTCTTCCGTCGAGCGCATCGAGGATTCCTCGGCGCCGAGGTCGTCGAGGGTGGCAGCGTTGATGGGACGACGATAGCGCGGGCGCTGGGCCGAACGGTCGGGAGCCCAACGGTGCTTGACGAGCAGCGCGTGGGTGCGGGCCACGAGCGGCGCACCGCGCTCGGCGTCCACCATCGCCACGAAGCTCGCAAACCCATGCACCGCCGCCAGTACGTCCGGTGCGTCGCCCCAGTGCTTGCCCTTCGGGCCGTCGAGTTCGATCTGGCGGAGCGTCGCGCGGAGGCGGCGCATCGTGCGGCGGTCCACGCTCAGTTTCTCATTCACGACGAGCCCGGTCACTTCCTGGCGGGCGCCGCGTCGCATCACGCGGAGCTTGTCCGGATGCAGCGTGAAGCCCTCGTCGGTGATGATCTGCACCGAACGCCAGAGCAGCTTCGTGACGTGCTGCGCGGCCTCGCCGGAGCCCGAGAACGTGAGGTCGTCGGCGTAGCGGGTGTAGGCGAGGCCGAGGCTGTCAGCCATGCCTGCCATGCGCGCGTCGAGGCGGCGGCAGAGGACATTGGTCAGCGCAGGGCTCGTCGGTGCGCCCTGCGGAAGGACGCGCTCGCCCTTCGCGACGAAGTAAGTCTGCCCGTCGAGGCGCGTCTCGTCGGTGTCGGGCTCGGTGCAGAGGAGGGCCAGGACGGTCGCCACCTGTTCGCCGTAGCCGAGCGCGCGCCAGAGGCCCTTCACGCGGCGATAGGTTACCGTCGGGAAGAAGTTCTGGAGGTCCATATTCACCACCACGTCGGCCCCGACGTGGGGCGCGGCGTTGCTGGCGATGGAGCGGCCTGGCACGAAGCCGTGCGCGGCGTCGTGGAGCGGGACGGCGGCGAGGAGGTGGTCGAGCACCCAGCGCTGGGCGCGCTTGAGGCGCGGCATCGGCGCCGAGATGCGGCGCGTGCCGCCGCGCTTCTTCGGCATGAGGAAACGGCGGTAGTGCGACACGCGCGCCACGCGGCGGGCGAACGTGAGGAAGCGCAGTTCGCTCAGCTCAATGCCCATCGCGCTGGCGAGGTCGAGCGCGGTGCGGTAGACAGGCAGGCCGTTCTCAGCAAGCCGCTCGGTGTCGGGGTCGGTGTGGTTGAGGCCGCCGGAGACGCCATCGCCGAGGTACGTCACCTCCTTGGACTGGCGCTCGGCCCAGGCTTCGGCGCGGGCGGCGCGCTCGGCTTTGCGGCGCTCGTGTGTCTCCTTGCGGCGCTCCATCGCCTCCTTCATCCGGACCTGGCGCTGTTCCTTCAGCAGCCGCTCGCGGTCCTCGACGAGCCGCTTTTCGCGGAGCAATTCGTTCAACTCGCGCTGCAGCTCGCCCCGCCGCTTGATGAGCGTCTCGGGCGGCGACGGCATGGCGCTGTCGTCCCAGAAGCCGAAGCGCTTCATCTCTTCGAGGACGAGCTCGTCTCGCGAGGTCTCCCGGATGCGCTTATAGAGCTCTTGCCGCGACTTCGGCTGGACGCTGTCGAGCGAGGCGCCGTCTCCAGAAGTGGGGTCGTCAGGCGTCGGAGCGGTATCGTTGGTCGTGTCGTCGGCCATCGTCGAGCGCGGTCGTCGTGGAAAAAAGCTCGCTGCTGGGCTGGGGCCTTCGTAGATCCTGAGGCCTGGGCCGCTCAACTCCTCGCGGCCCCGGTCCCTACCCGACGCATGGGCTTCTCGGAAGCCCCACGGTCATCGCGGGTAGGGACCAGCGGGCCGCTCTGTTATGAGCGCGACCAGGGAAGCGGGTACGTACTCTGCGCGTGGACGGCGATCCGCCGCCCGGAGCCCCGAAGGGCTCGGTGCAAGGCTGTCCCAGCCACAGCTGGCGAGATAATGCATGACGGCGGCGAGGGCCTTCGAAGAACCACAGGACTGGACCGGTCAACTCCCCGTGGGACCGCATAGGTAGTCGCCGTTCGACGCCTCGGGCGTCACACGGCAACGCGACTACCTATGCAGTGTCCCACTCTGTTATGAGCGAGCCAGTGAAGCGGGGCAGTACTCTGCGCGTGGATGGCGATCCGCCACCCGGGGACGCCCAGCCAAAAGACTGAGGGCCCCGATGCAAGGCAGCCCCGCCGCCGTCAAATCGAGAAAGAACAGGGTGGAGGGTGCGAACACGGCCGCACGGCTTCACCGCATCACGGCGGCACTAATTCAGCCGACCGGCAAAGCGACCGCGCTGGGCATGAGCGCGGCGGAGCGCGAGCATGTGGACGCAGGGTCCCTTCATGAGCTTGTTGCTGACGAAGTAGTGGCACGAGCACGAGCCCGCCACGATGCGTTCGTCGGCGTCGATGGTGAGCGTCGGCGCGAAGGTCTGGGTGCCGTCGCGGACGGTGCCGCTGAGCACGAGGCGACCGTCCTGCTGCGGCTCGGCCGTCACCTCGACCGCGCCTTCGGTGACGAGGCGGTCGGCCTCCTGCTCGCGCTCGGTGGCGAAGCGGAGGCGGTCGAGCGGGAGCGGTTCGCGGCTGAGTTCGCGCACGCGGTAGACGCCCTTGTTGAGGTCGTAGATGGCGCGTCCGGCCTGCGTGTAGGCACCCAGCGCGGCGAGCACCGTGCTCCGGTCGAGGCCCGTCCGGCGGGCGAGCGACTGCGGGGCCTCGTGCCACGTCTCGGCGAGCGCGCGGAAGACCTGCTGCTTCGTCGCGGCGTCCACATCAGCGCGCGGGGCCATGAGGTCGAACTGCCCCTGGCGCGACCAGTCGTTGGCCGTCCAGCCCGAGAGGCCGAGCGTGAAGGTGAGGTCGCCCAGGTCAGCGAGGTAGAACGACGGCAGGCCGGTGCCGAGAAGGAAGATCGAGAACGAGCGCGCGACCGGGATCAGCCGCTCCAGGATCGTCAGGCGGCGGCGGCCCCACACGCGGATCTCGTCCGGCTCGTCGCCGCGGTAGATCGAGCGCGGGCAGACGACCTCGACGTTCCACGGCTCGAACACCACGCGGACGGGCGCGCCGGGCGTGAGGTGGTACCGCATCGAGCGCGGGCCCTCGCGCTCCTTGCGGCGCTTGAGCACGAAGAGCAGGTTGTGCACGTCCATCGGGTGCAGGTCAACGCGCCGCGCGGGCAGCGTCATCGCGCTCGACACCTGCAGGAAGCCGCGCACCCAGCTGTCGGGCAGGTCGATCTTGACCTCCTTGTAGGCGTCCTCGTGCTCGGTCTGCACCTCGAACCCGCTCGGGTCGATGGCAAACTCGGTCGTCTTGTACGTGCGAATTTTCTGGAACGCATCGTAGAGTGCGGCCGAGTAGTCCACGTTCGTCGTCCCATAGGCGACGTCGTCGATGGTGTCGAAGACCTCGTGGCTGCAGCTGAGGCGACCGTAGCTGGACTCGTCCTGGCTGAAGCACTCGAAGAAGACCTCGTCGGGGTGCACGGTGATGACCGGGTCGAGGACGAACCAGAGGTCGCGGTACTTCTTGTAGGTGTACTTGTAGAAGCGCTGGCGGGCGTCCCAGAACGGCTTCATGACGGAGCGCTCGGTGTTCCAGAGCGCCGATAGCTCAGCGCGCACGTCGCTGATGCGGGCGCTCACGTCGCCGTGGCGGGCGATGGCGTCGGCGAGGAAGGCTTCCTCCTGCTGGGCGAGCCAGGCTTCGTACTCCGTGCGGTCCTTCGGCTTGAAGCGGAGGTCCGACACGACCACGTCGTGCAGCGCTGAGATGGCCTCGCGGAAGGGAAGGTGCTGCCGTAGCGTGCCGACGAAGTGCGTCGGCTTGCGCAGCGTGTCCGGGGCGAACGACAGCCCCGTGGCGTCGGGCGTGGTCGTCGCCGTGGACGACCCGGCGTAGCGATAGTCAAACTGCATCGGTCACCTCGGAGGAAGCAGCCTCATTGGAGGCGGGGTGAACGGGGACGGGCACGCGCTCCAGCAGGGCGAGGTCGACGTCAGGCTGGGCGTCCTGAAGGTCGCGCATCGCAGCGATGAGCGTGGCCTTGTCGCCCACGGCGATCGTGGCCGAGTGGTGCGCGAGGAGCGGCGCGGCGAAGGCGGCGGCCTCAGGGGTGCGCGCGGCCTCGCGGGTCAGGAAGGCGAGCACGCGGTCTTTGGCGACGCGCCCGCGGTTGACCTGCCCGAGCACGGCGCGGAAGTAGGGCTCCAGCGCCTGCATCCGGTCGAGGTGGCCGCCCGCGTGGGCGTCGAGGTAGTTGCTCGCAAAACACTGGACGTTGGCGGCGGGGTGCTCGCTGAGGCGGAGGAGGTAGGTCGGCCCGTCGCCCTCGTCGAAGAAGCGGGTGAGGAGCGTCTGGCCGTAGGCCTGCACGTCCGAGCGCACGCTGTCCACGACGTGTACGAGCAACTTGGGCGTCCACACGTCCTCGTCGAAGGCCCGCGCGAAGAAGTCGAAGGCGAAGGCGCGGGCGTCGTCCCAGGCGGCGTCGAGCAGCGTGAGCGCGTCGATGGGGTGGGCGCGCATGCGGTCGGTCTGCCGCTCGACCATCGCGCAGGCGGCGTCGCGCACGGCGACGACCTCGTGGCTGGCGAGGCGCGTGATCTGGCGGATCGTGAAGGTGCCGCTCCAGTCGCGCTCGGCGAGGACGAGGGCCCCCAACTCCTGCGCTGGGACCGGACGTGCGTGGAGTAGCCCCCACAGCCGGTCGCGGTCGAAGGCGGCACGCGCTTCCGAGAAGGCATCGTCCGTGAGCAGCGCGGCGAGGTCGGCGTGCAGCCCGCCGACGCGCTCGGTGCGGTAGAGCGGCGGCAGCAAGCGCTTGGTCATCGCAACAGCGAAGTCGGGGTGGTTCGCGGCTAAGCGCAGGATCACCGGGCGTACGTTCGCGCGCACATCGGCCTGCGGCGACTGCGCGAGCGCGTCGAGCACCTCTGGCTGGTCGAGCAATACATCGTCCGGAAGGCGACCGAAAAGGGCGAGGCCGGTGGCGCGTACCTCCGCGTCGTCGGCCGTCATCAGCGCGGCGATGAGGGCGCCGGGCAACGCCTCGGGCGGCGTGCCGTGGTGCGCGAGGAGTCGGCCTCCCACGGCTTGCACCGCCGGGAATGGGTGCCGGACGAGGTCCTCAATGAGCCCTAGCGCAAGCCGCCGCACCGCGCCAGCTAGTAGCGTCACCATCGCCTCGCCAAGGTCGCGCAAGCGCGCTGCATCGATGTTGGCCGCGTCTGAGTCGACCTCGTACGTCAGCAGCAGCGCCATGCAGCGAATCAAGAGCGCCTCGTCGTCCAGACCAGCCGGTCGCTTGCGTGCGAGGAGATCACGGACCGCGCTGCGTACGTCGTCGTAGCGATGTGCCAGCAGGTCGGCCACGAACGCCGAGTCGGTGAGGAGCGCGTCCGGGGCGTCGGCCAGCCAGCCTAGCGCGAGGGCGCGAGCCTCAGGCAGCGTCGCGTCGAGGAGCGCCCGGACGAGCGCGACATTTGGGTCGGCAGGATCGTAGAGCCGCTGCGCCAGATCGAGGCCGAGGCGGACGGTGTCGGCGTAGGGCCGCCCTAGCAGCAGCAGGACCTCGTCCACGCCGAGGCGGTCGAGGAAGTCAGGGTTGGCGCGGAGGGCGCGCACGGCGAATGCGTGGACCGGCGCACAACGGCTCTCGGCGACGAGGTGCAGCAGGCCCTCGGGCTGTGCGTCCCACAGGTGCGAGAATGCCTCTTCGCGCGTCTCGGCGGGCGTGCCCGTCTCGACGCCGTCTCGGAGCGACCACGCCTTGTTGCCTTTCTTTAGCTCGAAGCGCGGGCTGTTGGCGTAGAGCACGTGGTTGAAAGCGATGTACGGCGCAAAGGCGTCGTAGCGCGTCGTCCGCGCCCGCATCGCGCGGTTTTGCCAGTCGTACCACTGGAAGACCACCTCGCGTGGCTCGTCGGCGTCGGCGTCGGTGTAGGCGAGCAGCAGGCCGACGGCCATCTTGACGTAGGCCGGGTCGTCCGCCTCGCCGAGCTTGCGCAGCGTGCGCCAGGCGCGACGGCGGAGGTAGGCCCGCGTCTTCTCGGAATAGCCCAGCGCGGCTTCCTCGAACACCCGATTCGGCGTGAGGTCGTCCGTGTCGATCCATTCGGGGCCGTCGGGTGTGCGGATCTGCGTCTCGCTCCTGATGGTGCGGTCGCGCCACGAGCTGCGGTCGTACTCCGAGGTGGTCTGCCGGTACTCGACGTAACCCGTCTCCTCATTCTTCGTCAGGTGGCGGCCGACGGTGCGGTATTTCCCGTCGTCGTGGTTCCACTCGTAGCCGGTGTCGAACGCGCTCAGGCCAGACGGTTCGGTCGCGAAGCGGTAGGCGAGCCGGCCGTACAGTTCGGCGGCGTCGCGGAGTTCGGCGAGCTTGAACAGCCTGCGGTGCCAGTAGACGAACGGCGCGGCGAGCGGGGCCTCCGTGGCGAAGGCGAGGAGCGTCTCGTGCGCGCCCGGCACATCGTACAGGGCGAGGCCGATGGCATCGCGCAGGTCGTAGAGGTCGGACGGGGCGATGGCACCGAGCCAGGTGTCGAGTTGAGCGCGGCGAGCATCGGGGTCCGCGAGGCGCTCAATGACATCGGCGAAGCCGGTCTGCTGCATCCGGCGGTTGGCCGCGCGCTCCTCGTCGTTGGCGAGATGGTGCAGGGCTTCCTGGGCGAGGTCGTGGACGTGCTCAGCGCGCAGTCGCTCCCACCGGCTCGGCCCCTGCGCATCGAGCAGCCTCAGGATCGCTTTGCGTGCGGCGTGCAACTCGGGTGCGGTGCGGTCTTCAACAGCGCGACCGGTGCGGGCGAGCGCCCAGAGCGCGCAGTAGGCGCGCAGCAGCCGGTCATCCTTCTTCGACCTGGGCCACGTTTCCATCAGCGAGGCGGCGAGGCGGTCGAGGAGCGCTGTGATCGTTGGGAGCGTCGCAGTAAGTCGGAGCTCGCCCGCGCGCCAGACGACGCGCTCTACCGGCCAATCGGTCTCGGCATCAGGGTTGGCGAGCGCAGCGTCGATGCGGGCGACGATGGCCGCAGCCCGCGCTTCCGCATCGACGGGACGGCGCGACGTGGATGAGTTGGCGGGCGTCTCCACATAGCCCTTCTTGGTCTTCGCGGTGACGAGTTTGTCAAAGAGCGCCTCGGCCTCGTCGCGGTCCACTGGCAGATTCGTCTTCGGGATCTCGCGGAGCGCCTGGCCGCGGCGACCGTAGCGGACCGTCACCACGAAGCCGCTGGGCTCCTCGTGGAGGTCGACCTCGTAGACCTTGTCGGATGTGCCCTCCTGAAAGGCAAGACGAGTCTGTCGGACGAGCGGCATGGCCGTGGAAAGGATAGGGTGGCGTGTGATTCGATTCCAACATAAACCGTGAGTAGTGACAACAAAATGTCATAGCCTTGAAAAAAAAGCCAGCCGCACAAAAAACCGCCGCCCTCGGGGTGAGGACGGCGGCAGGTGGCAGCCGCGCAAGCGGTCTGGTCGGGTGTGTCAGACGGTCGCGTAGCTGTTCTCGTCCACCGGCTCCGTGAACTCGGGGTAGGCCGAGATGGCGTGCTCGTGCAGGTCAAGGCCCATCTCTTCGATCTCGCCGTTGAGGCGGACGCCCATCGTCTTCTTGAGGAGCGTGAAGAGGACGAAGGCCACCGGGAAGGTCCAGGCGAAGGCGGCCACAATGCCCAGCAACTGCACGCCCACGATGCCCATGTTGAACATTGCCTCGGCGTTGAACAGCCCGGCCGCGAGCGTGCCCCATGCGCCGCAGACGCCGTGTACTGCGATGGCATCGACCGGGTCATCCACCCCCGCCTTCTCAATGCCGATAGCGGCGAAGACGACGATGATGCCCGCGAGGAAGCCCGTGATGATGGCAAAGTCCGGCGTGAGGTTGGCGCAGCCCGCCGTGATGCCGACGAGGCCTGCGAGGACGCCGTTGAGCGTAAACGAGACGTCGGGCTTGCCAGTGCGCAGCCACGTGATCGCCATCGCGCCGACGGCACCAGCCCCGGCCGCGAGGAACGTGTTGAGCGCGATCAGACCGATGGACGTGTCGCCCGTCGTGGTCGAGCCGGCGTTGAAGCCGAACCAGCCGAGCCACAGGATGAACACGCCGAGCGCCGCCTGCGGGAGGCTGTGGCCGGGCATCGGCTGGGCCTTGCCGTCGATGTACTTGCCCATGCGCGGGCCCACGACGATAGCCGCCGCAAGCGCGGCCCAGCCACCGACCGAGTGCACGACCGTCGAGCCCGCGAAGTCGATGAAGCCGAGGCCTTCGAGCCAGCCCGAGCCGTTGAACAGCCCACCCCAGGCCCAGGAGCCGAAGACCGGGTAGATCAGGCCCGTGAGCAGGATCGAGAACATAAGGTAGCCCGTGAACTTGGTCCGCTCGGCGACGGCCCCCGAGACGATCGTGGCTGCGGTGGCGGCGAAGACGGCCTGGAAGAAGAAAAAGGCATAGATCCACGACTGGTCCTGGCCTTCGATGCCCTTCAGGAAGAAGCCATCCGTGCCGATCCAGCCGCCGGCGGTCGTGCCGAACATGAGCGCGAAGCCGACGGCGAAGAACACGAGCGAGCCCGCGCCGACGTCCATCACGTTCTTCATGATGATGTTGGCCGCGTTCTTGGCGCGCGTGAAGCCGGTTTCGAGCAGCGCGAAGCCCGCCTGCATAAAGAAGACCATCGCGGCGGCGATGATCGTCCAGACGTAGTTGAGGTTGACCTGCACCGTTTCGGCAGCGGCGACGCCTGCGTCAGGACTGTCCTGCGCCAGGGCCGCGGGCGCGACGAACAGCGCAGCGAGGAGAAGGGAACGGTTCCGGGACATGGGTGGAAGCGTGTTGGATGGGGTGGTGATGGACGAGAAAAGTGGACAGGAGTGACAAGTGGGCAAGTATCAAGTAGCAAGGGGAGACCCATGTCACTTGCTTCTTGCCACTTGCCTCTCGTTCAGAAGCTGACGCCGAAGACGAGGTAGGTGCGCTCGAGCTCGGGGTTGAGCGTGTAGCCGACCATGACGGGGAGCGCGAACTCGTCGCTGAGGGCGATCTCGCGCGTGGCCGAGAGCGTCACGTTGACGACCGCGAAGCCGTCGGTGAGGTAGAAGGCGCTCTCCATCGGCACGACGCCGAGCGCGAGGCCGAGCTCGACCTCGTCGAGCGGCAGCGCGTAGCTGGCTTCGAGGTAGGTCGAGATGTTCTGGTCGCCGCTGCTGTTGAGGTCGCCGTTGCCGAAGACGATGGCGGCGGCGTAGAGCGACACGGGAATCGTCTCGGTGCCGTCGAAGCTGACGAAGGGCTCGATGAGGTGCGCGTTCTCATAGTCGAAGAAGTCGAAGTCGCCGTCGTCGTCGGCGGCACCCAGGGACGGGAAGTAGTAGTCGGTGACGCCGAAGGAGACGGGGCCGACCGAGGCGGAGATGTAGAGGTCGTGCTCGTTGGCGCCGCCGAAGTCAGTGCCGACGGAGTAGGACGCCCAGGTGCCAACGGTGACGGAGCCGCCCTCGAACTCGGCGGTGTAGTCGAGGAAGGGCTGGATGCTGAGCGACTCGCCGAAGTCGTAGCCACGCCAGACGTAGCGGCTCATGACGTCGGCGCCGAGGCCGAGTTGGGCGAAGGAGGCAGGCGCCGCGACAAGCGCGGCAAGGAGAAGGGTGAGGAAGCGGGACATCGGGGTCATCCGGATGGGTGGGGATAGAGCGTGGCGGGGGAGATGACCGCGACGCCGCCGTTCGTGGAGGGGTGCAGGCTGAGTGCGCCTTGGAAGGGAGATGGAGCGCTCAGGCTGCCGAACTGACGGGCCAGATGGATGACTGCCAATTGAATTAATGCCTGGGAGTCGTCCAACTAAAAATGTTAAGGGCACGTCGATAGCCCACGAGTGCAGCCCCGTCGCCTCACGGTTATCCATGAAGGAAGCGGTTTTTTTGCCGCTCCATGCCCTGATTCTAGCCCATCAAGAAATGACGAAGGGGCAGGTTAGGGAGGCGACCGGGCTTCCGAAAGCGGTTACGAAACTGTTACGCCCTAAAAAAATGAGGCGAGTTTCGGTCCCTTGGCCCCGCGATCCTACCGGCTCCGCAGCAGCGCCGCGATGAGCGCGATGCCCGCCGTGTAGACCGCCGAGCCCAACCACAGGCCCGTTACCAGAAAGAGCGTGCGGGTGTCCTGTGTGAGCGCCAGCACGAACACCACGATCACGTTGTGCACCAGCGCCACCGCCAGCGCAGACATCGCCGTCTGCGCAGGGCCTGAGCGCAGCATCTCGTTCTGCTCCGTCCGAAACTGCCCCGCCACAAACCCGATGATCGTCTTCGAGAACGCCTGGAGCCCGAGCAGGCTGGGGTTGACCAGCAAGTCCGCAAGCAGCCCGGCGCCGAAGCCAGCCACGGCCCCCTGCACGCGCCCATAGCGCAAAGCGGCTACCGTCACGAAGAGCAGCACCGCATCCGGTGTCACGCCAAAGACCGGCAGCCGGCTCAACAGCAGCCACTGCAGCACCACCACGCCGAGGCCGGTCAGCACGAGGCGGAGCGAGGCGGGCATGAAGGGCAGGGCGGGGTGGGAGCAGCGAAGCGCTCAAGTTACGCCCCGCGCCTGCCTGGAACGACGGCTACCCTTGCGCTAGGCCGCCGCTCGTGATGGCGGCAACGAGCTGGTCGATGGCATCGGTGATGCGACCCGACCGCGTGGTGTAGTGGTTGGCCATCACGCTGAAGGCGTAGCGCGTGCCGTCCGGGCCGGTGGCGTAGCCCGAGAGCGCGCGGACATACTCCAGCGAGCCGGTCTTGGCGGCCACCGGCACGCCTTCGAGCCGCGTCGAGAGCGTCGTGGCGCGCTCGCCGCCGCCGGGCATCGAGGCGACGTAGAGGGCACCGTGCTCGTGGCCGACCATCACGGCGAGGAGGCGGCCAAGCATCTCAGGCGTGATGAGGTCTTTGCGCGAGAGCCCCGAGCCGTCGCGCACGGAGAGGCCGCGCGTCGGGAGGCCCTGCCGGTCGAAGAAGCTGACCACGGCGCTGCGCCCGCCCGAGAGCGTGCCGCGCGACGACAGGGCGCGGAAGAGGTGCTCGGCGTAGAGGTTGTCGCTGCGCTTGTTGATCTCGTCCACGAGCCACGACACCGGCGGCGAGCGGTGGACGAAGAGGGGCTCCCCTGCGGCCGTCGGCGGACTGGTGAGGTCGGCGGCGTCCACCAGCGTCGCGTCCACCTCGATCCCGGCGGCTTCCAGGCGCTGCTGGAAGTGGTGCAGCGTGTAGAGCACCGGCGCCTCGACGGGAATGCTGTTGATCCCGGCATAGCGGTACGACACCGAGCCGGAGGCGTCGTAGGTGTTCGTGCCGAGGCGGCGCTGGATGCGCAGCGGGCTGTAGCCGCGCCGCCGCCGGTGCGTGCTCACCGCGTTGTTGAGCCGGAAGAAGCTCTCGGGTTGCGCCGTCACGCGCGCCGCCCGGCCTGCCCGTGTGCCTTCAACACGGAAGCGAAGCAGGTTGTCGGCATAGCTGAGGCCGCTCGTGGCAGGCGCCCACGGTTGCCGGTCGAGGTGGTTCAAGTCCCAGCCCGGCGCATAGGTGTCGCCCGCATCGAACGCGCGCCCGTCGCCGACGAGGCGGCCGGTGATCTTCGTCACGCCCGCGTCAGCGAGGCTACGCGCCCACGCGGCGAGGGGATCGGCCCAGACGGTGTCGGCCACGCGGCGGCTGCCGAACGTCGGATCGCCGCTGCCTGTCAGAATGAAGTCGCCGTCGAGCGTCGTGCCGTCGGTGTCCCCGTTGAAGTGGAGTGTCGTCGTGAAGCGGTGGTCAGGCCCGAGCACGTCGAGCGCCGCCGCCGTGGTGAGCAGCTTCTGGTTCGACGCTGGAATGAAGTTCAGGCTCGCGTTCCGGCGATACACCACGCGTCCCGAGTCAAGGTCCTGAACGTAAATGCCCCAGAACGCCTCGGGCAGCTCCGGGTCGTCCAGTACCGCGTCGATGGTGGAAGCCATCGGGGTGGAAGCCATCGGGGTAGGAGCTACCGCGGCGGGAGGCGGGCTCGGGGCTTGGGCGATAGCAGGCGGCTCCGCGTCTACCAGGATCGTGCTTACCGGGATCGCGACGGGCGGAGCCGTGCCGGGAAAAAGCAGCAGGGCGACGAGGGCCGCGAGCGTGCGGGCCGGCAGCATCGAGAGACGCAGCATCAGGAGACGGGCGAAGGAGGGGCGCAGACAGGACGCAGCAAGCTACAACCCCGACGAAGAGCGGACGGGCCTAATCGACGGTATGACATGGCCCCTATGTTCCCTGTACGGCGCGGAGGAGGACGCCTCAGATTAGAGGAAAACCCGTACGTTGGACGCGTGCCCGCTCGGCACACGTCGTCTCCCCCGACTCGCTCCCTCACGTTGATGTCTACCCATCATGCTCGCCCCGTCGTCTCCGCCTACGAGATCGCTACCGCCAACTTCAACGCCTCGGCCGGACGTCTTGGCCTGCCGGATTCCTGGAGCACGCTCATCCGCACGCCGTTCCGCGAGATGAAGGTTGAGGTCCCCCTCACGCGCGACGACGGCTCACTGGAGGTCTACACCGGCTTCCGCATCCAGCACAACGGCGCACGCGGTCCGTTCAAAGGCGGCATCCGCTACGCGCCCACCGTGGACGACCAGGAAGTGCGCGCCCTCGCCGAGATGATGACGTACAAGACCGCCCTCGTCGATATCCCGTTCGGCGGCGGCAAAGGCGGCATTCAGGTGGATGCGCGAACGCTGAGCGCGCGCGAACTCGAACAGCTCACGCGGCGCTACATCTCGCGCATCCACCTCATCCTCGGCGTCAACCGCGACGTGCCCGCGCCGGACTACGGCACCAACGCGCAGGTGATGGCGTGGGTCGTCGACCAGTACGGCCGCCAGCATGGGCATAACCCGGCTATCGTGACGGGCAAGCCGCTCGAACTCGGCGGCTCGCGGGGGCGCGCGGCGGCAACGGGCCGCGGCGTGATGCTGCTCACCCTCGAAGCGGCCAAAGACCTCGGCATCGCCGTGGGCGACCTCCGCGTGATCGTGCAAGGCTTCGGCAACGTGGGCATGAACGCGGCGCTGCTGCTGCACGAGGCCGGCGCGAAGGTGGTGGCCGTGTCGGACATCTCGGGCGGGCTGTTCGCGGCCGACGGGCTCGACATCCCTGCCCTTGAGCGCTACGTCGCCGAGGTGGGCCACCGCTCGCTCGCAGGCTACGTCGCGCCGGGCATCGACGCCGTGAGCCATGCCGACTTCATGGCGCTCGATGGCAACGTGCTCATCCCGGCCGCCCTCGAAGCCGCGATCCACCAGGGCAACGTGGACGGCGTCAAGGCGAAGCTCGTCGTGGAAGGTGCCAACCTGCCCGTGACCCCCGAGGCCGACCGGCGGCTCGCCGAGCGCGGCGTGGTCGTCATCCCCGACATCCTCGCCAACGCGGGCGGCGTCACGGTGTCCTACTTCGAGTGGAGCCAGAACTTCCAGCAGTACACCTGGCCCGAGGACGAGGTCAACGCGAAGCTGAAGCGCATCATCCTCGATGCCTACGCCAACGTCAGCGGCCGCGCGAAAGCCGAAGGCACGACCCTCCGCGAGGCGGCCTTCGACATCGGCATCGAGCGCGTCGTCCAGACCGAGAAGCTGCGCGGGATGCTGTAGAGAAGGATGAAGGGAGAGGGCAGAAGTTCAGAGACGGCGGCGGTATTCCTAGTCCGTTGTCCGTAGCGGGCGATGAAGTGGCACCCGGAAGCAGCGCGGATCACACAGCGTCCTGGCTGGGTTCGCGGTGGAAACCAACCCGCTCTCGCTATGCGCCTGCTTCTCCTCTCGCTTCCCCTCCTTCTGGTCGCCTGCCTGAACCCCGAGCCTGCCCCTGCGCCCGGCGTGCCGACAGCCCCGGCATCGTTCGACGTGCCCGACGAGTACGGGCCCGGCTATGGCGTCTCCGAGGACGAGTTCGGCGCCTACTGGTACCAGGGCCTCGCCGAGATCACGGGCTACGACCTCGACCAGGCCCGCTATGGCGCGCAGCACGACGGCGAGGCGGTGCTCGTCTTCGTAACCGAGCCGTTCTCGCGCAGCAAGCAGGTCAAGCTCGACCGCTCGACGGGGGGTGACGACGAGGCGACCGTGCTCAAGCTCAACGCCACGCGCTCGTTCCTGACCGGCATCTATCCCTATTCGATGATGTCCTCGGTCTTCCAGCCCGTCGACGCCGCGCCCGCGCTCAAGGTCACGACGACCTCACAGGAGTGGTGCGGCCACACGTTCACCCAACTCAATCGCTCAGGCGACGGCTACGACCTGGAGTTCCGCTCCTACTTCGAGCAGGAGGGCGATCAGGACCTGGGCTTTGACGAGGTCCTGATCGAAGACGAAATCTGGACGACGCTCCGCCTCAACCCCGACGCGCTCCCGGCGGAGCCCGTCGAGATGCTGCCCGGCACCGTCTACCAGCGCCTCAGCCACATCGACTGGCAGCCGCACACCGCCGAGCCGTCGCTCTCGGCACCCGACGCCGCTGGCGTGCGCACCTACACGCTCACCTACCCGAGCCTCGGCCGTACGCTCGCCATCCGCTTCCAGGCCGCCTTCCCGCACGTGATCGAGGGCTGGACCGAGACGCGCCGCGCCCGCGGCCAGACCGTCACCACGACCGCCACACGCCGCGCCCAACTCATGACCGCCTACTGGGGCCAGAACAGCCCCGAAGACGAAGCCCTCCGCGAGCAGCTTGGGCTATAGGGAGTGCGGGGGTGTCGGGGGAAGTAGGTGTCGCGGTGGAAGTTGCCCGCATGAAGCGTGGTGAGCAACCTTGCCTCACTGCCTCACTGCCTCACTGCCTCACTGCCTCACTGCCTCACTGCCTCAGTCGGTCGCCCACGTCACCATCTCGGGGAACGTCAGCAGCAGGCCGAGCCCGATGAGCTGGATCACGATGAACGGAATCGCGCCGCGGTAGATCGCCGTCGTGGGGACCTCCTCGGGCGCCACGCCGCGGAGGTAGAACAGCGCGAAGCCGAACGGCGGCGTCAGGAAGCTCGTCTGGAGGTTCATGCCCAGCATGACGCCGAACCACACGAGGTCGATTTCGAGCAGCAGCGCCGCCGGGGCGAGCAGCGGCACGACGATGAAGGCGATCTCGAAGAAGTCGACGAAGAAGCCCAGCACGAACACGACGATGTTGGCCACGATGAGGAGCCCGACCACGCCGCCGGGCAGGTTCGTGAGCAGCCCCTCGATCCAGAGGTCGCCGTCGAGGCCGCGGAAGACGAGCGTGAAGGCCATCGAGCCGAGCAGTAGGAAGACGACCATCGTGGTGAGGTGGCCCGTGTCGCGCAGCGCCTCCCACACGACGGCGCGGTTGAGCCGCCGGTTGACCGCCGCCAGGATCAGCGCGCCGACGGCCCCGAGCGCCCCCGCCTCGGTTGGCGTGGCGATGCCCGCGAAGATGCTCCCGAGCACCACGAGGATGAGCACGAGCGGCGGCACGAGGCGACGGAGCGCGAGCCGGAGCAGGTCCGGCACCGATGCGGAGCGCTCCTCGGGCGGCAACGCCGGTGCCCACGACGGTTTCAGCATCGCCACGAGGCCGACGTAGCCCGCGTAGAGCGTCACGAGGAGCAAGCCTGGCACGAGCGCGCCGAGAAACAAGTCGCCTACGGAGACGCCGAGTTGGTCGGCGAGCACGATCAGCACTACGCTCGGTGGGATGAGCTGCCCGAGCGTGCCGCTTGCGGTAATGACGCCCGTGGCAAACGCTTGATCGTAGCCGTGGCGCAGCATCACCGGCAGCGAGATCATGCCCATCGCCACAACGCTCGCGCCGACTACGCCCGTCGCCGCAGCCAAGAGCGCCCCCACGAACACGACGGCGAAGGCGAGCCCGCCGCGCATCGGCCCGAAGAGCGCCCCGATCGCCGTGAGCAGGTCCTCGGCGAGCCTGCTCTTTTCGAGGAGCGTGCCCATGAGGATGAAAAACGGCACCGCGAGCAGGATGGTGTTCGTCGTCACCCCGAACGTGCGGTCGCCGAGCGCGAGGAGGTAGGGCCAGTCGAAGAACCCGGCCTCGACGCCCACGAAGGCAAACAGGAGCGCCGTCCCGCCGAGCGCGAACGCCACCGGGTAGCCACTGAAGATCAGCAGCAGCGCCACGATGGCCATGAGCGGGGCGAGGACGTCCATGGCCTAGGCGTCCCGCAGCCGGTGCGCCGCCTTGATCGCCTCGCTGACGCCTTGCAGGGCGAGCAGCACAAAGCCGAGCGGGAGGAGCATCTTGATGGGCCAGCGCGGAAGCCCACCTGGGTCGAGCGCGCCCTCACGGGTGATCCAGGCGTTCTCGACTAGCGGCCAGGTCGCCCACAGCATCAGCCCGCAGAAGGGCAGCAGGAAGAGCAGCGCGCCAAGCAGGTCGATCCACGCACGGGTGCGGGGGCGCAGGCGACTGAACAGCACGTCCACGCGGACGTGGCGGTCTTGCTGGAGCGTCCACGCCGCGCCGAGCAGAAAGACCAGCCCGAAGAGCATCCACTGCGCGTCGAAGAGCGCGTTGGACGACAGGCTGAGGCCGAGCGGCCGGCCGACGTAGCGCAGCCCCGCGTTGAGCGCGCCCACGAGCGTCATCACCGCGAGGAGCACGAACGCGCTGCGGCCCGCCGCCGCCGTGAGGCGGTCGAGCACGTGGGCGAGGCGGAGCAGCGGCGAGGACGGCATGGCAGGGGGAGCACTGCCAAAAGCTACCACGAGCGCTGCGAACGAAGCAGCGCCGCGAGGAACACCGCTGGGGCCGATGGCGCTACCGCACGCGCTGCGGCATCCGGACGCGGGGGCGCTTGCCGCCGCTGGAGGGGCCGCGCTGCGGTGAACGGGGGCGCGCCGGAGGACGCGGGTCCTGACCGCGTCGGCCGCCGGAGGGCGGAGGCTGTGCAGGCGGCTCGGCGAGGAAGATCAGCAGGATGCCGAACGGACCGAGGAAGGCGCCCATGGCGGCCCAGGCGCCGGGTTCGAGGCCGCGCTGGCGAGCCAGATTGTAGCAGAAGCACGCGCTTGTGCCGAGGACGACGGCCATGCGCAGAAAAAAGACCAAGACGGGCAGCATCACAGAACGTCGACGCTGGGCGGAAGGGAAGGGACGTGCCGGGGCACGCGCAGAGAAAGGCAAAGGCCGCGCCGAAGGAGATAGGCGAGAATCAGCGCGGTTTTGTGCGACGCAGGCCGTTCCGAAAGGTTGCGGCCCTGGCTAGAAAAGTGGTTTCCCAATCGACCACAACGTCCGCGAGTAAGCGTTGGTCCTACAGTCGGATACGGGGACCCATCAGGAAGGCGTGATCTCCTCCTTGCGCACCCGCATGGCGGCGACAGCCAGGGCGTCCGCGCGGTTGTTGAGCGCGTCGTCCGCGTGGCCCTTCACCTTGACGAACTCGACCTCGTGGCGCTTCATCTCGGCCAGCAGGTCCCGCCAGAGATCCTGGTTCTTGACCGGCTTCTTGCCCGCCGTCTTCCATCCGCGCCGCTGCCACCCGCCGATCCAGTCCTGCTCGAAGGCGTTCACTGCATAGGCGCTGTCCGTGTGGACGCGGGCGATCACGGGCTCGGTGAGGGCGCGCAGCCCCTCCACGATGGCGCGCAGCTCCATGCGGTTGTTCGTCGTGCGGTCCTCGCCGCCGGAGAGTTCCTTCTCCTGCGCGCCGTAGATCAGGATTGCGGCCCAGCCGCCGGGGCCGGGGTTGCCGCTGCACGAGCCGTCGGTGTAGATCGTGACGGTTTTTTTCTGGGGCACGGGACGGGGGCGCTGCTGAAGAATTCGCGGGGCGTCAAACCTACGCGGTGTCGCCCCCGTTGGGGGGAGACAAATCACGCTCCTCAAAGGACAAAGGACGAAAAAAGCACCGCCCGTGAAGTTTGTCGACTACGTCACCATCTCCGTCCGCAGCGGCAACGGCGGGGCCGGGTCTGCTCACCTCCGCCGCGCGAAGTACGAGCCCCGCGGCGGCCCCGACGGCGGCGACGGCGGCTCTGGCGGCTCCGTCCTCCTCGAAGCCGACGCCAATCTCTACACGCTCCTCGACCTCCGCTACAACCGCCACCACTTCGCGGACCACGGCCAACCGGGGCAAGGCTCCGGCAAGACGGGCAAGAGCGGCCAGGACATCGTGCTGCGCGTGCCGCTCGGCACCATCGCGCGCGACACCGAGACGGGTGAGCTGCTCGGCGAGCTCACCGACGAGGGCCAGCGCCTCACGCTCGCGCCCGGCGGGATGGGCGGCCTCGGTAACACGCACTTCAAGAGCAGCACCAACCAGACGCCGCGCTACGCCCAGCCCGGCACTAAGGGCATCGAGCGCGACGTGACGCTCGAACTCAAGCTCCTCGCCGACGTGGGACTCGTGGGCTTCCCGAACGCGGGCAAGAGTACGCTCGTGAGCGCCCTTTCCGCGGCCAAGCCAAAGGTGGCCGACTACCCGTTCACGACCTTGGAGCCGAGCCTCGGCATGGTCTACCTCGGCGACTACCGCTCGTTCGTCATCGCCGACATTCCAGGCCTGATCGAAGGGGCGAGCGAGGGCAAGGGCCTCGGCATCCGCTTCCTCAAGCACATCGAGCGCAACGCGGTGCTCCTCTTCGTCGTCCCGGTCAACGAGGAGGACCCGGGCGCGACTTACGCGACGCTGCTCGGCGAGCTAGAAGCATTCAACCCGCACCTGCTCGCCAAGCCGCGCCTGATCGGCCTCTCGAAGACCGATCTGCTGCCGCCGGACATGTACGACGCCTTCGTGGCCGACGCCCGCGCGCAGCTTCCCGACGACGTGCCCGTGATCGCGTTCTCGGCTGTCGCGCGCAAGAACCTCGATCCGCTCAAGCAGGTGCTCATGAGCGCCGTGGAGCAGAGTCGAGTAGCGGAGGGAATAGGAAATAGGGAATAGGGCGTGCGCTTGGCAAAGGTCTGAGGGCGTACGAGGAGCAAACGTGCTACCCGGTGCAGGTAACGCGCCAGTGCCAGCCCAGGCACGCGGCTTGGCCAGCCCACCCAGCATGGACGGTATAGGCCACCACATGGTGTAGGCCGCCATATGAGATGTCAGGACTAGGTCCGTGGACCTTGCATCGGAAGCCATGTCAGAGGACCGAAAGCCGTGTCAGACGGCTGGGGTCGGTAGCCCATGGGCGACGATGCAGTCCATCGCAAGGGAGCCGCGCACAGTCAATCGGTGGTCTTTCGTCCCAATGGCTGCGCGTTTGCGGAACTCAAGGCGCGCGGTTGGCACAACCCATTGAGAATTATGTACGGGAAGGCACTGTTTTTGTCCTGGCCGGATCCGTTCTGCCTCCCTCCTCGAAGCGACACGCTTTCACCTCTAGCAGTTACTATGGTACACACGTCGGTGAAGACGGCAACGACGATCATTGGCATGGCTATGCTGTGCCTCGTAGCACTGGGTGGAAGTGCGTGTGTGCACCAGCCGTCTGAGTACCCGGGTGTTGCTGAGCCCTTCGACGCGGCGAACCCCGTCGACGCCTCGCATGTGACCAAGCCCGGTGTGCCGCTCGACGTGATGTGGACGGTCGACGCAGGCCAGCGCCTTGGGCCAGGCGCCGCGACAGCGGTCCTGACCGTCTCGGCGCGGGGCAACTTGGAGGAGGCCGTGCTGACGCTCGAACCCAGCTCAGGTCTGCGTTTGGTGGGCCCTGCGCAGATTCGGCTCGGCGCTTTGGCGGCAGGCGACACGCGCCGCATCGAGGTGCCGCTAGAACTTGGTGACCGGGGACGGGCAGAACTACGCGCCGTCGTCGCGGCAGAAGGAGGAGCCGGAGACGTCGCCGTCTCGGTAAGCCGCGCCGATGTCCTCTACGTCCTCCTTGGCCCTGCGAGGAGCTTTGCCGCGCGGGGCAGTTTCATCGTGGCGCAGCAAGACAGCCTCCGGCACGCCTTGACCGCGGGGCGGATGACGCCGGAAGACTTCGAGGCGGCGATGCAGCAACTCGGCCGAGGCACAGGCGAGGTGACCACGACACGGTCAGAAAAAAAACGAGTAGCGCCGTCTTCACCCTCTCCGGTACGATCAAGTACCAAGACCGCAATGGCACCCTTCGCCCCGTGCGCTTTGCCCCCATCGAGGTTTGGGACGACGACTTCGGCTTTGATGACCTCCTAGCGACGACCACCACCGACGCCAATGGAGCGTACTCCGTCCCCGTCCCTGAGGACGCATCCGATGCGCCCGACCTCTACATCAACGTGCTGGCGAGGTCGGACGAGTTCTACGTGGTCACGCCGGGCGATCAGGGGGACCCATCGAGCACCTATTCCTTCTCGACGATAGACTTGCAAGTACCAAACGTCTCTACAGACATCGTCATTAATGTCTCCATCTCGAACACCACCGCGGCAGGAAATGCGTTCTCGGTACAGGACGCGCTGATCGAGAGCGCTCGCTACACGAAGGCCATCTCCGGCACAACTCTCCCGACGCTCTCCGTCGAGTTTGCAGGGGCCTATCCTACCTCCTACTACTCCGTGTCCGGTGGGGGCCTGTTCATCCTCCTCGAAGACCGATACGATTGGGATGTCCTGCATCATGAGCACGGGCACTACGTCGCCGAGTCGTTCAGTCTGGACAGAAACCCTGGCGGTACGCACAGACCGTACGAGCACCTGGCCGAGCGCGTCGGCAAGCAGGATGGGATTCGCTTGGCCTGGGGCGAAGCCTGGCCGACCTACTTTGGCATCACGCTCCAGCGCGAGCGAGGCAGCGGCGCGCTCGGCATCCCGAATGTGGGGGACCTCTTCTACCAGGACACCGAGGATGCCACCTTCTCGTACAGCATCGAGGCGACGGGCAGCCGCGGCCGGGGCGAGGACAACGAGGTGGCCGTCCAGCGCGCACTCTGGGACCTCTACGATAGCGCCAACGACGACCGCGACAAGGTGAGTCTCGGTGACCAGGCCATCTGGAACGCGCTCGTGACCGCTCGTCCTGCTTCGATGTCCGACGTGTGGAATGCGCTGATTGCCAACGTGAGCGAGGAGGATAAGACGAAGTATGGCGCCATCTTCGCGGATCAGGGCATCGCGCCCGACCCCACGGCGCCGGCAGACGGGACGGTGATCCCGCTGAATGGATCCGCGACACCGACCTTCACCTGGAGCGCCAACGGGGCTGGGCCTTCCTTCCGGCTCAATCGATTCACGGTCGCGTTCTATTCGGAAGACTTCTCGACGCTGCTCTACGAGACGCCCGAGCTGACCACGCCGACGTACACCCCGACGGCAACGGAGCTCACCGACAACATCTTTCGCACGGAGAAGCGTGTGAAATGGGTCGTCAAAGGCCGGAACGTGAGTGCACCCGCCACCGGCACATACATCAGCCTGCCTCGGCTGATCGAGTCAAGCGGCGTGGATGTGGCGTTTGTCATCGACGACACCGGGAGCATGGACGAGGAAATTGCAGGCGTCCGTCAAGGGCTCTTGAACCACCTCGCCACCTATCCCAACGACGGGGCGACCACGTTTCAACTGGTGACGTTCAAAGACGG
Organism: Bacteroidota bacterium; assembly: GCA_039821555.1. Lineage (NCBI taxonomy): Bacteria > Pseudomonadati > Bacteroidota > Bacteroidota bacterium. The sequence continues at coordinate 67,529 of JBCBNX010000013.1, forward strand.
CGTCACCTCCTTCGCGCCCACCAACGACCTGGCTACCATTCAGTCCCAGGTCTCGGGCCTCTTTGCCGATGGAGGCGCTGACTGTCCCGAGGCCTCGGCCCAGGCTGTCATGGCAGCTGAGCAGCGGCTCCGGGCCAACGGGCGCGTCTTTCTCGCCACGGATGCAGACCCGCACCCGGGCCAAGACATCGCGGGAACGATCCGCACCTTGCGCGCGCGCGGCGTCCGTGTGGACGTGGTCCTCTCCGGGTCATGCTCGGGATTAGCCGCCAGAGAGGGCGCAGGCGCGAACGAGCCGAACACAGCCGCAGCCCCTGAGCGGTCGACCGACACGGTCAAGCCCGCCAGTGCCCGCCTGGCGCTGCGCAACGAACTGGTCCAGGTCCGCGCGGCAGCCGACACCCTTTGGCTTGGGGACGACGATTTCGCGCAGATCCTGCTGCCCTTCTCGTTCCCGTTTGGCGAAGCCACCTACAGCACCGCCTACGTGAACTCCAACGGCTCCGTCACCTTCAACTCGGGCGACGTCTCGCGCGGCGGGTCGGTGGGGAATTTGCTCTTTGGGCCGCCGCGCATCGCGCCGCTCTGGGACGACCTCGATCCCTCGCTGCGTGGTCGCGTCTTCGTGGAAGAGCGCGATGGGGCGGCTGTCATTACGTTCCAGGAGGTGCCTGAGTACAACGCGCCAAGCCCCTCGTCAAGCCCCAACACGTTTGCGTTGACCCTTCGGCCGGACGGCACCTTCTCCATCGACTACGGCACGATCAGCGCCGCCGGCGTCTTTGCGGCGGTGCACACGGGGTTCTCTGAGGACCCAGGACCCACGGACCTGTCGGCGGCGCCGCAGCCGATTGACGCCGACCCCGAAGGGACGCTCTATGAGCCATTTACAGGTACAAACGACCTGAGCGGCTTGCTGTTGAACTTCGACGCCGTCAGTAGCGGTCCGCCGCCGCCGCCGCCTGTCTTCAACGCGATCGAGGCCTTCTCGCAGATGGCCCTCCAGACGGGCGGCATCTTCGCGCTGATGCCTGAGGTGAACTCCTTCGACGCGCAGGAGGTGCAGCGCTTCGAAAACACGGTATTCAATCTCGTCCAGGGCGGCATCAACCAGTCGCTCGCGCTGGTGCAGCCGGGCCGCGGTCCACGCGGCAGTCGCTTCAGCGTGGATATCGCAGGCTCCGGCACCACGTTCCGGCCTGGAGCCACCCGGCTCGAGGTCGAAGGCGCTGGCGTGTCGGTCGAGGAGGTGACCGTGCTCTCGCCCGTCCGGATGCTAGCTACCCTCGCCGTCGATGAAGGGGCCGCGGAAGGGTTCTACAACCTCTTGGCGGTCACGCAGCAGGGGGCGGTAGCAGACAGTGCCCAGGGGCTTGGCTCCTTCATCGTGACGCCTCCAGAGACGGGCCCTAAGGTGTTGAGCGTAGCGCCGACGGTCGGGGATGCCGGGAGCAACCTGACCGTATCGGTCTTTGGGACGAATACCAACTTCGACGAGACCTCCCAACTCCAGATGGGGTTGGGTATTACGGTGCTCTCCTCGACGGCTATCTCGGCAACCGAACTCCAAGCGTCCATCGAGATCGCAGAGAATGCGCCCATGGGGCTCCGTGATGTCCAGGTCGTGACGGGCGATGAGGTGGCGGCGGAAAACCAAACCGGGCCGTTCTTCGTCACGTCTGAGGGGCAAGACCGAGCGCTGCTCGTCTCGGCCCTGCCAAACGTAGGGGCGCCGGGCACCGAGACAACACTCTCGGTTACAGGGTCCAACACGAGCTTTGTGGAAGGCATCTCGGCGTTGAGCGTGAGTGGCACGGGCATCACGACGCTCAGTACCACCGTGGTGAGCCCCACGCAACTCAGTGCGGTCATTCAGATCGAAGAGGACGCCTCGCTCGGTGCGCGTGACATTCGAGTGACGACGTCGTCGCCTTGCTCGATGGTTTCGTAGTCACCGACTTTGTGTTGGCAGCACCCACGCTCACGATGCCTGACGACGGGGCCGCCGATCTGACGGTCGCCCCAGTGCTGGTCTGGAATTCGATTCCCGGGGCGGTAGCGTACGACGTGCGGTTGAGCACGGACGAGGACTTCACCGACGTGGCCATTCAGGGCACTACCGCTGAAAACGCGTTCCTCCCCTTGGGACTGGAAGGCAGGACGACCTACTACTGGCAGGCCCGCGCGCTGGGCGACGGCCAGGCCCGCAGTGAGTGGTCTGCACGTCGGAGCTTTTCGACAGCGACCACTGTCGCCAATGAGGACGGCGAGGCGTTGCCCACAGCCTATGCGCTGAGTCCTAGCTACCCCAACCCGTTCGCCGACGAGACGCAGCTCCGCTTCGAACTCCCCGAACAAGGTCGTGTCATGCTGGCCGTCTACGATGTGCGCGGCGCGCGCGTGGCGGTCTTGTCGGATCAGGAGTGGCCCGCTGGGTACCATGCCGTGGCGTGGAGGGCAGACGGGGTGCCGAGCGGCCTCTACCTCGTCCAACTCCGAGTCGGGTCCTTCGTGCGGACGCAAAAGATTTTGCTCGTGCGGTGACCCCTACGCTAGAGCCACGACGGCTGAATTGGTTTCTCTCCGCCGGAGGCTGACCTCCGGGGTTACATCGTGCGCGGTGACGTGTCTGTGAGGGTCGAACCTCACCACGCTGCTCCATGCCCCACGCCACGGCTCGACTCGATACCCCGTCCGATGCAACGGGCGCGCGGTTCGATGCGCGGATGCTACTCGCGCTCGCCGCCGTGCCGGGCGTAGGGCCCGCGCGGGTGCGGGCGCTGCTCGACCGCTTCGGCGACGCCACCTCAGTGATGCGAGCGGACGTGCGGGCACTCGCGGAGGTCGAGGGCATTGGGCTCAAGACGGCGCGGGCCATCGCAGCCTTCGACGGCCACGCCGCCATCGACAGCCAACTCCAGCAGGGTGCGCGGCTCGGAGCCGATCTCGTCACGTGCGCCGACGACGCCTACCCGGCGCGGCTGCGCGAGCTCTACGATCCGCCGCCGTTCCTCTGGCTGCGCGGCACACTCACCGAGGCCGACACGCGCGCGGTTGCCATCGTGGGGACGCGCAAGGCGAGCGCCTATGGCCTCCGCGTGGCCGAGCACTTCGCGGCGGGCCTCGCGGAGCGCGGCTACACCATCGTGAGCGGCCTCGCCTACGGCATCGACATCGCGGCGCACCGGGCGGCCCTGGACGCGGGCGGGCGGACGCTGGCCATCCTCGGCTCGGGGGTGGACCGCATTTACCCGCAGCGTCACACGGCCACGGTCCGTCGCATCATCGAAAGCGGGCAGGGGGCGGTCGTCTCCGAGTTCCCGCTGGGCACCAAGCCCGACGCGCCCAACTTTCCGCGCCGCAACCGCATCATTGCCGGACTGTCGCTGGGGGTGCTCGTCGCCGAGGCGCGGGCGAAGGGCGGAGCGCTGCTGACGGCCTACGCCGCGCTGGAGCAGAACCGCGAGGTCTTTGCCGCCCCCGCGCCACTGTTCTCGGGCAACGGCGACGGCGGCAACTCGCTTATCCAACTCGGCCACGCGAAGCTCGTCACCAGCGTCGGCGACCTCCTCGCCGAGATCGAAGGCCAGCAAGACCTCTTCGGCGCGCGGTCGAGAGGAAGCGGCCAGGCACTAGCCAGCGAAGCGAAGCCTGCACCGCCGCCGGAGAGCCTCAACCGGGTCGAGCAGCAACTCTACGACGCGTTGACGCCGGAGCCGATGCACCTCGACACGCTCTGCGAACGCGCTGGGGTGGACGTGTCGAACGCCCTGGTCTACCTTCTGAGCCTCGAACTGAACGGTCACATCGGGCAACTCGCTGGCCGGCAGTTCTACCGCCGCTAAGCCTTGATCGTACCCTGTCGTCATGCCCAACCCCGCGCACGCCGACTTCGCCCGGCTCCGCGTCACGTGCCCGGACCGCCCCGGCATCGTCGCCGCCGTGAGCACGTTCCTCCGCGCGCACGGCGCCAACATCACCGCGCTCGATCAGCACTCGACCGACCCCGAGGCGGGCGTGTTTTTCATGCGCGCCGAGTTCACGACGCCGCACCTCGACCTCTCGCGGCCCGCGCTCGAAGCGGCGTTCGCGCGCGTCGTGGCCGAGCCGTTCGGCATGACCTGGAGCCTCGACTATGCCGCGCAGCCCGCGCCCGTAGCGGTGATGGTGTCGCGCTACGACCACGCGCTCCTCGAACTGCTCTGGCGCTGGAGCCGGGGCGAGTTTCCCGGCCGCATCGCCTGCGTGGTGAGCAACCACGATGCCCTGCGCGGCGAGGTCGAGCGCTTCGGCGTGCCGTTCCACCACATCCCGGTCACCCGCGAGACGAAGGCGGAGGCCGAAGCCGAGACGCTGGCGCTCTTTGAACGGGAAGGCGTCGAGGTGGTCGTGCTCGCGCGCTACATGCAGATCCTCTCCGGCGACTTTGTGGCGCGCTTCCCAAACCGCATCATCAACATTCACCACTCGTTCCTGCCCGCGTTCATCGGGGCCGATCCTTATCGACAGGCGTTCGAGCGGGGCGTCAAGGTGATCGGCGCGACGGCGCACTACGTCACCGAGGAGCTCGACGCCGGGCCGATCATCGACCAGGGCGTCGCGCGGGTGTCGCACCGCCACACCGTCCGCGACCTCAAGGACCTCGGCCGCACGCTCGAACGCGAGGTCCTCGCGCGGGCCGTCCGGTGGCACCTCGAAAGCCGCGTACTCGTCTACGAGAACAAGACCATCGTCTTTGCCTGAGTGACGACGTCTGATTTTCGATTTACGGTTCAGCGGAGACGGAACGTGACTGGCAGCGTGAACTGCACCTTGACGGGGCGGCCGCGCTGCATGCCGGGGCGGAACTGAAGCTCGCGCACGCAGCGCACGGCCTCCTCGTCGGCCCCGCCACCGATGCCACGTGCAGCGTATGGGTCGATCACGTTGCCACGTTCGTCTACGACAAATTGCACGTAGACGCGTCCCTCTACCGTGCCGCGTCGGGCCATCTCGGGGTAGCGGATGCAGCGCTGCAAAGCCGCCATCGCCTCGGCCTCGCTTGGCAGGAGCTGAGGTTGGTCCTCTACAGGGAGAAAGGGCAAGACCTCATCGGGGGCAGGCTCCGGGTCAGTAGCGGGCGCAGGCGGTAGGCCGGGGAGCGCTGGCATCTCGAAGGGGTCCATGGTCATGTCGATGTCGATGACCGGGTCCTCGATATCGGTGTCCACTACCTCAATGGGGGCGGGCGGCTTCGGCGGTGGAGGCGGCGGCAACTCGTGCCGGGTGATTTCGATGTCAGGCACCGTGATGACCTCGGTATCAGGCACGTCGATCTCGAAGCTGTTCGCAGCGCGATACGGCGTGGTGAAGGCGGCGAGCACGACGCCGAGCGCGAGCAACGCGCCGACTTGCAAGACAACGGGATATTGCCGCTTCAGGTCGGCGCGCGAGGTCTTCTGGACAGACATGACAGCCTGGGGTTCGTGGATGAACGACGACGGCGATGAAAGGCGGTAGCGGAAACGCCGAGGGCGAAACACATCGGGCACCGCGTACTATCCTTGCCCCACAGACACGAGACAACGCCGATCGTTGCTCGACACGACCCACGACCTTCGACCCGTGACCGACCACCTCCGCGCTCTCTTTCCACACACGGAGCGGATGGCCTACCTCGACCACGCCTCGACCGGGCCGCTCAGCCAGCCTGTCATAGACGCGGTGGCGGCCTACCTCCAGCAGCGCCACGCGACGCAGCCGAACAACTACTTCGACATCGCGCCGACGCTTGACCGGGGCCGCGCGCGCATCGCGCAGGTGCTCGGCACGCAGGTCGAGCGCGTCGAGTATGCACCCAACACGTCGTATGCGCTCAACGTGCTCGCCCACGGCCTCGACTGGCAGCCGGGCGACCGCATTGCCGTGCCGGGGTGCGAGTTTCCGGCCAACGTCTTCCCGTGGCGCTCCCTCGAAGCGCGCGGCGTGGCGATCGACTTCATCCCGACGGAGCGCGGCACGTTCACGCTCGACGCCGTCGCCGCAACGCTGCGCGCCGAGACGCGCCTCGTGGCCGTGAGCTGGGTGCAGTTCCTCTCCGGCTTCCGCGCCGACCTCGCCGCGCTCGCCGACCTCGTGCACGACCACGGCGCGCTCCTCTCCGTCGATGCGATCCAGGGCGTGGGCGCGGTGCCCATCGGCGCTGACGGTGGGGTGGAGGCGCTCGGCCTCGACTTCCTCGCATGCGGGTGTCACAAGTGGCTCATGGGCATGCAGGGCGTCGGCTTCTTCTACGTCACGGAGGCGCTCCAGGCCCGCCTCCGGCCGCAGCTCGGCTGGCTCAACGGCCCCATCGATTGGGACGACCTCACCGCCTACGACACCACGCTCCACGACGACGCGACGCGCTTCCGCCTCGGGACGCTCAACACCGCCGGGATCGTCGCCCTCGACGCGGCGCTAGGTGTCTACCACGACGTGGGGCCGGACGCAGCCTGGCAGCACACTCAGGCGCTCACCGCCCGCCTCGCCGACGGCCTCGACGCGCTCGGCCTGCCGCGCTACGGCTCGCGCGACCCCGACGAACGTGCGGGCATCGTCACCGTCGCGCCCGACGAGGTGGGACAGGACGCCGACACCCTCTACGAAGCGCTCGCCGCCGAGGGCATCATGACCGCTGTGCGCGACCGCAAGCTGCGCTTCGCCCCGTCGTACACGAACACGCTGGACGAGATCGAACGCGCGCTGGACGTGCTTGGTGTGGCACTCGGTGCGTCAACCATGGTGGCCCAATGAGCGCAAGCCAACAGCCTGCGGAGGAGCAACCCGCCGAAGAGCGAATCGAGCAAGAGGTCGTCCTCGACGTGCCCGCCGGGCAGGTTGCGGACACCCGGCTCGATGTCTACATCACGCGGTTCCTCCCGAACGTCACGCGCTCGAAGGTGCAGCGCGGCATCAAGGACGGACGGGTGTCGGTCAACGGGGCCGTCGTGACGAAGCCGTCGACCGTCGTGCAGGCGGGCGACCGGCTCGTAGCGAAGGTGCTGCGCCCGCCGCCCATCGAACTGACACCGGAGGCGATCCCGCTCGACATCGTCTACGAGGACGACGTGCTGCTCGTGGTCAACAAGCCTGCAGGGATGGTGGTGCACCCGGCGTACGGGCATCGCTCGGGCACGCTCGTCAATGCGCTGCTGTACCATGTCGGGGCTGGCCCGCTCGCCTACGACGACATCGAAGAGGAAGACGACGAGGACGTGGGGCTGGCCACGCAGGACGCCGGGCCACGCTTCGAGGGTGACCCCGTCGTGCGGCCGGGCCTCGTGCACCGCCTCGACAAAGACACGACGGGCCTGATGGTAGTCGCCAAGACCGACGCGGCGCTGAGCCACCTCGCCAAGCAGTTCGCGGCGCGCACGACGCGGCGGCTGTACCTCGCGCTCGTCTGGGGTGTCCCCGACCCGCCTGTGCAGCACATCGAGACAGAGCTGGGCCGCAGCCCGCGCGACCGCAAGCGGATGGCGGTCGTTAAGCCGGGGCGCGGCAAGCACGCGATCACGCACCTGGAGACGCTGGAGGCCCACGCGCACACCGCGCTCTGTCGCTTTCGGCTGGAGACAGGCCGCACACACCAGATCCGTGTCCACGCGCGCCACCTCGGCCACCCCCTCTTCGGCGACCGCACCTACGACGGCAATCGCATCGTCTACGGTTCCGCCGTGGGCAGCCGGGCGAAGTTCATGGCCAACCTCTTTGCCGCGCTGCCGCGCCAGGCACTCCACGCGCACACGCTGGGCTTCGCGCACCCCGTCACCGAGGAGCCGATGGACTTCGAGGCACCGCTCCCGGACGACATGGCGCACGTGCTGGAGCGCCTACGCACGGTTGAGCCTGCGTGAGTGCGGCGCTAGCGCTCCCGTTTGTTGAAGTCCCACGGGTGCGACATCAGAGAGCCCCAGGCGCCGCCAGTGCTCCGGGCCGAGTGGTCATACCGGACCGAGCCGTCGCGCTGGACTTCAAACCGGAGGAAGCTGACGATCTCCGCGCTGGCTCGGGTTTCTTTTGGCTTCTCGTTGGACGGAGGCGTCTCAGCGGGTGGCTCAGCCCTCGCCTGAGCCGACGCGGCGCGCATCGAACCAGGCGGGCAGCATCCGGAGGCCCCAGGCGCCAGCGGTCCGTCGGCCCGAGGGGTCGTAGCGGACGGATCCGTTGGACATGACCTCGAACTGGGCGAAGTAGACGACCTCGGTCCCTGCTTCGTCGTGTTTCGGAGGTACGTTGGAAGGCACGGCGTCCGGTGGAGGAAGCGCCTCAACGAGGGCATCCGTCGGGGCTGGGTCGTTCATCGCCGAGAGGAGCAGGCCGCGGCAGATGTTGGTGTCCTCGTCGCAATCGACGATCCGGTCACCGCTGAGTACGTAGTGGCCGTTGCCGAATTTGACCTCGTCGTCGCGCCTGAGTAGGCCGTCTTCGGCATGGCCCAATACCGTAAGGTAGACCGTGCCGTTGCCCACGGCGATGTAGGCAGATTGCTCAGACTGAGCGGCGCTGTCTTGGAAGGCCTCGTAGAGCAAGGTCTGGGTGCGCACCGTAACGAAGACTACGAGCACCGTGGCCGCGAGCAACAGCAGGGCGATGGTGATCCGCATGGTGGAGAGACAGGAGGGGCGAGCCCACACGGGAAGGGCTGCTGGGAATACCGGGGCCGACGGAGCATTGCGAGCATGAGGCGCTCGACCATCGACGTAGTCGGGCGCGTCTAGGCGAAGAGGAGCAACGGGCACCTACCGACACAGGCGCGGCTCGAAGCGATAGCCCCACAGGCCCCGCAGGCGGCGCTCTGCGGAGTAGACCAGGGAGCCGTCACGGGCGCGCTCAAACTCGTAGTGGTACGCCGGTGCGCCACCGGGCAGGCTCTGCGGGGCTGACCCGCTATTCGCAGGCGGGTCGGCAGGCGGGGTCTGCTCACCGCCACCGCCACCAAAGGCCTCTTCGAGCAGTTCGCGGCACTCGTCCGGCTGAGCATCGCAGTTGGTGATCTCGCCAGTCGGAGACCAGAACTGGGCGGAGGGCATATTGCGCGTGTTGTTGTAGGCGACGTAGTACCCCGTGATTTTACCCTGGTCTCTGATCTCGATGACCGTCTCGCCATCGGGAATCGTACCGGGGCCGTCCTGGGTCTCGTAGGCCTGCTCAACGGAGGCACGGAGTCTCTCGAAGCAGTCCATCTGGGCCGAGGCGGGTACGGCGAGCATGAGCACGAGCGCGCCCCTGGAGAGGACGCGGATGACCGTAAGCATGGGCAGGAACGTGTAGGTGGAAGAAAGAGGGGGCATCTGCGTACGCGCAGCGCAGTCGGGGTGGGGCTCAGTCACACAAGCGCGGCTCGGAGCAGTAGCCCCACAGGCCGCGCACACGGCGGTCAAGGGAGAACAGCAGCGTGCCGTCGCGTTGTCGCTGGAATTCGTAGTGGTAGTCCGGCGCGCCGCCAGGTAAGCTCTCCGGAGCGGGCCTACTGCCAGGGGGTGGATCGGCGGAGGTTGTCGTCTCTCCTCCACCGTCTACCGCATTGCTGATCAGTTCGCTGCAGCCCTCGGGCTCGGCGTTGCAGTCCGTTGCTTCTCCCTCGTTGGAAATGAAGTAGACGCCGTCAACTAGACCTCCATTGGGCTGCATTCCCTTTTTGTCGGTGCCACGAACCTCGATATAGAAGTTGTCGCCGGGTAGTTCGATGACGTTGAAATCAAAGTCCTCGCCTTGCGTCTGGTACTCTTGGGCCGACGCGGGGGCAGCGAAGACAAGCACAAGCACGCTGCAAAAAAGGAGGCGGAGCACGTAGACGGGAGGGCTGGTGTGAACGCATGGGAGCTAGCTGCGAACGCGTGTTGACAGCAGCACCGGGGTCATGCTTGGCTCAATTACCATCGCTTCCGTGAAGTCGTCGTGTAGGGCGTCGCCACGTACCCGACACGGGGGGTTCGGTGGAATCATGCGGCTTGGGGCGGCGTACCGTGCGCCCTACCTTGATCTACGCTCCCCTGCCGCTCTCCCACGGTCCGATGTCTGACGTCCCTGCGGCTGCCGCTGGTGCTGCCGCTTCCAGTTCCAAGCCGGTCCGACCGCTCTCCGAAGTCACGATCCTGTTCGCGGGCGACTCCGGCGACGGGATGCAGCTCACGGGCAGCCAGTTCACGCTGGCGACGGCGCTCGCGCGCAACGACCTCGCGACGCTGCCCGACTTCCCTGCCGAGATCCGCGCCCCCGCGGGCACGACCTACGGCGTCTCGGGCTTCCAACTCCACTTCGGCTCCGGCGAGATTCACACGCCCGGCGACGAGGTCGACCTCCTCGTGGCGATGAACCCGGCGGCGCTGGCCGTCAACCTCCACCGTGTTCGCAAGGCGGCACCGGGGCGGTCTGCCGGGGCCGTGCTCGTCAACACCGATGCCTTCGAGAAGCGCAACTTCGAACTGGCGCACATCGACTCGAATCCGCTCGAAGACGGCACGCTCGACGGCTACGAGGTCTTCAAGATCGAACTCAACCGGCTCACCCGCGAGACGCTCGCCGAGCATGCGGAGGAGCACGGACTGGGTACGCAGGACGTCGACCGCTGCAAGAACATGTTCGCCCTCGGGCTGGCGCTGTGGCTCTACACGCGACCCCTTGAGCCGGCGCAGGACTGGCTGACCGAGAAGTTCGCCCGCAAGCCCGCGATCCGCGACGCGAACCTGAAGGCGCTCAAGGCGGGCTACTTCTTCGGCGAGACGACCGAGGTGTTCGCGGCGCGCTACGAGGTGGCGCCCGCCACGCTCGCGCCGGGCACCTACCGCGCCATCAAGGGCAACGATGCCCTCGCGCTCGGCCTCGTCGCGGCGAAGGTCAAAAGCGGCCTCGACCTCGTCTATGGCACCTACCCGATCACGCCCGCCTCGGACCTGCTCCACGCGCTGAGCAAGTACAAGGACTTCGGCATCCGAACGGTCCAGGCCGAGGACGAGATCGCCGCCATTGGCGTAGCGCTCGGGACTGCGTTTGGCGGGCACCTCGGCGTGACGGGTACCTCCGGGCCGGGCCTCGCACTCAAGACGGAGTTCCTCGGCCTCGCGCTCATGACCGAACTGCCGCTCGTCTTGATCGACGTGCAGCGCGCCGGGCCGTCCACGGGCATGCCGACGAAGACGGAGCAGTCCGACCTCCTGATGGCCGTCTACGGCCGCAACGGCGACGGCCCGCTCCCGGTCATCGCCGCGAGTTCGCCGGGCGACTGCTACGAGGTCGCCTATGAGGCGTGCCGCATCGCGGTGAAGTACATGACGCCGGTGATCGTCCTCTCCGACGGCTACCTCGGCAACGGCTCCGAGCCCTGGCGCATCCCCGACCCGGATGGCCTGACGCCGTTCGAGGTCGCCTTCACGACGGAGACCAATAACCCCAAGGGGGACTTCCTGCCCTACGTTCGCGACGCAGCGACGCTCGCCCGTCCGTGGGTGCGCCCCGGCACGCCCGGCCTGGAGCACCGCCTCGGCGGGCTCGAAAAGGACAGCCGCACGGGCGGCGTATCGTACGACCCCGCCAACCACCAGCACATGACCAAGACGCGCGCTGAGAAGGTGCAGCGCGTCCGCGCCGAGATCCCGCCGTGTGTCGTCGACGGCGATGAGGACGGGACGCTCGTCATCGGCTGGGGCTCCACGCGTGGGGCCATCGAGGTGGGCGTCGAGCGCGCCCGCGCCGCTGGGCATCGCGCCGGGCACCTCCACCTGCGCTGGGTCTGGCCGCTTCCTGACGACCTCGGCGATGTGCTGGCCCGCTACGACCGCGTCCTCGTCCCCGAACTCAACAACGGCCAACTGGTCCGCCTCCTCCGCGAGCAATACCTCGTCGACGCGCAGCCTGTCACGAAGGTGCAAGGCTTGCCCTTCAAGGCCGCCGAGATCGAAGACGCGATTGTTGACCGTCCCTAGTCATATCGCGTGTCATCCTTTCATCAAGCCCTGTCGACTCCCCCGCTTGACGCACCTGGACGGTGGTCAAGCTGTCCCCCTCACCCGTGAGGGGACAGTTCGAGCGAAGCGAGAACGGGGGGAGCCGAGCAACGCACAGCCGTTGTACAGCAAAGACCCCTGCCATGAGCGAAGAGAACACGCCGCAGAACGAAGGCAAGCGCCCGCCGGTGCCTGGGGGTGCGAAGCCCGCGCGGCCGACCCAACCCGTTGGCAAGCGCCCGCCGACCACGAAGCCCGCGCTCCCGCCGTCGATTGCGGGGAAGAAGCCTACTGGGCCGCCCAAGGCTGGCGGCAAGAAGCCGACGCGGCCGCCTGGCGCGAAGCCGGCGCGTCCGGGCGTGAAGCCGCCCGGCAAGCCGCCTGGGGCGCGTCCCACGAAGCCGCCCGCGCTGCGTACGGTCACGCCGCCGGGGGGCGATGGGGACGTGGCGTCGCTGCCGGTCCTCACGCGCAAGGACTTCGCCTCCGACGCCGACGTGCGCTGGTGCCCCGGCTGCGGCGACTACGCCGTGCTCGCTGCCGTTCAACGCGTCCTGCCTGAACTGACAGAGCGCAAGGAGGACGTCGTCTTTATCTCGGGCATCGGCTGCTCGTCGCGCTTCCCGTACTACATGGATACCTACGGGATGCACTCGATCCACGGGCGCGCGCCCACGGTGGCGACAGGGCTCAAGGCGGCCCGGCCCGACCTCGACGTGTGGCTCATCACCGGCGACGGCGACGCGCTCTCGATCGGCGGCAACCACTTCGCGCACCTCATGCGGCGCAACCTAGAATGCCAGATCATCCTCTTCAACAACCAGATCTACGGGCTTACGAAAGGCCAGTACAGTCCTACGAGTGAAGTCGGCAAGGTCACCAAGTCGACGCCGTACGGCTCGCTCGACCACCCGTTCAACCCTGCGGCGTTTGCACTCGGGGCCGACGCCACCTTCGTCGCGCGCACGCTTGACCGCGACGCGAAGCACATGACCGAGATGCTCCGCCGCGCGCACCGCCACACCGGGACGGGCTTCGTGGAGGTCTACCAGAACTGCAACATCTTCAACGATGGGGCCTTCTTCGACTTCACCGAGCGCCAGTCGAAGCCGCGTCGGACCGTTTTCGTGCAGCACGGCCAGCCCCTCACCTTCGATAAGGGCCAGCATGGGCTGCGCCTCGACGGGCTGAAGCTCGAAGCTGTTGACCTCACGGGCGATCGGAGTGCCGACGACTGCCTCGTGTACGACGAGACGGACCGGACGATGGCGCACGCCGTCATCACGCAGCTCTTCTGGGATGCCGAGATGCCGCGGCCGTTCGGCGTGTTCTACGTCGAGGGCCGCCCGACGTACGACACCGAGTTGCAACGGCAGGTCGAGGCCGTCACGAAGAAAAAGGGCGCGGGCGACCTGCGCACGCTCCTCCACGACGCCGAGACCTGGACGATTTCGTGACGATCTCGTGACGCTGCGGCGGATGCTGCTAGCGCACCACGGTGAAGCGTTGCACCTCTGAGAGCGCGAGTGCCCGCTGCATCCGCACCACGTAGACGCCTGGCGCGAGCACCCTGGTGTCCAGCACCACCTCGTACTCACCCGGCTCCGGGGTACCCTCCACCACGACGGCGACCTCGCGTCCAAGCACGTCGGTCAAGGCGACACGGATCGGCCCGCTGAGCGTGGCGGGTACGCGGTACGGTAGCGTGATCGAGTCAGTAGTCGGGTTCGGGAAGGGGGTGCCTAGGCCGAGCGCACCGGGAAGGTCCTCGGCGAGAAAGTCAGCGGGAATCGGAACGGGCTCCGGGTCGAGGAGGCCGAGGTCGAAGGCGGTGCGGACGTAGCGGGTGGCGTCCTTGAGGGCATGCACGGCACTGAGATAGTCGTCGCCGTCTGCGTGGACGATAGCGATCGAAATCGTCTGGCTCTCGCCCGGCTCTAGGCGGAATGGACCCGCTGAGTAGACGCCGTGTCGCCGCCCGTCGTTGCTGGGCTCTTCACAACCAGGCTGGAAACACGGCTCGCTCCAGAAGGAGCCAGGCTCGCCTGAAAAGATGTAGCGCGTGATGGAGCCTTCGCTCGACTGGCCGAGCCCACCGTCGGGGCCGTTGTAGCCATATCCACCCTCCGTGAGCGGAACTCCGTCTCTCCAGCTTCCCGAGAGGTAGTGGTATATGTCCTGAGCCGAACTGATTTCATCGTGTGTGGGATCTCCTCCGCCTCCGTACAACAGGAGTGTCGCGTGCAAGTCACCGCGCTCGCTAGGCTCGTCTATCGCTCCGTCTCGGTCATTGTCTCGCCCGTCGGGAAGGATGATTGGCCCCTCAAGCACAGTCGCCCCGATGGCCCAAGATCCTCCGACGTAGATATCAGGCCTAAAGTCGTAGGTGTACCACAGGCTCAAGGTTGTGTCGGTGCCCACAAAGTCGTTTTGGTAGTTATACCCTCCTGTCATCTCGGAGAAGAAGCCGACAAACGCACGGTCAATCGTACTCGTAGAGCGGTTCGTGAGCGTGTAGCGGTAGAACGTCGCCTCGTGAATGTCTTGGACAGTGGAAGCTTTGGCGAAGGCCTCCACGCGCACGTCCAGGCCGAGTGGAGCCGAGCGGGTCACCCGATGGACGTTTCCAGCATCGTTCATCACCCACCATACGGTTTGGTCGCCGCGTAGCGCAGGCTGGTCGCCCGCGTCGAGGTCATAGTTGCCAGGAATTCCGTCGCCATCAATCACAGGGGCACCGAGATGAGCCGGCCACGTGCGCAGATCTTCGGTGGCCTCTCCAGACTCGTAGAAGCGGGCGAGGTCGCTCCGCCGTACAGACCAGAGTTGGTCGAACGCGGCGCAGTCAGAGGGCACGCCCGACTCTGGGATCGGCCCCGGCCAATACTCATAGCCTCGCCAGGGAGCACCGGCTCCTAGGGTGTCGCCTTCTACGAGCCCCGCAATCCAGAGCGCGTGGACGTACACGTTGGCATCGGTGCCTGCGTTCTTCGGAACGGCATAGGTAAAGTCACTGAAACCAAGGTTCGCATTCCAGAACAGGTTGCCGGTGTTGTGAAGCTTGGCCTTCGCTCCGGCGACATCAAGCACGCGCTCGGCGAGGCCCGGCTCACAGGTGCCGACCTCTTGGGCTTGTGTGGGCAGAGACAGAAGCAGGGCGAGAATACAGGCTGTAGCGAGACGCAGCATGGAGTGAGGTGCAAGAGGTAGAAGGTCAGTCCAACGTACGAGGCGCACAGCCTAGTGCCGAAAGGTAGTTCGGCGTCGCCCCCGAGTCTCGCCGCGTATACTGCAGGCCGCACCTCTTGCCCATCGCCATGGCCCGCCTGCTTCTCCTCGTCAGTCTCGTCCTGCTTCTCGGCTGCGCGGAGCCAGCGCCGGCGCAGCAGCCGTCGCGGATCGCGCCGTCACGGATCGCGCGGGGGCCGAGCGACACGGTGCGCGTGGCCCCGGGCTCGCTCGATGCGTTGACGTCGCTCGACGCGCTGATGATCGCCGACACGGTGCTGTTTGCCGACGGTGGCGACGTGCGCCTCGGCGAGCCGCTCAAGAGCCGACTGCTTGCCCAAGACGCCGAGAATGGGGACACGCTCTGGCAGCGTGCGCTCGAACTACACTACGACGCGCTTGTCCTCGACGGCCACATCGACACGCCGACGCTGGTGCTCGACGACGGCTACGACTTCACGCGCCGTTATCAGCGCCGCCGCGGCAGTCGCCACGTCGACCTCCCCCGCATGATCGAGGGCGGCCTCGACGGAGCCTTCTTCGCCGCGTATGTCTCGTCGCGCTACGGCGAGGGCGAGGCGGCCACGGAGCGCGCCCGCGCGATGCACCGGACGTTCGTGGAGCAGGTCGCGCAGGACGAGCGCGTCGAGCTCGCCCGCACCGCCGCCGACGTGCGCCGCATCACCGCCGCGGGCCGCCGCGCCGTGCTCTGGGGCCTCGAAGGCGGCCACGCGCTCCAGGGCGACGTGGAGGTCCTGCGCGAGTTCGCCGACCTCGGCATCCGCTACGTCACGCTCACGCACGTCAACACCAACGCCTGGGCCGACGCCTCGCAGAGCCGCCCGCGCTGGGGCGGCCTCAACGACCTCGGGCGCGACCTCGTCCGCGAGATGAACCGCCTCGGCGTCCTCGTGGACGTCTCGCACACCTCCGACGAGACGTTCTACGACGCGCTCGCCGTGAGCCAGGCACCGGTCATCGCGAGCCACTCGTCGGCGCGCGCGAAGGTGGATGCTGTGCGCAACCTGGACGACGCCATGCTGCGTGCGCTGGCCGAGAACGGCGGCGTGGTAATGATCAACTTCTTCGACTACGTCGTCAACGAGAACCTGACGCGGGACGTGATGGACGCGGCGCTGCAGCGGGTCCGCACCGAGCACGGCGGCAACCTGCGGATGTACTGGACGGCCGTCGCCGCCGAGAAGCGTGCGCGCGGCCTGCCTGGAGGGACGTGGGAGGACATCGTGGATCACATCGACCACGCGGTGCAGGTGGCGGGCGTGGACCACGTGGGCCTCGGCTCCGACTTCGACGGCGTCTTTGCGCTGCCCGAGGGCATGGAGGACGTGACGCGTCTGCCTCGCATTACCTACGGCCTGCTCAAGCGCGGCTACGCGGAGGACGACATCCGGAAGATCCTCGGCCTCAACACGCTGCGGGTGCTGGAAGAGGCGGAGCGGGTAGCGTCGTCGATGCAGGGTGCAGGGGAATAGGGGCGGTTAGCGAATAGGGACTGGCGACTGGTGAATACGCGCGAGCGATCTCGCATGACGCAGCTCGATAGGCCGATTCGCTTCTGCGACCCGCGACAGCCTCACACGCGCTTCGTCCCACCGGGCCTGGCGGCGCAGTAGCTTGGACGTGCTCCTCTTCTCATGCCCGTCCCTCCATGAAACCGCCCTCCGCGCTGCATCGGTTGCTCTCGCCGGAGACGGTTGTGCTCGGGCTCGACGTGCCCGACAAGGCCGCCGCTATCGACGCGCTTGTGGACCGGCTGGGCGGCAAGGAGAGCGTGGACGACCTCGCCCGGCTCCGCGCCGACGTGTTCGCCCGCGAAGCCACGCTCTCGACGGGCGTCGGCGAAGGCCTCGCGCTCCCGCATGCGCGCACCGGCGCCGTGTCAAAAAGCTGCGCGGCCTTCGCCGTGCTTGCCGCGCCCCTCGACTGGGACGCCATCGACGAGCAGCCCGTCGAGATGGTGCTGCTGCTTGCAGGGGCCGCTTCCGAGCAAAGTCAGCACATTACGCTGCTGAGCCGCATCATGCGCCTGATGAACCGCCCGGGCTTCGCTACCTCCCTCCGCACCGCCGACACGCCCGACGCCGTCCTCGACCGCATCCGCCGCGCCGAACAAGGACGGGTCTGAGAGGGCAGAGGGATGGGGGATGAAAGACGAACACGGTGACCATCGAGACATGATAGGAGAGGACGCAACGCGCGCTCCCGTTTAGCATCTTCCTTTCTCCCTTCTGCCTTCCCATGAGCTTCCAGACGATCAAAGGTACCTTCGACATCCTCCCGGACGGCGCGACGACGGCCGGGGCGCACGCCTATGGCTCGGCCGCGTGGCGGCACGTGGAGGGCGTCGTGCGCGATGTGATGGCGCGCTTCCACGTCCGCGAGATCCGTACGCCCGTCTTCGAGCCGACGGCGCTCGTGGCGCGCGGCGTCGGCGGCTCGACTGACATCGTGCAGAAGGAGATGTTCGCCTTCACGCGCGGCGACACGGACTACGTGCTTCGCCCCGAGGTCACCGCGCCCGTGATGCGGTCGTACCTCCAGCACCACCTCCAGCAGAAGGGCGGCACGCAGCGGCTGTTCTACATCGGCCCGTGCTTCCGCGCCGAGGAGCCGCAGAAGGGCCGCTACCGCCAGTTCCACCAGTTTGGCGTCGAGTTCATCGGCACCCCGTCGCCGCTGGCCGACGCCGAGTGCATTGCGCTGATGCTCGCCGTCTACGACGCGCTCGGCATCACGGGCCACACGCTGCGCCTCAACACGCTCGGCGACCCGGCCGCGCGGCGCGCCTACGTGGACGCGCTGCGGCAGTACCTCGAACCGCACACCGCCGACCTCACGGAGACGAGCCAGCAGCGGCTCCAGACGAACCCGCTCCGCATCCTCGACACGAAGGACGAGCGCGAGCAGGCCATCCTCGCCGCCGCCCCGCGCCTGCCCGAGATGGTGTCCGACCCCAGCAAGGCGCACTACGCCGAGGTGAAGGCGCGCCTCGGCGACCTCGGCATCGCGTACGTGGAGGACCCGGCGCTCGTGCGCGGGCTCGACTACTACACCGAGACGGCGTTCGAACTCGTCTCCGGAGACCTCGGGGCGCAGAGTGCGCTCGGTGGGGGCGGGCGCTACGACGGCCTCGCCGAAGCCGTCGGCAGCAGCCAGACCGTCCCGGCCGTCGGCTTCGCGTCGGGCTTCGAGCGCCTCTTCCTCGCCCTCGACGCGCAGGGCATCGCCCTCCCCGACCCCGCGCCGCTGACGGCGTTCCTCGTAGCCCTCGGCGACGAGGCGCAGGCCTGGGCCTTCCAGACCGCCTATGCGCTTCGCGACCGGGGCGTCCGCACGGCGCTCGACCTCAAAGGCCGCTCGATGAAGGCGCAGATGAAGGAGGCCAACCGCCAGGCCGCCCGCTACGCCGTAATCGTCGGGAAGGACGAACTCGACCAGGGCGTCGTCCAACTGCGCGACCTCGCCGCCAGCGACCAGCGCGAAGTCGCCGCCGCCGACCTCGCCGACGTGCTAGCCGCCGCGCAAGACGAAGGATGAACGCAGAAGGATGAAAAGCGCCTGGCCGTGCGTTAAGATGATCTGAGCTGTCGGTGGACAGCCGATAGCCTACAGCTGACAGCCTCTTCCCCATGTATCCTCGCATCAGCGACCTCACGCAGGACCTCTTCGGGTTCGAGTTTCCCATCCCGCTCTACTCGTTCGGGTTGATGGTTGCCGTAGCCATCCTCGTGGCGACTGAGTTGACGCGGCGCGAAGTGGAACGGCTCTATGCGGCCGGCCGGCTTCCGGCAACGACGATCTCGGAGAAGAACAAGAAGGGCCGCACCGTCACCCGCGACGTCAGCCCGGCAACCCTCGTGCTCATCTTGATGGTGCTCGCCGCGGCGTTTGGCATCGCCGGGTCCAAGCTCTTCCACCTGATCGACTACTGGGAGGAGTTCGTCCAGAACCCCGCCGAGATGCTCTTCAGTTCGTCGGGGCTGACGTTCTATGGCGGGCTGATCTGCGCCACGCTGGGCATGGCCTACTACCTCCGTCGCAAGGGCCAGCCGTTCTTCCAGTGGGCCGATGCCGCCGCGCCGGGCCTGATCCTCGCCTATGGCATCGGCCGCATCGGCTGCTACCTCGCCGGCGACGGCGACTGGGGCACGTGCTCCCGGCTCGAAGACAAGCCCGCGTTCTTGCCGGATTGGCTCTGGAGCGAGACGTTCCCCAACAACTACCTCGGCGTGGACCCGACGCAGTTCGTCGTGGACCGGGGCGGTACCTGCGTCGAGGGCGCCGACGGCGTCTACCCGACCATGCTCTACGAGTTTGCGATGGGCGTGGTGCTCTTCGCCGTGCTCTGGGCGCTGCGCACGCACCCGTTCAAGGCGGGCTGGCTCTTCTCGCTCTACCTCGTCTTCAACGCAGTCGAGCGCTTCCTGATCGAGTTCATCCGCATCAACCCGGTCAACGCGGGCATCTTCTCGCAGTCGCAGCTCATCGCGATGGCGCTGTTCGTCTTAGGCGTGATCGGCCTCTTCGTCTTCACCCGCCGCCGCGACCCCGCCACGCTCGACGCTACGCCCGTCACGACCGGGTGACCTCGTCGAACAGCGCGGCCATGTCGTCGGCAAGTGCTCGGCGGTCGAAGTGCGCGCGGGCGTAGGCTTCGCCGCGCTGTCCAGCATCGTGCAGGGTAGTGGCGTCGTCTAAGAGCGCTTCGAGGCGTACAGCGAAGGAGGTGGGATCGGCGAGGGAGACGTGCCAGCCGCAGCGCTCGGTCTCCACGAGGCGCTTCGTCCAGCCCGCGTTCGTCACGACGACCGGAGTCCCGGCGGCGAGGCTGTCGAAGAGCTTCGCCGGCGCGTTCGTGCTGAGCACGGGCAGGTCGAGGAAGGGGACCAGCGTGAGGTCGGCGAGCTTGAAATAGGCAAGTGCACGGTGCCTGGCCTCGGGCGAGAGCAGTCGGATGTTGGGTTGCCGCTCGGCTTGTGCCTGGATCGTCTCGGCGTGGAAGCCCGTGCCCATAAAGCAAAAAACGAGGTCGCCGCGGTGGGCGAGGTGCTGGAGCGCAGCGAGCGTCGCCGGAATCGCGTTGGCGCGGCCCAGCGTGCCCGCGTAGAGGGCGACACGTCGGTCGCCGAGGCGGTGCTCGTGCCGCAGCCGCTCGACCTCCTGCGCAGTGATCGCGTCGAGCAGGTGGAGGTCGGTGCCCTGCAGCACCGTCGTGGCGCGCGCCTCAGGGACGATGCTACGGACGTGCGCGGTCATGTCGGGCGAGACGCCGACGACGTGCGCGGCCTCGCGGTAGAGCCGCCGTTCGAGCGCGTAGAGCGGCCGTGCAAGCGGCTTCTCCAGAAGGGGGGGCAGCGCGCCCATCTCGACGGGAAAGTCGGGCCAGAGGTCGCGCACCTCGAAGACGAACGGTACGCCGAAGTGCCGCGCCACCCGCAGCGCCGCCCAGCCGACCGTCAGCGGTGTCGAGATACCGTAGACGAGGTCCGGTTTCGGCAGACGGCGGGCGAGGCGCTCGGCCTGCCAGGCGAAGCGGAGGTAGGCCGGGATGCGCCGCGCCGCGCCCATCGCGTTGTCGTAGGGCACGTCGAGCGCGTGCAGCCGCGTACTCGCAGGGGCGTCGGGAAACGCGCTCGTCAGCCGCCGGTCGAGCCATAGCCGCGACGTGACGAGGTCCGTCGTAATTCGGTCCTGCCAGGCGTCCAGCATCGTGTAGAGCCGCCCGTGCGCCGCCGCGTCGGGGGTGCTGTAGTGCTGGTAGAGACAAAGGATGTTCGATTTGCGGTGTCCGATGTTGGATGTTGGAGTTGTTGAGGAAGCCATTGGGCAATCTTAAATCGCAAATCGTCAATCAAAAAGATCCTGGTTGCCGGGGCCGTAGACGCCCTCGCCGCGGAGCAGCGCGAGCGGGGTGCGCAGCAGGATGCGCGCGTCGAGCCAGAGCGAGCGGTGGCGGACGTACCACACGTCGAGGACGGTGCGCTCCTGCCAGGTGAGCGCGTTGCGGCCGTGGATCTGTGCCCAGCCGGTGAGGCCCGGCCGGACGGCGAGGCGGAGTCGCTGCTCAGCGTCGTAGTGCGCGATCTCGCCGAAGAGCACCGGGCGCGGCCCAACGAGGCTCATCTCGCCGCGCAGCACGTTCCAGAGCTGCGGCAACTCGTCTATGCCCCAGCGCCGCATCCAGCCGCCGACGCGCGTGGCGACGAGGTCGGGGCGGTTCGGGTCGTGCGGGTGGGTGCCCAGCGAGCGAAACTTGAGGATCGAAAACGGCGCGCCGTCGCGGCCGGGGCGGGTCTGGCGAAAGAACACCGGGCCGCCGTCTTCGACCTTCACGGCGGCTGCGAGCGCCAGCCCAAGCGGAGCGCCCACCACGAGTGCGGGCACCACGAGCGCGAGGTCACGGACGCGCTGCATCCGGTCGGTCCAACCCGCACTCATGCCGCCCCTGTAGTCATACGACGAGCGTGGCGTCGAGGACGGCCGGGAGGTGCCGGGCGAGCCCATCGGCTACCTGCGCCACGTCGTCCTCGGTCATGCGCGTGGTGAACGGTAAGGCGAGCGTGCGGGAGGCCACCGCCTCGGCGACGGGAAACACGCCCGGCGCGAAGCCGAACCGCTCGCGGTAGAGCGGCTGCAGGTGGATCGTCGGGAAGTAGGGCGCGCAGCCGATGCCGTCGGCGCGGAGGCGGGCCATGAGCGCATCGCGTGCTTCGGATGCCACGGCATCGTCGAGGTCGTCCGCAGCAAGCTCGACCACGTAGACGAACCAACTCCGCGCGCCGCGCACGGTCGTCGGGGTGCGAAGGCGGGGTTGGCTAGCCAGGGCGTCGGCGTAGAGCGCGGCCACACGGGCGCGGGCGGCGAGCAGGTCCGGTGCGCGCTCGACCTGCGCGAGGCCGACGGCGGCCGAGAGCTCGTCGAGGCGGTAGTTGAAGCCGAGGCGGACGTGCTCCATGCGGGCGTCGTCGGCGCGGCCCTGGTTGCGGGCGGAGCGCGCGAACGCCACGAGCGCGTCGTTGTTGGTCGTGATGCAGCCGCCCTCGCCGGTCGTGAGTTGCTTGTTGGGGTAGAAGCCGAAGCCGGCCGCGTCGCCCCAGCTGCCGATGCGCTGGCCGCCGACCGTCGCGCCGGGCGCTTCGCAGGCGTCGTCGATCAGGACGAGGTCGTACCGCTCCGCGAGTGCCGTGAGCGCGGGCCAGTCGGCCGGCTGCCCGAACACGTCCACGGCGAGGACACCGCGCGTGCGCTCAGTGATCGCGGCCTCGATTTGCGCCACGTCGATGCCATAGCCGCGCCGCTCAATGTCCACGAAGCACGGCGTGACCCGTTCGTAGAGCAACACGTTCGACGACGCCACGAACGAGTAGGGCGTGGTGACGACCTCGTCGCCGGGCTGGAGCCCGAGGCCGCGCACGATGAGGTGCAGCGCCGCGGTGCCGCTGCTCACCGCAACGGCGTGCCGGGTCCCCGCGAGATCGGCCATGGCCGCCTCGAAGCGCTCCGTGTAGGGCCCCATCGCCAGACGCCCCGAACGCAGCACGTCGAGGACATAGCGCTCTTCGAGGGGGCTGAGGTCGGGCTGGGCGAGCGGAAGCACGGGGGAGGCGGAACGTGGGCGAGGGCGAGGGCGAGAGCGAGGGCGAGAGCGAGGGCGCGTCAAAGTACCCGCAGCCGCGCGGGGGAGTAAAGGGCGACGGGTGAAGAGTATGGGGTCTATGCTACCGTGTCTAAGACGCACGGGCCTTTCGCATCTGGCGCATCCGGCGCGCCAGCGTGGCAAAGCGTACCAGCCCCACCACGGCGACGACGAGGCCCAGCGAGAACAGCACCACGCCGAGGGCGGCGATGCCAGGACTTCCGGGAAAGAGCTTCGGCAGCGTCACCCCGCCGGCCACCAACGCAAGGGCTGTCCGGGCGTAGGCGAGCAGCGTGCGTTCGCTGGCTAGCCGCGTGCGTTCGTTCGCCAACGCCGTGCGTTCGTTGGCAAGCTGCGTGCGCTCGTCCGCCAGGTCGGTGCGGCGGGAGGCAAGGTGCTCGGAGGTAGGCATGACGGCTGGAGGTAGGCGGACGGACGACACAAGTTCTCGCACTCGGCTCGTGGGGGCCAGCGTCGTCTTGCGAAAAAGCCCTACGTTGTTAGTCCCAAATTGCTACCCACCTACCGTCTCATGACGCTGCCTACTGTCCTGCCTGTGCTGCGCACGCCCCGGCTCGTGCTGCGCGCACTCGTTCCGCCCGACGCCGACGCGGTCTTCGCGTTGTTCTCGCACCCTGAGGTGATGCGCTACTGGAGTTGGGCGCCCTGGACGGACCCCGCCGAGGCCGCTCGCTTCATCGAGCAGGACCGAGAAGCCCTCGCTGCTGGGACGTGGCTGCGTTGGGGCTGGGTGCGCGCTGCAGACGATTCGCTCATTGGCGCGTGTGGGCTGTTCGACCTCGACGCTGACAACCAAACAGCGGAGATCGGCTACCTCCTCGCGCGAGACGCCTGGGGGCGAGGCTATGCCGCTGAGGGCGTGGGCGCGGTGCTGCGCTATGGCTTCGAGGCGCTTGGGCTGCGCCGCGTCGAGGCTGACATCGACCCGCGCAACGTGGCCTCGATCCGGCTCTGCGAACGCACAGGCTTCCGCTACGAGGGGCTGCTGCGCGAGCGCTGGTACCTCAACGGCGAGGTCTGCGACACGGCGTTCTACGGCCTGCTGCGCCGCGAGTGGGTGCCGTACGTTCTGCCCGAATCGGCTCCCATCGCCTCCAACTCGTGACGACCCTGCGCTCCGTTGTGTCCTCGATCCTCCTGGTTGCTGTGCTCCTACCAGCCGCGGCGCCGCCGCTCCTGGCGCAGGAGGGTCGGCGCACCGTGACGCTGCCCATCGGCACCGGTGTAGTCCGTGTGGTGGTCACCGAGCAGCCAGGCTGCGACGCGGACGTGCTCGTCCTGCACGACAACGAGAACACGGGCGTTGAGGCCGCGCGTGCCGTGATTGCCGAGCGCGGCGGCCGGCTCGTCGACCTCCAGCACACCGGGACTCGCAACCTGGCGTTTGCGCTCCGCAACGCACAGAGCGAGGAGAGCCAGGTCGATTCGTTCGCCGCCGACTCGTTTGCGGTGGACCCGAACCGCGTGTTCACCGATGCCGGAGCCGGAGCCTCGCTAGCAAGCCTCTCGCGCGACACGCCCGAGGCGCGGCGGGCCGTCCGCCGCTTCGCCGAACGCCTGCTCGCCCTCTATGGCGAACCCGCTGTGGTGGTGACCGCGCACAACAACACCGAGGGCAGCTACGCCGCCACGAGCTACGCCACCGACGGCCCCTCCGCCGAGGACGCCGCCGGGCTTCACCTCGCCCCCGGAGCCGACGCCGACGATTTTTACTTCGTCACCAACCGCGCGCTCTTCGACACGCTCGCCGAAGCCGGGTTCAACGCGGTGCTCCAAGCCAACACGGCCACGGACGACGGCTCGCTCTCGGTGTGGGCCGCGCAGCAGGGCGTGCCCTACGTCAACGTCGAGGCGCAGCACGGCCACCTCGCCGAGCAGACCCGGATGATGCACGCCCTCTGGGACGTGCTCTGCGAGTGAATGGGGAGCGACGTGGAGCGTAGCTTGCGGCCCTATCTCTCTAGCCCATCGCCCCATGCCCCATCTCGTTCGTCTCGCCTGCCTAACTCTTGCGCTCAGCAGCGTCGGCTGCGTGAGCGTGTCTGTCGAGCGGAAGCCTCCCGCCGTGAACGAGGATGGCGTGCCGCGCCTCGTCTTCGAGCACCAGGCGCTTCAGGTGGCTGACCTCGACCGCAGCGCGGCGTTCTACACGGGCACCCTCGGCCTCGCCGAAATCCCGACGCCGCCCGGCGCGCGTGGTATCCGCTGGTTCGAGCTCGGCGACGGCCTCCAACTGCATCTCATCGAGAACGACGCCGCGCAGACCATTCCGAAGGGCACCCACCTCGCCCTCGCCACGCCCGACATCAACGCCCTTGCGGATTACCTCGACGCGCAGGGCATCCTGTACTTCGATTGGCCGGGTGCGGCGTCCACGATCAGCACGCGCGGCGACGGCATCCGGCAGGTCTACATCCGGGACCCCGACGGCCACTGGATCGAGATCAACAACGTCGAGCGGTAGGCCTGGTCGAGC
The DNA here is from genome assembly GCA_039821555.1 of Bacteroidota bacterium. Lineage (NCBI taxonomy): Bacteria > Pseudomonadati > Bacteroidota > Bacteroidota bacterium. Next base: position 92,877 of record JBCBNX010000013.1, read on the forward strand.
AGTAGCGGGCCCGGGCGACGATTCAAGCGCGGCGGAGTCGTCCGTCGGCGTCGCGGGCGTAGGGCACCCACGCGAGCGCGAGCGTCCCGACGTGCATGTCGGTCTGCTTCGCCTTCACCTCGACCGTCTCCAGCGGCTGGATCTCGGGGGCGTCGAGGTCGACCATTTCGAGCTCGCGGATCAGCTCCGCGTCGAGGTCGGCGTACTGCGCCTTGAGATCGTCGAGCTTCTTCTCGGCGCGGGCGACGTCGTCGGACTCCTTGCGCATGCGTCCGGCGCTGCGGGCGGCGGTCCCGATCTTGTTGACCGTCGTGCGGCTCATGCGGCGGCTCCCGAGGAACGCGCCCAACAGCGACACACCGACGTTGACGACCGTATCGAGCTTCTTCTGCGACGCCTGCGACGCTTCCCGGGCGACGCGCTCCTCAGCGGCGCGCATCTTTGTTTCGAGCGCGTCGAGCTTCTTCTGAAACCGCTCGCGGAGATCGGCCTTGCGGCGGTCGCGGTCGGTGCGGGCGAGGTCGGCCAGGCGGGCGCGGAAGGCACGCTCGTCCTCGCCCGGCTGCGAAGTCGCCTTGAGGCCCTTGTGCTGGAAAAGCGTCAGCGGACGCTCGTGCTGGAGCCAGCGCTTGAGCGCCCGCTCCCACTTGGCATACGACCCGGCATCGGCGAACGTCGACGGCAGCGGGGCAAACGCAGTACCGTCGTGGGGCCTCGTCTCCGTGGTAGGCTTCGACGCGAGCGGCTCGGCGTTCTCGAAGTCCGGCGCGTCGCCATCGACTTCGGCGAGGAGCACAGTGCTCGCCGTGTGGTCGAGGTCGAGCGATTTGCGCGCGAACGGTACTTCGGCGTGGGCAAGCAGCATCGGCACGTAGGTCAACCCAGTCCCATCGCTCCCTTCCGTTGTCGTAAGGAATACCTCCGGCACATCCCCAGGTATGGCTGGACGCCCCCCATCTCCTGTGCTGCTCGTCTCGTTTCGGTCTGCCACCTGTGAAGCCTGGTGCGCGGCTACCGGCTCCGCCGCACCATTGCCCTGGCTCTCCGTCTCGACGCGCCCTTCCATCAGCGTCCCGATCTGCGTGCGCGTGAGCGGCCCGGCGAGGTAGGACAGCACCCAGCGCGTTTCGAAGACCTGCGGCGCGGACTCGTGGACGTTGTGCAGCAGGAACCGCCGCTTGCCGAGGCCCGAGAGGAGCGTGTCCATCGTGCTACGGTCGAGGCCGCCGGGCGTGGCGCCTTCGAGGCCGTCGAGCAGCCGCGCCTTGTCGCGCTCCGTCTGGAGGCGGCCAACGAACCACGTCCCACAGTTCGAGAGCGCCTTGTAGTCGAGGTCGACGGGGTTCTGCGTGGCGAGGACGAGCCCGACGCCGTAGGCACGGGCCTGCTTGAGAAGCGTGAGGAAGAGCGGCTTCGTGGGCGGGTTGCCCTGCGGCGGGAGGTAGCCGAACACCTCGTCCATGTAGAGGATCGCGCGCAGGCTGCCCGTGCCCGGCTGCTGCCGCATCCACGCGATGAGTTCGGTGAGCAGCTTCGTGACGAAGAACTGCCGCTCCGCCTCGCCGAGGTGCGCGATGGAGCAGATCGAGACGCGCGGGGTGCCGTCCTGCCTGTGGAGCAGCCGTGCCACGTCGAGCGGCTCGCCTTCGCCCCACGCCGCGAAGCCCGGCGAGGCGAGGAGCCCGTTGAGGCGCATGGCGAGCTTGCCCCGGTCGCGCTCGGGGAAGAACGTGTCCACATCGAGCACGCCGAGCTGCTCGAACGGAGGCGCCTGGAGGGCACGGATCAGGTCGGCGAGCGTGAGGCTGCGCCCCGCCGCCCAGGCATCGCCGACGACGCGGGCGAGGAAGATGTGCTCGGGGGCCTGCATCGGGTCGGCCTCGACGCCAGCCAGCGCGAGTACGCCCGAGACCGTGGCCTCGATGCGCTCGCGGTACAAGTCGGTGTCCCAACGATCTGCATTGGGGCGGAGCGCGTCGCTGGGCGGGTCGAACGACTTGAGCACCGAGAGCGGCAGGCCCGCCGACGAGCCGGGCGTGTAGATCGCGAGGTCGGCGGTGGCGCGAAGCCGCTGGATGCGCTCCGCCGTCTGCCCCCACTTCGCGAGGCCATTGGTCCAGAGGTCGGCCGTGGCGGCGGCGTGCTCGTCGGTGGTGCGACCCTGGCGCTGCGCCTCCTGCGCGTCCACCCACGGCGCGAAGTCGCCCGGCGCGAGGTCCGGGAACGTGAGCAGCAGGTTGCCGAGGTCGCCCTTCGGGTCGACGGCGATCACCGGGATGCGGTCGAGCGCGGCTTCTTCGATGAGCCCGATGCCGAGGCCGGTCTTGCCGCTGCCCGTCATGCCGATGATGGCGGCGTGCGTCGTGAGGTCGGCGGCGTCGTAGAGGACGGGCGCGTCGGCGGGGCGCTCCGCGAGCCGCTCGCCCGTGGCTGGGTCGACGGGCGTGCCGAGGTAGAACGTGCCGAGGCCCTCGAAAGCGGACTTGGTGGAGGCAGCGGACATGGCAAGTGGGGGTGGGAGATGGGGGGGCGTGGGAGAAGATCGGAAGAGCCAAGCCCCCGTGTGCTGAGGAACGGCGGCCTACCTACAGCCCATCGCTCCGCCGTGTCGCAGCGTGTGTCGCCTCGCCCTCCATCGCGAACCTACTCAGCCTCCACCCGCACGTGTAGCATCTCGGCGGGCGCACCGGCGAGGCACGCTATCCACTCGACCAACAGCGCCTCCTCCATCGACACCGTGTCGGCGACGAGGGCACCGTCGCGGAGCCAAAACTCCTCCTCGCCCGGCTCGAAGTCGGGGTCCGCGTCCGGCGGTAGGAAGAGGTCGAGTCCGGCGAGCGTGAGGAAGGCATCCTCCAAGTCCTCCGGGATCTCGAAGGCGGCGCCTGTGACGACGAGCCGTTCAATTTGAACCAGCCCATACGCCGTGGAGCGGTGCGTTGCGTCGCTGGTGTGCTCGCCAATCGGACCGGAGGCGAGACGACGAGCCCCGGCAGAAAGAAGCGCCAGGGGCGACACGGCGTGCTCCGCAGCGCCAGCCTGACCGGTGACGTCCACGACGGCAAGGCGGCGGACGAGGGCGCCGCAGTCCTTCCCGCCGAACACGTCGCGGGCTTCCTCTTCGCTGCCCAGCATGGCGACGAGCCGCTCGAAGGCCCCGGCGGGCGTCTGGTGGAGCGCGAGCAGCAGCCGCAGCACCAGCACGAGCACGTCGGCGTGGGCACCGCTGGTCGAGAGCGTGAGCTGCAGCGTGTCAGCCTCGGTGAGCACAGCGGCCACCGTGGCCGCCGTGGCCGCCGTAGTTCCGGACGTGGCAGCGCGCGGACGGCCCAGAAATCCTGCGTTGAGGAGCGCTTCCAGCGCGGGCGCGTACGTCTCCAGGTCTTCCAACACATCCCCCGGTATGCCGGCGCAGACCGCCGCCTCGGTGTAGGTGAGGACGAGGCGAGCGTGCACGAGCGTCTCCGGCCAGCGGGCTGGGGCGTCGAGGCTAGCGAAGAAGGCGTCAGTCTGGCGCATGGTCGAGTGGGCCGGAGCCCTCATTGGCGGGGGAGGCGATGAGGGAAGATCTGGGAAACGACAGGACGCGGAAACGAGGAGCGGAGGAAGCGTCTTGACACCCTGCCGCTGCCCTCGTCTTCCCACCAACTCCCGTGACCCGTACCGATCTCGAAGCCCGCTACCTCCACCTCATGCGCGACGTGCTGCCCGCGCAGGCCCGCGCCGAGGGCTGGCCGATCCGCCTCGACCACTGCTTCATGCGCGTCGCGCTCGACCACGTGTTCGAGGACGCCTGGTATGCGCACGTCGAGCGCCGCCCTGCCTACCAGTACGTCTCCGAGGCGCATCTCGCCGAAGCCGTCCGCCACGCCGAGGCCATGCGCGACGGGGGCACGCCCGTGGTAGCGGCGATGAACCGGCAGAGCCTGCGCTGGCGCGGCAAGGCCTGAGCACGGAGCTAGGTTCGCGCCTCGCCTCTACCGTGCCGCGTCCCGGAGTCGATGTCCTGGAGTCGATGTCCTGGAGTCGATCCGGGGCGGCAGGTCGCCGCAGGCCGACTCGTGTAGTACATCGTGTGGGTCGCCGCGTTCGCGAGGACGACGGTGATGGGACCAGGCATCCCATAGGAGACACGCCCTGGTGACGCGTTTGCCGTGAGGCAAAGCGGCCTCACCATCGCGAGCACCGCCTCGTGCAAGAGCGCCGGTGGCCACCTCCGTCGTTCCTGAGTCGCATCTTCGCGCGTACTTTCTCGCCGCCACGCGATCCGCGGCGTCTCGCGCGGAATACAACGGCCCCGGCTCGTACTATCGGCTACGAATCAGCCCGTCCAGGCCGGCCTCCTGCCTTCACCCTTCTGCCTTCCCGCCATGCTTCGCACGCTGCGCGTCCGCGACTATGCGATCATCGACCGGCTCGAAGTCGAGTTCGACAGCGGGCTGAACATCATTACCGGCGAGACGGGCGCGGGCAAGTCGATCCTGCTCGGGGCGCTCAAGCTCATCCTCGGCGAGCGGGCGTCGCTGGAAGCGATCCGCACCGGCGCGAAGAAGGCCGTCATCGAGGGCGTCTTCGATGACGCAGGCTCCGCGCGCATGACGGCGCTCCTGGATCAGCACGAGATTGAGCCGATGGACGGGGGCCTGCTCATCGTCCGCCGCGAGGTGACGGCATCCCACAGCCGCGCCTTCGTCAACGACACGCCCGCCACGCTCGGCGTGCTCAAGAACGTCGCCGCCAACCTCATCGACCTGCACGGGCAGCACGAGCACCAGTCGCTCCTCGACGCGGAGACGCACGGCGCGCTGCTCGACGACTTCGGCGGCCTCGGCGGGCTCGTGGAGACGTACCGCAAGCGCTACGCCGAGGTGCAGCACCTCACCCGCGAGCGCGACAGCCTCCGGAAGCGCGAAGCCGCCCTAGCCCAGCAAAAGGAGCTCTTCGCCTTCCAGATCGAGGAGATCGACCGCACGGCCCCGCAACTCGGCGAGCAGGAAGACCTCGAAGCCGAGCGCCGCGTCCTCGAAAACGCCGAGCGGCTCTACGAGGCGACCTCGCAGCTCTACACGCTGCTCTTTGAGTCCGAAAACAGCGTCTACGACCAACTCGTCGTCGCGCGCAACGAACTCCAGGATCTCGCCCGCATCGATGCCGGCTTCGACGACACGCTTGATGAGGTGCGCAGCGCCGAAATCACCATCGGCGAGGCGACGCAATTTCTGCAGGACTACAACGCGCGCATCGAGTTCAACCCCGAGCGCCTCGACGAAATCCGCGAGCGCCTCGGCGAACTCGACTACCTCAAGCGGAAGTACGGCGGCACCATCGAGTCCGTCTTGGAGCATCGCGCCGAGATCGGCGAGACGTTCGCGCTCGCGAGCGATTTCGCGGGCGCGCTCCAACGGCTCGACGGTAAGATCGCCGACGCGCGGGAGTCGCTCGGGCGGGCGGCGCAGCGGCTGACGGTGAAACGCCACGAGGTCGGCGAGCGCACGCAGGAGATGATCCAGGTCGAGCTCGCCACGCTCGGGATGCCGCACGCGCGCTTCGAGGTACGGATCGGCCAGCAGCCGGACGCCGATGGCTGGATCGTGCTGCCCGGCGGCGACGAGCGCCTGCGCGCCTTCCCCGATGGCGCGGACGTGGTCGAGTTCTACATCTCCGCCAACCCTGGCGAAGACCCCAAGCCGCTTGTGAAAGTCGCCTCCGGCGGCGAGGTTAGCCGCGTGATGCTCGCGCTCAAGACGATCCTCGCCAAGAGCGACCGCCTCCCGATCATGGTCTTCGACGAGATCGACACCGGCATCTCCGGCACGATCGCCCGCCGCGTGGGCGAGACGATGCGGCGGCTCGCGCGCTACCATCAGATCATCGCCATCACGCACCTCCCGCAGGTGGCCTCGCTCGGCGACCTGCACTTCGCCGTCGAGAAGGAGATCGACGCCGACGCTGAGGGCGCGATGCGCACGCGCACCTCGATTCGCCGCCTCGACGACGCCGAGCGCGCCGAGGCCGTGGCGAAGCTGCTCGCGGGCGAAGACCTCTCCGACGCCGTGCTCCAGAGCGCCCGCGAACTCATCGAGGCGGGACGCGAGGAGTAGCGCCTAGTCGCGCGGGCGCAGCCGTTCGAGTGGTGTCGTTTCGCCTGTCGGCATGACGAGGTTGACGCGGTCCGGCCCGATGACCTCGTAGCGTGCAACCTCCCAGAGTTCGAGGCGTCCCGTGGGGAGGTCCACCGGGTCCTGATCGTCGGCAAACAGGAGGAAGTCGCCGAGCGCTCGGAAGGGGCGCGGGTCTTCAAAGCCGACGCGCAGGGTGCCGTCCTCGCTGAAAACGAAGGCAAGGTCGATGGTCACGCCCGCGTCGTCGGTGACGTAGACGACCCAGGTGCCGAGGAGCGAGCCGGGCGTCGTGGTCGGCCGCGAACGCCGGTACATCGTCGAGCCGTAGGCGGTGCTCGTAGTGAGGCGGTCACCCTCCACGATCACGTCGACCAGCACATCGCCGATGCGAAGCTGCGCGCCCTCGCGCTCGTAGCGCGTGGTGGTGGTCGCAGCTTGCAAGCCCTCTGCCTGATCGTCCTCCCACACCGACGTCTCCGTCAGCGCCGAGTCGGACACGACGAGGTAGCGGTAGTAGATCGTCTGCGCGAGAACGCCGCCGCCCGCGTCATCGGGGAGTGGCGTCTCGATGACGGTCGTGCTGTCGTTGACCCACTCACCGTGCATCGCCGCCAGCGAGTCGGGTGGGCTCGCCGCGGCCAGCAGCGTCAGGGCGAGGCTGAGGAGCATAGGCTACGCCTCGTAGGCTTCCATCGGGGGGCAGGTGCAGACCACGTTGCGGTCGCCGAAGGCGTTGTCCACGCGGCCGACCGTCGGCCAGAACTTCGCCGTGCGGGTCCACGGAGCCGGGTAGGCGGCCTGCTCGCGGGTGTAGGGCCGGTCCCACTCCGTCGCCGTCACGACGGCCGCCGTGTGCGGGGCGTGCTTGAGCGCGCTCTGCTCCGCGTCGACCACGCCGAGCTCGATCTCCTGGATCTCGCTGCGGATCGCGATCATCGCGTCACAGAAACGGTCGAGTTCGTCCTTCGTCTCCGACTCGGTCGGCTCGACCATCAGCGTGCCGGTCACGGGCCAACTCATCGTCGGGGCGTGGTAGCCGTAGTCCATGAGCCGCTTGGCGATGTCCTCGGAACTGATGCCTGCCTCGCCGAAGGGGCGCGTGTCGAGGATGAACTCGTGCGCGACCGTGCCACCAGGACCGCGGTAGAGCACGTCGTAGTGCCCTTCGAGGCGCTTGGCCATGTAGTTGGCGTTCAGGATCGCGCGGCGCGTGGCCTCGGTCAGGCCCTCGGCGCCCATCATGCGGATGTAGGCCCACGAGATGAGCAGGATCGAGGCGCTGCCGTAGGGGGCCGCCGCGACGGGCCCGATGGCCTGGTCGCCGCCCGTGGCGATGACCGGGTGGCCGGGGAGGAACGGAGCCAACTCCGCCGTCACGCCGATGGGACCCATGCCGGGGCCGCCGCCGCCGTGCGGGATGGCGAACGTCTTGTGCAGGTTGAGGTGGCACACGTCCATCCCGAAGTCGCCCGGGCGGCAGAGGCCGACCTGCGCGTTCATGTTCGCCCCGTCCATGTAGACGCGCCCGCCGCGCTCGTGGACGATGGCGCTCATCTCCTTGATCGTCGGCTCGAAGACGCCGTGCGTCGAGGGGTAGGTCACCATCAGCGCCGCGAGGTTGTCGGCGTGGGCGTCCGCCTTCGCGCGGAGGTCGTCGAGGTCCACGTTGCCGTCCTCGTCGGACTGCACCACGACTACGTCCATGCCACACATCACCGCCGAAGCGGGGTTGGTGCCGTGCGCGCTCGACGGGATGAGGCAGACCGTGCGGTGCGCGTCGCCGTTCGCCAGGTGGAAGGCGCGGATCGTGAGGAGGCCGGTGTATTCGCCCATCGCGCCCGAGTTAGGCTGCAGCGATACGGCGTCGAAGCCCGTGATCTCGCAGAGCGCGTCGTGCAGCTCGTCGATCATCGCGTGGTAGCCCTGTGCCTGCTCAGTCGGCGCGAAGGGGTGGAGGTTGGAGAAGCCGCGCATCGTGACCGGCATCATCTCGGCGGTCGCGTTGAGCTTCATCGTGCACGAGCCCAGCGGGATCATGCTGTGCGCGAGGGAGAGGTCCTTGTTCTCCAGCCGCTTGAGGTAGCGCAGCATCTCGTGCTCGGCGTGGTAGGCCGAGAACGTCGGGTGCGTGAGGTAGTCCGTCGTGCGCGGCTTGGCCCCGGCGTAGGTGCCCTCTGCGAGCACGTCGGCGGCAAAGACCTGCCGCTCGCCACCGGCATGGAGCAGACTGACGAGGTCTTCGAGGTCGTCCAGCGTTACCGTCTCGTCGAGCGCGACGCCGAGCGTACCGTCGCCGAAGTCGCGGAGGTTGATGCGGAACTGCGTCGCGGCGAGATCGAGGATGCGCGCGGTGGCGTCGCCGGTACGCACGCGGAGCGTATCGAAATAGTCCGTCGTGAGCACCTCAATGCCCAACTGGTCGAGCGCAGCGGCGAGCGTCTTCGTGGCGCGGTGGACATGCTCGGCGATGGCGCGGAGGCCGTCGGGGCCATGGTAGACGGCGTACATCCCGGCGATGTTGGCCAGGAGCACCTGCGCCGTGCAGATGTTGGAGGTGGCCTTCTCGCGGCGGATGTGCTGCTCGCGCGTCTGGAGCGTCATCCGCAGCGCGGTGTCGCCGTTGGCGTCGCGGCTCACGCCGATGAGGCGGCCGGGAATCTTGCGCTTGAACTTGTCGGTGCAGGCGAAGAACGCCGCGTGCGGGCCGCCGTAGCCCATCGGCACGCCGAAGCGCTGGCTATTGCCCACCGCCACGTCCGCGCCCCACACGCCGGGGGCCTCGATGAGCGTGAGCGCGAGGAGGTCCGTCGCGACGGCCACGAACGCCTTCTGGGCGTGGACCTGCTCCGCGAGCGCCGCGAAGTCGTGGATCTGCCCGTCGGTGTCGGGATACTGCAGCAGCACGCCGAACACGTCGTCCCCCCTTTCAGACAACAGGGCGTCAAAGTCCGCCGGGTCGGCGACGACCACGTTGATGCCGAGCGGCTCCGCGCGCATCTGCACCACAGAGACGGTCTGCGGGTGGCAGCGGTCGTGGACGAGGAACGTCGAGCGCTTGCCGCGCAGCTGGCCGAAGAACATCGACATGGCCTCGGCGGCGGCGGTGCCCTCGTCCAGCAGCGACGCGTTGGCGATCTCCAGCCCCGTGAGGTCGCTCACCATCGTCTGGTAGTTGAGCAGCGCCTCCAGCCGCCCCTGCGCAATCTCGGCCTGGTAGGGCGTGTACTGCGTGTACCACCCCGGATTCTCGAACATGTTGCGGAGGATGACCGGCGGCGTCAGCGTGCCGTGGTAGCCCATGCCGATGTACGACCGGAACACCTCGTTGTGGTCGGCGAGCCGCTGAGCCTCGCCGAGGAGCGCGTGCTCTGAGAGTGTGGGTGGCAGGTCCATCGCGCGGCCGAGGCGGATCGCGTCGGGTACGGCGGCGTCCACAAGCGCATCCAGGCTGTTCACGCCGATGGCGTCGAGCATCGCCTGGACGGCGGCGTCATCGGAGGCGTTGTGGCGGCGGTCGAAACGGTCGGGGTGGGCGAGCGCGGTCGGGGTGTTCACGGTCGTTTCCATCGTCCGGGGCAGGGGGCTGAGGGGATGAAGGTTTCAATCAAGACTGAAAGAATGAAGCACCCCGCCGCGTGTTTCGCAAGCCGCCGACGCTACACGGTTTCCTCGTAACGTCCGCGCCTCTACAAACCAGAGCGTCCGGGCGCATTGGTGTGCACCCGGACGTGACTTTCAGTGGGAAGTGTGGCGCGCGACGTGCTGCGCAGGCAGCTACTCGCCCCCTGAGACGCCGACCGAGACGATGCCGGAGTAGCCCTCAAACCGCAGCACGGCGCTGGCAGGACGGCCTGCCACGGTCTGCGCCCCCTCGGCCACATTCTGCGCGAGGTTGCGCGCGTAGAGCACTGTGCCGTCCTCATCGAGCAGTTCCAGCGAGGCGGTACCGTTGCTGTAGCCAACGACCGAGAGGCCGACTTGCGACGCGTCGCCGGTGAAGCTGAGGGCGTAGTCCTGCTCGAACGCGAGGTCGTCCGCCGTGACGGCGAAGCCGAAGCTGTCGGTTGTGTTGCCCACCGCAGGCGGCAAGCCCCCCGGGATCAGGTCGCCGGGCACGAGCGTTTCCGGCGTCACGAACGAGTCGGCGCAGCCTACGTTCAGCGTGAGGGCAAACAGGGCGACAGTAAGAGCAGCGAGGCGAAGCATAGCGATACGGGCGTAGTGTTCGAGGGTGGCTCGCCCGCAGGATACGGCGCTAGGCCTCATTCTCCGCGCGCTCAGCCGGTGGGGTGTCGAAATAGGCCCTGACCTTGCTGGCTGCCGATGGACCGACCTCGTCGGCGAGGGCGTCCTCGGAGGCAGCCTGGACGCCTTTTACGCTGCCGAAGGTCGAGAGCAGCTTGCGCGCGGTCTTCGCGCCGATGCCGTCGATCTCGGTAAGCTCGGTGCGGAGCGTCTTGATCGCGCGCTGCTTGCGCTGGGCCGTCACGGCGAAGCGGTGCGCCTCGTCGCGGGCACGTTGGAGCAGGCGCAGGCTGCTCGACGTGCGCGGGATCATCACGGGGTCCGACAGCCCAGGCTTGTAGACCTCCTCCAGCCGCTTGGCGAGGCTCACGATGGCAAAGCGGCCGACGACCTCGGTGCGCTTCAGCGACTCCATCACCGAGCTGAGCTGCCCTTTGCCGCCGTCGATGATGACGAGGTCGGGCCAGGGGCCGTTTTCCTGCACCATGCGGTTGTAGCGCCGCTCCGTCGCCTCGCGCATGCTCTGGAAGTCGTCGGGCTTGCCGTCGGGGACCGAGCGGATCTTGTACGTGCGGTAGTCGGACTTCTTCGGCTTGCCGTCCTCGAAGACCACGCAACTCGCCACGGTGCCCGTGCCGCCGAGGTGCGAGATGTCGAAGCACTCGATGCGGCGGGGCGGCTTCTTGAGGCCGAGGTCGCGCTGGAGGGCGGTGACGCTGCGCGGGATGCGCTCCTCGCCGCGGGCGATCTTCTGCCGCTTCCACTCGCCGAGCAGCAGGTCGGCATTGGCCTCGACCATCCGCATGAGGCTCGCCTTCTCGCCGCGCGCCGGGGTCTTGAGGGGCACCTTCTTGCCGCGCCCCTCGCGCAACACGGCCTCGATGGGCTCGGGCGAGGCCACGTCGTGGGACAGGTAGGCCTCGTCGGGGAAGAACGTCGCGTCGGCGTAGTGCGCCTCCACGAAGCGCTGCATCAGCTCGGCGTCCTCGACGCCCTCGAAGCGGCGCAGGATCTTGTGCTGGCGGCCGATGATCTTGCCCTCGCGCACCTTGAAGAGCACGCCCACGGCTGCGTCGTCCTCGCGGTCGATGGCGAGCGCGAAGAGGTCACGGTCGACCTCCTCGGTGGTGACGACTTTCTGTTTCTCGGCGTACTTCTGGAGCGCCCGCATCCGGTCGCGCAGCTCGGCGGCGCGCTCGAAGTCCTTTGCCAAGGCGGCGGCCTGCATTTCGTCCTTGACGATGCCCACGAGCGCCTTCGTCTTGCCGTTCAGCAGTTGCCGGATTTGGTCGATGGCGGCGTCGTAGTCCTCCTCGGACTGGTAGCCTACGCAGGGGCCCTTGCAGTTCTGGATGTGGTACTCCAGGCACGGCTCGAACTTGCCGGCCTCGACGTTGCCCTTCGAGAGCCGCAGCGAGCACGTGCGCAGCTTGAAGAGGTCCTTGATCGTCTTGAGCATCAGCTTCAGCGCCTTGCCGTCGGTGTACGGGCCGAAGTACTCCGAGCCGTCCTTACGCACCGTCCGCGTGGGAAAGACGCGCGGGAAGCGCTCGCGCTTGATGCAGATGTAGGGGTAGGTCTTGTCGTCTTTGAGGTTGACGTTGTAGCGCGGCTGGTGGCGCTTGATGAGGTTGTTTTCGAGGATGAGCGCCTCGGCCTCGGTGTCGGTGACGATGACCTCGACATCGACGATTTTGGAGACGAGGATGCGCAGGCGCGCATCGCGGGGGCGCGACTCCTGGAAGTAGCTCCGGACGCGGTTGCGCAGGTTCTTGGCCTTGCCGACGTAGAGGATGGTGCCCCCGGCGTCTTTGTGCTGGTAGACGCCCGGCTGGGTGGGGAGGTGAGCGAGCTTCTCGGCGAGCGCGTCGGTCATGGAGGAAGAAGTGAGGTGGCTCCCCCCGCTTGACACGCCTGCGACGGCGGTCAAGCTGTCCCCCTCATCCCTGAGGGGGACAGTCCCGAGGAGCGGAGCGGGCGGCTCATCAGAGACGCACGCGGAGACGACGCAGGGACGGGGGGAGCGGCACGGTTACGAATCCACCTGTGTACGCTCGACCCTGTGACTGCGTTCAGTCAGAGGGGCACGGTGAAGGGGCATGACAAAGCACGGTGCACAAACGCAGCACGGTTGCGCTGCGGGAACGGTCCAGCGCACGCGCGGGGGCGCGGCGAGGTCTTGGCGCGAGAAGGCACCAACGCTTCTCTCGCTTCCCTCCTGTTTCCATGCGCTTGCTCGGTACCGCCGACCTCCGCCTCGCCGCCGCCCGCCTCGTGCTCCGCCTTGCCCTCCTCGTCGCCCTCGTCCTGACGCTCCCGGCGTGCGCGCAGCACGACTTCTTCGTGCTCGGCTACCACCCCTACTGGATGGGCGACGCCTACGAGCACGCGCGCCTCGACGCGATCGACGAGCTGCTCTACTTCGAGCTTGCCATTGAGGCGAACGGCACGTTTGCCAATACGCACGGCTGGGAGGACCGCGGCGTGCGCATGGTCGAGACGGCGCACCGCAGCGCCACCCGGGCCGCGCCGTCGCTGACGCTCTTCGACGCGGCGGTCTTCACGAAGCTGTTCACGAATCCTGCGTCTGTCGAGCGGCTGCTCCAGGGCACCCTCGCCGCCGTCCGCGACGCCAACGCCGACGGCGTCCACCTCGACATCGAGCTCTTCGATCCGGTCCCGCCCGAGGCACGCGACGCCTACACGCGCTTCGTCGCCGACCTCAGCCGTACGCTCGGGACCGGCTACACCGTCACCGTCTTCACGCTCGCCCTCGACCCCGCCGACGCCTACGACGAGGTTGGGCTCGCCGAGGCCGCCGACTACCTCGTCGTGCAGGGCTACGACCTCCACCACCAGCACGGCGACACCGCCGGGCCTATCTCCGCGCTGCGCGGCTGGGGCCGCCTCAACTGGCACGCCGTCCTCGACCGCTACGACCAGCTGCGCGTCCCGCGTCGCCAACTCGTGATGGCGGTGCCCTACTTCGGCTACGAGTGGCCCACCGTCACCGGCGAACCCGGAGCCGCCACGACCGGCCCTGGCGAGATCGTCGCCTATGCACCGATCTCGGCCCGCGTACCGGAGATCCCGGGCTCGGCCGTCCAGCGCGCCGCCGCGTTCGGCATGCGCCGCGACCCCGTCAGCGGCTCGCCGTTCTACGCCTACCGTGACGCCGAGGGTCAGTGGCGGCAGGGGTGGTACGAGGACCTCGTGAGTCTCACCGAGAAGTTCGACTTCGTCAAGCGCAAGCAGCTCGGCGGCATCGCCGTCTTCCCGCTGGGCTACGACGGCGGCGAACTCACGGCGGCTGTCGTGGAGGCCTTCCCGTTGGCCCAGCGCACGCAGCTCCCACGTCCCGTAGGCGACGCCGTGGCGATCGCGCAGCCGTGACCGATCTGAACTTGTGGATGAGGTGGACGTTCTGAACGGGCCACCCTCACTCGCCGCCCGACAGCCGTGAAGCTCAACGATCTCATCCACCAAGCCCACTTCCGCACCCCCGCGCTGGAGACGCTGCTCAACGTCATGGTGACGCACAGCTACGTCCAGGGCGAGCTGCAGAGCGTGATGCAGCAGGAGGGCCTGACGCACGCGCAGTACAACGTCCTCCGCATCCTGCGCGGCGCCGAGACCGACCGCGTCCCGTGCGCCTACATCGGCGAACGGCTCCTCGACCGGACGCCCGACGTGACGCGCCTCCTCGCCCGCTTGGAGGCGAACGGCTACGTCAAGCGCCGCCGTGCTGACTACGACCGCCGCGTCGTCGAGGTCGGCATCACTGACCTAGGCCGGGAGGTCCTCGGGCGCCTCGACGGCCCTGTGGACACGCGCATTTCTTCCCTCACGCAGCACCTCACGGAGGACGATCTCCACACGCTCTCGCACCTCCTCGAAAAGCTGCGCGCCGACCAGGTGTGACGCACGCAGCTAGGCGAGCAGTCGGTTCGCGAGCGCGGGGAGTGTCGTCCCGAGCGGTGCATCCAGGGCGACGGTCGCATGCCGATGCCCGCGCGTGTCGCCGAGCGTGACGATGGCGACGGGCGTGTCCGCCTTGTCGGCTTGCCGCACGAAGCGGTAGCCGCTGTAGACCGCGAGGCTCGACCCGACGACGAGCAGCGCGTCGGCGTCCGCGACGAGGGCCTGCGCCTGCGCCACGCGAGGTTTCGGGACCGATTCGCCGAAGAAGACCACGTCCGGTTTGAGCGCGCCGTCACACACCGGACACGTCGGCGGGACGAAGCGCGCAACGGCTTCGTCGGCTAGCTCGAAGTCGCCGTCGGGCGCGAGCAGGTCGGCGTCGAACGGTTCGAGGTGGCCCGGATTCACCTCGGCGATCCAGCCTTGCACGTCGGTGCGCGGGTAGACGCGCTGGCAGGCGAGGCAGACCGCGTCCGCCAGCCGCCCGTGTAGATCTACGACGGGGGCATGCGAGTCGGTGCCTTCCACCATGCGTGCGGCGCGGTCGAGGCCGTCGACGTTCTGCGTGATCGTGCCCGTGAGGCGGCCCGCCGCGTCGAGTTGTGCCAGCGCGCGGTGCCCGGCGTTGGGCTGCGCCTGCGCGACGCGCGGCCACCCCCGGCTCGCCCGCGCCCAGTAGCGCTGCCGGGCAGCAGCGCTCCGCACGAAGTCGTCGTACTGGATCGGGCTCCGCTTCCGGTGCCGCGTGCCGGGACCTCGGTAGTCCGGGATGCCCGAGTCCGTCGAGAGCCCCGCGCCGACGAGCACGGCGATGCGCCGGTCGCGGAGCAGGTCCACGAGTGCATCGAGGGTGGTGGCGGGTGCGGTCGTTGGGAGCATGCGAGATCGAGGTGGGGCGGCTCCCCCCGTTTTGGTTGACGGTCGCGATGCTCCCAGTCAACCAAAACTGTCCCCCTCACACGTGAGGGGGACAGCTTGACCGCCGTCCAGGCGTGTCAAGCGGGGGCAGCGCGTCTGGCGCTTGCATCCCGCCGAGCGCTCGACGTTCCGCGCGCCTTTTCCCCCAATCTCCCGCGCGGTGCCGGAGCGCACCGAGAGGCGCGGCGTAGCTTATTCGCTCCCCTGTCCACACGCTTGCCCGCTGCTCCCATGAGCACCCCGACCCATACCTCGTCTCAGATCCGCTCTGCCTCCGACATTCGTAGGGACTTCCTCGACTTCTTCCGCCAGAAGGGCCACGAGATCGTCCCCAGCGCGCCGCTCGTGTCGCAGGACGACCCCACGCTGCTCTTCATCAACGCGGGGATGAACCCCTTCAAGGACGTCTTCCTCGGGACCGGCAGCCGCCCCTACACGCGCGTGGCCGACACCCAGAAGTGCCTCCGCGTCTCCGGCAAGCACAACGACCTCGAAGAGGTAGGCCTCGACACCTACCACCACACGTTCTTCGAGATGCTCGGCAACTGGAGCTTCGGGGACTACTTCAAGCGCGAGGCGATCACCTGGGCCTGGGAGTTGCACGCCGTCG
>JBCBNX010000014.1:0-88800 GCA_039821555.1 Bacteroidota bacterium
GAGAGCACGCTGAGGTAGGCGCCGACGTAGACGGGGTCGTCGAGGTCGCTCACGTCGAAGATGAGCGTGCGCGTGCGGTTGCTCCCATAGTCGCCGTTGCTCTCGTCGAACTCGTCGTTCATGAGGAAGTAGCGCTTGTCTTCCGTGAGCCAGCCTTGGTGCGCGTAGCCCGGGAAGGGATACGTCGTGCGGCTGATGCTCACGGCCTCGCGCGGGTTCGTGACGTTGCTGATCGAGAGGACGTCGTTGTTGCCGAAGGCGCCGTTGGAGGAGAAGCAGACGGCGTCGCCGGTGTAGTCGGTGTCGGGGCCGTCGTAGCGGACGCACTGGGCGTCGTGTGTGTAGCCGTCGCTATCGAAGCAGCCCGCGAGGCGCGGCAGGGTGGGACGGCCGAGGTCGACGATGTGGAGGCCGCCCCCGTTGCAGTTGAAGTTGCTTTGCGTGGACCCCACGACGAAGGCATAGGGGAGGTCCTCGTCAATGACGATGTTGTGCGCGCTGCCGATGCCGGTGTAGCGGCCCGTCGCTTCGAACTCGACCGGGGCACCGGTGACGTCGCGTAGCTGCCTCAGGTCGAAGACCTGCATGCCATGCCCGTCGGCTTCGCTGACGATGTAGACGTAGTTGCCATGCGTCTTGAGGTCGCGCCAGGTGGACGTGCCTGTGGCGCTGGCCAGCGTGCCGACGACCCTGGGCGAAACAGGGTCCGCGAGGCTGACGAACACGGTGCCCTCGGTGGTACCCACGAGCGCGTATTCGACGCCCGTCTCCGGGTCGGTCCAGCCCCAGATGTCATTGCCGCGCGGGGTCCCCGAGAAGGCGCGGATGTTGAGCTGGGAGGTGGTCAGCCGCCCAACCAGATCCACGTCTGAGCAGGGGAAGCTCAGCGCGGTCCCGCCAGAACAGGAAGCCGTGACAGCCTCTTGAGCGGCGAGGGAGCCAGGGAGGATCAAGAGGCTCAGGAGCAGAAGCGTACGCATGTGGGGGAGAAAAGTGGAACGGGAGAGATCGGGGACACGCATGCTAGTGGAGCAACCTCGACAGGCTATTAGCGCGCGAGGGTTAGCGCGCGAGGGTCACGCGGCGCGTCTCGGTAAAGGTTTCGCCCACCACGCGCACCACGTAGGCGCCGCTCGGGAGGGCAGATCCGTCAAGGGTAAGCATCGCCGCATCGACCGTGCCATCGAGCAGCGTCGCGACGCTGCGGCCGAGCAGATCGTAGGCCTCGGCGCGAACGCGTTCGGGGCTGTCGAGGGTGAGCGCGAGCGTGGTGCGATCACCAAACGGGTTCGGATATGCCGCGCTCAGCCGCTCGGTGGCGTCAGGAAGCGGGGCTTCCGTGGCCACGCCAACGTCTTCCGGACGCAGCACGAAGAGCCCGCTCTCCCGGTCGTTGAGAAGCACAACGCCGCTCTCAAAGAAGGGGTAGACGCTCCACGCCCCGTCGAACGAGATGTTGGTCCCCGGGAAGGAGTCGAAGAAGCCGAGGAGCTCGAAGTCGGTGGGATTGGCAGGGTCGAAGCGGAAAACGCGCAGGCCGCTCTCGTAATTCGCCTGATAGATCACGTTGTCGCGCACGTAGAGGTTGTGGTCCGACGACGTCACGCCCGACGAGTACGCCCCGACATAGAACGGATTGTCCAGGTCCTCCACGTTCATCACGATGGTGCGGGTGGACGCCGCGAGGCCCCGCGCCTCGTCCAACTCGTCGTTCATGAGGAAGAAGCGCTTGTCGTCGGTGAGCCAGCCCTGGTGCGTGTACCCCGGGTCAGGATAGGCCGCCGTGCTGATGCCCCTGGGCGAGGTCGCGGTGGTGATATCGCTGATGGAGAGGAACGACGTGTTGGACGAGAGGCACACAGTGCGGCCTTGGTAGTCGGGATCGGGGCCATCGTAGACCAGGCACTGCGCGTCGTGGGTGTAGCCGTCCGCGTCAAAGCAGCCCGACAACGCGGGGGCGAGCGGGTTGCGCACGTTCACGAGAATGAGCCCGCCGGTATTGCAGGAGCGGCTGGTGAAGTCGGCAGATCCGACAATGATCGCCACGTCCAGGTCATCGCCTGCGATGACGTTGTGCGCCCCACCGATGCCATCGTAGATCGCGTCGGCATCGAAGGTGGCAGGGGGGCTCGTCACGTTGCGTAGCCGCGTCAGGTCGAAGACCTGCATGCCATGCTGGGTCGCCTCGCTGACGATGAAGGCATAGGAGCCGCGGGTCTTGATGTCGCGCCAGCGGTTACCGAAGGCGCCTGGGATCTCCGTGGGCAAGACCCCGACTAGGAGCGGTGCCGTCGGGTCGCTGAGGTCCACGAACGCGACGCCGTCGTAGTGCCCGACGAGCGCGTACTCGGTGCCCGTTTCTGGGTCGGTCCAGCCCCAGAGGTCGTTGCCGCGCCGCCCGATGCTGTAGTCGTAGCCGAACGTGAGCGCGTCGAAGTCGAGGTGGGCCAGCAGGGTCACCCGGTCACATTCGTAGCCGTCGGCGGTGCCGTTTTCGCACGGAGTCTGTGCCGAAAGGTGCGTAGGCGCAGCGAACAGGGCGCAGGCGACGAGGAGGCTGGAAAGTCGAGAAGCAAGGCGCATCGGCGTGGTGGGTATGGACGTGCAGAGGGCAACATGCAAGGGGGCAAGCTACGGTGTCGGCCGCCGGGAGTCATGGCACTTCCTGCGAACTACCCCGAGGACGGAGGGACGCCGCGTCCTGGCGGGACGCCGAGCCCCGGTGGGACGCCGAACCCCGGTGAGACGAGGGACATACCCTTGGACCTGGAAGCGAGCCTACCCGGCCTCGACTTCGAAGCGGTTGGCCGCGCGGTTCTTGCGGACGGCGCCCGCTGAGAAGATCTTCCCATTCATCGCCACGTAGACGCCGGGCGCGAGGCTCTGGACCGCCCCGACCGCAAAGCCGATGTTGAACTCGGCGTCGGTGTGGCGGAAGCGCGCTGGCGTGAGCGACCCGACGAGCACGACGGTCTTCGCGGCGTCAGGCTGGAAGCGCAGGGCGGCTTCGATGGCGCGGCCCGTCTGCGCCATCGTGTCGGTGCCGTGCGTGATGATCACCTGCGTAGCCTCGCAGTCGAGCACGCGCTGGACGATGCGGGCGCGGTCGTCGTCGGTGATCTCCAGGCTGTCCTTGCGGAGCAGCGTCTCCGCCTGATAGTCCACGGTGGCGCCGACTTGCTTCAGGATCTCGACAATCTGCGGGTCGCCGACCTGGAAGTCGCTCTTGGCGTCGAAATAGACCTTGTCGATGGTCCCGCCCGTGGTAAAGATCTGAAGCATGGGGGAGGGGCAGGGGGATCAGCGCGTGGCTGCGTGCCGCGTGCCGAACGCGGTCAGGCGTCGTTTGCGGCGGGCGTAGCCGTCGTGGACGAGGCGGCGGGCCTTGCGCCCGAGTGGGACGTGGTTGCGCCGCTGGAGGTTGTCGTAGCCCGAGGCACGCACCTCGTTGAGGATCTCGCGGTACCACCGGGCGGCGGCGCGGATGCCCGTGCCCGCCCGCCCAGGCAGCGCTGCGATGCCGGCTTCGGCTGCGGTGTAGAGGCGCTCGGCCTCCGCCATGACGTGCTCCAGCAGCGCGCGGTAGGCTGCGGTCGGGACACTGGCTTCCAGCGTCGCCGTCGTGACGCCGTGCTCGGCCATCAGGTCCGCCGGGAGGTAGACGCGCCGCAAGCTGTGCCAGTCCTCGCCCACGTCGCGGAGGATGTTGGTGAGCTGCATGGCGTTGCCTAGCGCCCGCGCGGACGGCGTGAGCGTCGGGATCCGGCTGCGGTCATCCACCAGGAACGGCAGCATCATCGCGCCGACGCTGCCCGCGACGAACTCGGAGTAGGCAACCAGGTCAGCCATCGTCTCCACTAGGCGCCCGTCGAGGTCCCAGGCGGCCCCGTCGAGCAGTTCGAAGAGCGGGCCGGGAAGCAATCCGAAGCGCGTGTGGACATCGGCGAGGCGCTGCCACAGAAGGCCGTCGGGAGGGGCACCGTCGAGCGTGGCGGTGAGCGCAGCGCGCATCTGCTCGACTTCGGCCTGCGCGGCTTGCGTGCCAATCTCTTGCACCCGCTGATCCGCGACGGAGTCGACGGCACGGCAGTAGGCGTAGAGCGTGGCGACGGGGAGGCGCACCTCACGGCGCAGCAGCCGAGCCGCAAGCGAAAACGTCTTCGAGTGGTGACGGAAGGAGCGCCACAGCGCGCGGTCCTGATCCGCACGCGACCCAGCGCCCGCCTCGTCCAGCGCGAGCGCGTCTGCCGCAGTAGTCGGTCCGAGTGACGAGGCCGGGTGGAGTGTGAGGTCGGCCATGACAGTGCAGAGGAGCAGGGCCCGTAGAGGGGCTCAGGGGCGACGGAGGAGAAAACAGGCGCGTCAGCCCGCGACCGGGGCCGGCGTGAGCGCGGGCGCAGCACGGCGCAGCCGGAGCACGGCAAACGGAACGGCGAGCGCCACCGTACCGATCAGCGCAGCCAGCGGGAGGCCGTACAGGAGCGATACGAATATGGGGAAAATCATGTTGAGCGCGAAGAACGCCGCCGCCCAGGGATAGCGCGTGTCACTGTTTTCCTCGGGGATGCCGCCAAACAGGAAGCGATAGGCCACCATGATCAGCAGCGAGGTGACAAACCACCCCACCCAGTTCATCAGCGGCATCCCGAAGAAGGCGCCCACGAAGAGCCAGTCGAACGTCTCCGCGACCCAAGAGCCCGCGAGTGCAGGCGGAACCGTCGTGGGGTAGATCCAGAAGGGGAACGCCCGGCTCATCGCGGGGTCGAGGGCCACGTCCCAGATCACCATTAGAAGGGAGCCGCCCACGATCGTGCCGAGGGTGCCGAAGCGCATACGCTGAGCAAGGTCATAGCACACCACGGAGACGGCATACCACGAGGGTGGGATGAACCACGGCACATGCCCCCCGATCTTCGCGCCCAGCCAGCTCGTGTACATGTAGGGGCCGAACGGAAGGCCAGACTGGGTCCCCGCCAGTTCGGCCGCCGCGCCGATCAGGCAGCCGACCACCAGGAAGCCAACAGATCGCCCCCAGCCGAGGACGGGGAGGTAGAGCAAGAACGTCAGCACTGGAAGCAGCGCCATGAAGGTCCACGTCGGTGCTTTGATGAGGCTTTCCATAAACGGCTGAAAAAACGCCGCCGCGGGCGGAATCACCTTCAGCACGAGCGTCCCCGCGATGGAGAACGCGATGGAGGCCGCAAACACGTAGAACGAGACGCGGAAGAGCCGGTCCGTAGGGGACCCGGAGTCGAGAGGCAACAGCCGACCCAGCATGGGAAGCAGCGGAGAAGTGCAAAGCAAAGAAGGGCGGCGCAACATACGCTCGCACACCCATTCCGTTCTACCCTCGCGGGATACCTAGCTCAGCGGCGCGACACAGCGTACGACTGTGCCGCCGTCCTCGCCGGGCGTCACGGCCAGCGTTGCGCTCATCTGGTCGGCGCGGAAGCGCATGCTGTAGAGGCCCCGCCCGTGTTGGGCCAGCCCCGCTACTTCCGAGACGCGCATGCCCGGCGGCGTGGTGGAGTCGCCCATCAGGATCTCCGTCAGGATCCCCCGTCCGTCGTCTTCCACCTCCAGCACGACGGTGCGCGTGTCTGCGCTCGAGGGTTCGTAGAGCCGTAGGACGATGTGCCGAGCCTCAGCGTGCTTGAGGGCGTTTGCCACCGCTTCCTGCGCGATGCGGTAGAGGTGGCGCGTCGTTCGCCGGTTAGCCACCGCAACATCGTCGATCTCGGCGGTGATGTGCGTGCCCTCCGCAGCCTCGTTCATGGACGCGGCGAGGTCGAGCAAGGCCGTCTGGAGGCCGTTCGTTTTGTCTAGGACGGGGTGGAGCCCCGCCGCAATCTGCCGGGCCTCTACGAGCGCGTGCGCAATCAACTCGCCCACAGTGCGAGCGCTAGCCGCCAGTTCAGGCGCGATGCGCTCCAGTTCGCGTAGGTGAGCTTGTGCCGAGAGGGCCGCGCCTGTGAGCACCTGCCCCAACCCCTCGTGCAACTCCATGCCGAAGCGCTCACGCTCAGTCTCCGTGAGGTCGTGCAACTGCTGGTCGCGCTCGCGCACTGTGGCGAGGGCTTGCTCGCGGTCCGTCGCGTCGTTCTGCACGCCCAAGAAGTAGATGAGGCGCCCGTCCGCATCGTAGACCGGACTGACGTGCAAGTCGTTGTAGAAGAGCGTGCCGTCCTTCTTATAGTTGCGTAGCACGACGTTGGCCGCCTCTCCCGCGTCGACGTGCTCTCGAAGTACTTGCCGGGCGAACTGCTGCCGGTCATCGCCTTGCAAAAAGCGGCAGTTGCGCCCGATTACCTCGTCGCGGTCGTAGCCCGTGAACGTGCAAAAGTAGTCGTTTACCCAGACAATGGGATTGTCGGGGATGTTCGCATCGGTGAGGACGACGAGGTTGCTGGCTGTGTGGAGCGCCTGCTTGAAGATGTCGGCAGGAAGCGGCGCACTCGCCGGGCGCGGAAGCTCGGGCGAGCGGTCTTCTTGCTCGTGCACGTGAGAGTCGAGGGTAGACATGCAGACCTCAGGGTGAGGACCTCTAGACGCGGAGGTCGGAGCGGGATGGGCCACCCTACCACCGATCACCCATAAGGGGGTTCCTGTGCGGAAAATCAGGTAAACACCGGGGAGCGGGTAGGGACGATCAAGGGGCGCTCCCGTCCCCACGCGAGCGAGGCTCAAGGTGCAACCCGACACCAACGCACCCGTAGCGCGCCAGAGCAAAGGCAGAGGAACGAGGGGGAATAGGGTATGCTAAAAAGTTAGCATAAAGTCTTGACTTGGGAGGTCGCGCCGCCCTATTCTGGCGGTGTTAAAATATTAGCACTGCATCAATTCGACATGACACAGCCCAGCCTCAGCCGTCGCGAGCGGCAGATCATGGACATCGTCTACCGCACCGGTGAGGTTACCGCCGCCGAGGTGCGCGCCGCCCTCTCCGACGCGCCGTCCTACTCCGCGGTGCGGGCCCTCCTCCGCATCCTGGAGGAGAAAGGCCATCTCGCCCACACCCAAGACGGCCCGCGCTACGTCTACCGTCCGACCGTCGCGCCAGAGAAGGCGCAGCGCTCGGCGCTCCGGCATTTGCTAAACACCTTCTTTGACAACTCTGCCGAGCGCGCCGTCGCCGCCCTCCTCGATTTGAAGAGCGATCAGCTCTCCGACGACGACCTCGACCGCCTCACGCGCCTCATCGACGAGGCCAAGAACGAAGACCAGTAGCCTCCGCCTTCGTCCGCGCTTCCCTGCCCCAGCCGACCGCAGCCATGCCAACGTTTGATCTCTCCATGCTCCTCGAAATGACCTCGGCGGTCCTGCCTGTGGCGCTCCCGCTCATGGTGAAAGCTACGGTCGTGTTCGCGCTCGGATGGGTGGTCGCGCGCCTCATGCGCGGCGCTTCGGCGGCATGGCGCCACGCCGTCTGGGCGGGGACGCTCGCAGCCGTGCTGGCGGTGACGCTGCTTCCGCTCGCCCTGCCTGCCTGGGAGGTCGCCGTGCCTGGTCTGCCCGCTGAAGCCGCAACGCTCAGCGAGGCGCCGGCGCTCACCGACGACGCGGCGGCGCCTACGCTGGCCGCTACCGAGGCGGGCGCGTTTGAGGCGGGCGCCTTCGCAGGACTCAATGCCGCTGAAGAGTCCGCAGCGCCAGCAGCTACGACGCCCTGGGCGCTCGCGCTGGCGCAGCCGTGGGCGGCACTGGTGTTCGTGTGGGCCCTGGGCGCGTTCGTCGTCGGCGCGTGGTGGTTCGTGAGTGCGCTCGCGGCGTGGCGGCTGGCTGCTCGGGCCGCGCCCGTGAAAGACGGCGCCTGGCTCGCGCTCCTCGCCGACGTGGCCGACGGCCTCGACCTGCGTACGCCCGTGCGTCTGCTCACCAGCGACCGCCTCAGCGTACCTGTGACGTGGGGCGCCGTGGGGCCCGTCCTCATCCTGCCTGCCGAGGCGGAGAGCTGGGACGCCGACCGCCGCCGCGCGGTCCTCGCCCACGAGCTCGCCCACGTGGGCCGGCGCGACGTGCTGTGGCAGTGGGTCGCCCAGCTGGCCTGCGCGCTGCACTGGTACCAGCCCCTTGCGTGGCTCGCCTACCGCCGCCTGCTCGCCGAGCGCGAGCATGCCTGCGACGACTCGGTGCTGCGCGCCGGGACGCGGCCTACCGCCTATGCTGACGTGCTCCTCAACGTGGCGCGCTCCGTGCAGCGCCGCGAGCCGGTGGCGGCCCTCGCGATGGCTCCGATGGCGCGCCGCTCGCAACTCGAAGGCCGCCTCCTCTCCATTCTCGATCCCTCCCTCGACCGGCGGGCGCTCTCGCGTGTCCTGCTGACCATCCTGGGGGCGGTGACGCTGCTGCTGGCCGCATCGCTCGCGAGTGTACGCCCGGTAGCGCAGGCCGCCGTCGGCGACGTCGCGCCGTTCAGCTTCGTGGAGGCGGCGAGCGACGCCCCGCCGAGCGGGATAGACGCCGTGGCCGCGCCGCGCCCCAATCCGCAGCCTAGCCCGCAGCCGCGCGTGATCGGCCTGGGTGCGACGACCTATGCGGCGGACGACTTCAGCTGGACCGGCACGCTCGCGCCCGGCAAGCGGCTCATCGTCAAGAACCTCAACGGCGAGGTGAAAGCGCGCGGCGGCAATGACAACGCGGTCTCCATCGAGGCCACAGAGGATCGCTACCGAGGACGCCGCCCGACGCCTGCCGAGGTCGAGGTCGTCGAGTTCGACGGCGGCGTCGTGGTGTGCGTGCGCTACGAGGACCAGCGTGGCGACTGCTCCCCGTCCGAGAGCCCCAGCGGCAACGTGAACAACGGCGTCACGATCAACTTCGAGGTGCGCGTCCCGCGCGGCGTTCACTTCGAGGGCACCTCCGTCAACGGGGCCGTCGAGGCGATGGGCCTCTCGGGTGACGTGAAGGCCACGAGCGTCAATGGCGCCGTGAAAGCAACGACCTCCAACGGCGACATCGAGGCCACGAGCGTCAACGGAGCCGTGGAGGCCTCCGCCAGCGGCACCGTCCGCGCGTCGAGCGTCAACGGCGCCATCCGCGCTGATATGGGCCGCGCCGATTGGGAGGGCACCGCCGAGTACTCCTCCGTCAACGGCGCCATCATCCTCACGCTGCCCTCCGACTTCTCCGCCGAGGTCGAGGCCAAGACGATGAACGGCGACATCCGCTCCGACTTCCCGCTGGAGATCCGGCGCGGGCGCCACGTTGGCGTGTCTGCCTCCGGCACCGTGGGCAACGGCGGACGGCGCATGAAGCTCACCACCCAGAACGGCAGCATCCAGCTGCGTCGCTCGGGCGCCCACCTTCGCGAGCGCAGTGACCGCCAGGATTCCCGCATCGACCGTCGCACCGCTCGCGATGACGACCGCGCCGCTCTGCGTGGCGTCCACCAGATCCGCGACGCGCGTCTGCGCGCGGCCGTGGCCGACACGCTCCGCGCCGCGCACCGGCTCGCCCAGGCCTCGTCCTTCTCCTACTCCGACGCGGACGACGACCTCGATGTCCGCGTGGACGAGCACGGCTTCCGGCTCGTCGTCAACGGCGAGGTGGAGGTCGATCTCGACTGGGATGACCTCGCCGACGAGATGGAAGACATCGTTGAGGAGGCCGTCGAGCGCGTGGATTGGGACGGCATCGCCGACGACCTCGAAGCCGCGTTCGACGACATGAACGTCGATGTCCACCTGAAGATTGGGCAGGCGTTTCAGAGCGCAGCCACCTTGGACCGTCCGTTCGTCTACGAGCAGGCCCACGGCCCCTGCTGATCCAACTAGGCTCGCTCCGCGGCCAGCCAACCGCTCCTCGCTCCCTGGGCAACGTGTGCCCACCTGGTGTGTCCTGTGCGCGCCGGGTCGCCTTCTGCCTGTGACAGACGGCCGCGCCTCGTCACTTTTGCCCCGCCGCCCTCGTAGGCCTCTCATTTTCATGTTTCCGAGCCGCCCCCCGCTCGTCTGATGCTGTTCGCTACGCGCTACCTCGTCCTCCTTCTCGCGCTCGTCGGCCCGATGGCCCTGGCGCCGATAGCCCTCGCGGGTGAGCAATCGTCCGACCCGCCTGGCAGCAAGCAGGGCGAGGGCCCGCCCGAGTTAAGCGCGGTCAGCCTCGCCGAGGCTACCACGGCCAGCCTCGCCATCGACGGACGCCTGGATGAGGAGGCCTGGGCCAGCGCACCCGTCGCGAGCGGCTTCACGCAGCGCGAGCCCGTACCGGGCGACCCGGCTACCGAGCGCACCGAGGTCCGCGTCCTCTACGACGCCAACGCCATCTACGTCGGCTTCCGCTGCTACCTCCGCGACCCGAGTACGCTCATCTCGCGCATGGCCCGCCGCGACGACTTCATCCAGAGCGACCTCGCCCTCGTCGCCTTCGACAGCTATGACGATGGGCGCACCGCGTTCGTCTTCGCCGTCACGCCCGCGGGCAGCCCGCGCGACTTCCTGATCTACAACGACGTCGAGGAAGACACCAGCTGGGACGCCGTGTGGGACGTGGCGACCTCCGTGGAGGAGACCAGCTGGACCGCCGAGTTCCGCATCCCGCTCTCGCAGCTCCGCTTCCGCGCCGACGAGGGCGCGCAGGACTGGGGCATCCAGTTCGGCCGCGAGATCGTTCACAACGGCGAGAGCGACTTCTGGGCGCCGTTCCCGCCCGAGGCCAGCGGTACCGTCTCCAGCTTCGGACGCCTGCTCGACCTACGCGGGCTCCGCGCGCCGCGCCGCCTCGAAGTCACGCCCTACGTCGCCAGCAAGCTCGAACGCTTCCCTGGCGACGCTGCCGATCCGTTCTACAGCGAGAACGACCTCGGCGCGAACGTCGGCGCCGACCTCCGCTATGGCCTCACGAGCGACCTCACGCTCACCGCCACGCTCAACCCCGACTTCGGCCAGGTCGAGGCCGACCCGGCCGTCGTCAACCTCTCGCAGTTCGAGAACTTCTTCGAGGAGCGCCGCCCGTTCTTCGTCGAGGGCGTGGACATCTTCCAGTTCGGCAACACGCGCACGTTCAACGTCGATTTCCGGCCGACCTTCTTCTACAGCCGCCGCATCGGCCGCAGCCCGCGCCGCAACCTCAGCGACGACTTTGGGGATGCCGACTTCGTGGACAGCCCCAACGAGACGACCATCGCAGGTGCCGCCAAGGTCTCGGGCAAGGTCGGCGGCTGGTCCGTCGGCGTCCTCGAAGCGGTCACCACGCGGGAGTACGGCCAGCACGTCGTCGGTGACGGGCCGATCGAACGGGCCATCGTTGAGCCGTGGGCCAACTATGCCGTCGGGCGCGTCAAGCGCGACTTCCGCGGCGGCCAGACCGTTGTGGGCGGCCTCGTCACCGCCGCCAACCGTCGCCTCGCGGACGACCCGGTCTTCGAAGACCTGATGCCATCCAGCGCCTACGTTGGTGGCCTCGACTTCGAGCACCAGTTCGGCGACCAGACCTACGCCGTCTCGGGCGTCGGCGCGTTCAGCCGCGTCAACGGCAGCACGTCGGTCATCACCGACCTCCAGCGCGCCCCGCAGCGCTACTACCAGCGCCCCGACGACGCCTCGGCCTCCGTCGACTCCAGCGCGACCTCGCTCAGCGGCTACTACGGGCAACTCTCCATCGCCAAGATCCGCGGCGAGCACGTCACGGGCTCGCTCACCTACACCGACATCGCGCCCGGCTTCGACGTCAACGACCTCGGCTTCCAGTTCCGCGCAGGCGTCCGGGCGCTCTCCTATGCCACCAGCTACCAGGACAACAACCCCGCGTCTGACTTGCTCAACCGCTGGCGCGTCAATTTCTTTGGCGGCGCTGGGTGGAACCGCGACGGCAACCGCATCAACGGCTACATGGGCACCTTCAGCAACGTGCAGTTCAGCAGCCGCTGGGGCTTCTTCGGCAACGCGATCTACATCCCGCCCGGCACCAACGACCGGCTGACACGCGGCGGCCCGCGCTCGACCTACCCCGCGGGCCTCCGGACGCTGCTGGGTTCGTTCTCCGACTTCCGCAAGCCGTTCGCCGTCGAGGGCGGCTTCAACCAGCGGTTCGACACCTCCGGCGAGTACGATCGCTACGCCTTCAGCACCTTCGTCTGGCGCCCCAACACGACCGTGTCCGTCGAGGTCAACCCCGAACTCGGCTGGGAGAAGGACACGGACCAGTATGTCGGCACCGAAGACGCCGCGGCAATGACCGCGACCGGCGGCACGCGCTACCTCTTCGCCGACGTGACGAGCCAGAACGTCTCGCTCGGGATGCGCCTCAACTGGACGTTCTCGCCGACGCTCACGCTGCAGCTCTTCGCGCGGCCGTTTATCGCGGCCTACCGCTACAAGGACTACAAGCAGTTCGCCGAGCCCGGCACCTACACCTTCGACGTGTTCGGTGACGATACCGGCACCATCACGCGCGGCCAGGTCGAGGACGGCATCTTCGTCCCCAATGCCGAGGGCGACACCTTCGAGGTGAACCCCGGCGACGGCGGCGAGACATTCCGCATCGACCGGCAGGACTTCACGTTCCGCTCGCTGCGCGGCAACGCGGTGCTGCGGTGGGAATACCGTCCCGCCTCGGCGATCTTCCTCGTCTGGCAGCAGCAGCGCGCCGGCTCGATCGGCAGCGACCAACTCGACGCCGGGACGTTCAACTTCGGCCGCGACCTCGGCGACGCGTTCCGCGACGAGGTCGAAAACGTGTTCCTGCTCAAGGCGACGTATTGGATCGGCTCCTGAGGAACGTGCGCGAGCAAGCCACATGGGTGGAATCCTGGAGCCTGGCATGACGGTTGGGAGGTGAGCAACGCGGCGGTATCTTGGCCGCCGATCTTCCCACCCTTCTGTCTGTTCTATGTGGACCTCCGCGCTCGCCACCACCGCGCTTGTCCTCCTCGTCCTCGTGTCGGGCTTAGCGGCGCCCCTCCTCGCTCAGTCCGCTCAACCCGCGCTGCCCACGCTTGAGGCGGAGCGCCGCAGCGGGCGCATTGCCATCGACGGACGCATCGACGAGGCCGCGTGGGAGGCGGCGTCCGTCGCGACCGACTTCGTCCAGCGCGAGCCGGATGCGGGCCAGCCGAGCAGCGAGCGCACCGAGGCCCTCGTGCTCTTCGACGACGACGCCCTCTACGTCGCCTTCCGCAACTACGTCGCCGACCCGAGCACCTACCTCGCCCGCGTCTCGCGCCGCGACACCTACCCGGAGAGCGACCGCGTCTCCGTGGACATCGACGGGCGGGGCGATGGGCGCACGGGCTACTATTTCGCCGTCACCGCGGGCGGTACGCAGCAGGACGGCGTGCTCTTCAACGACACCGACGCCGACGACAGCTGGGACGGCGTCTACGCGGTCCGCACGGCGCGCACCGACTACGGCTGGAGCGCCGAGTTTCGCATCCCGCTCTCCCAACTGCGCTTCGATGCGGGCACGCCGGCATGGGGGCTGCAGCTCCAGCGCGACATCGCCCACCGCGACGAAGCTTCGTTCTGGGCCCCGATTCTCCCCGACGTGCTCGGCTACGTGTCGCGCTTCGGCACGCTGCGCGGCGTCGGGAGCCTGCAGCCGCGCGCCCGCGCCGAGGTGCTGCCCTACTCCGCCCTCCGCCTGGAACGCCTCCCCGGCGACGAGGCCGACCCGTTCTTCGACGCCAACGCGCTTCGCTTCGCCGCCGGGGCCGACCTCGAACTCGGCATCGGGAGCGACCTCACGCTCAACGCCACGTTCAATCCCGACTTCGGGCAGGTCGAGGCTGACCCGGCCGTGCTCAACCTGACCATCTTCGAGGACTTCTTCCGCGAGCAGCGGCCCTTCTTCGTTGAGGGCACCGAGATCTTCGACTTTGGTCGCACGCGCACCTTCAATAGCGACTTCGCCCCCCGCGACTTCTTCTACACGCGCCGCATCGGGGCCAGCCCGCGCGTCGGCGTCGGCGGCACGTTCGTGGAGTCCCCGACGGAGACGACCATCGCCGGTGCTGCCAAGTTCACGGGGCGCATCGGCGACTGGGACCTCGGCGTCCTCGAAGCCGTCACCACCAGCGAGACGGCGCGCTTCGCCAACGTCGACGACGAGGGCAACCTCGTGCGCGGCGAGACGACCGTTCAGCCGTGGGTCAACTACGGCGTGGTGCGGGCGCGGCGCGGCTTCCGCGGCGGGCGCTCGGTGTTCGGCGGCCTCGTCACCGCGACCAACCGCGCGCTCGGCGATGGCGCGCTCCTGAATGACAACCTCGCCTCGGGCGCCTACACGGTCGGCCTCGACTTCGAGCACGCCTTCGGCGGCGGGCGAACCTGGGTGCTCAGCGGTATCGGCGCGCTGTCACACGTGCGCGGGAGCACCGACTTCATCACCCGGCTCCAGCGGCGCTCGATCCGCTACTACCAGCGCCCTGACGCGGGCTACGTCTCCGTCGACACGGCCGCCACGAGCCTCTCGGGGCTCTACAGCCAGGTGTCGTTCGGCAAGTTCTCAGGCCGCTGGCTCGGCTCGCTCACCGCCACCACGGCCACGCCCGGCTTCGAACTCAACGACCTCGGCTTCCAGACCCGCGCCGATGGGCTCTCGCTCGCGGGCAACGTCGCCTACCGGCAGCCGCGTCCCAGCAGTCCGCTGCTGCGCTACTGGGAACTGTCGTCCAACCAGGGCCTCACCTGGAGCTACGGCGGTGACCTCGTCACGGCCTATGTGCGTGGCTTCGCCGACCTCTTCTTCGAAAACCGGTGGGGCATCTTCGCGAGCGCCGTGGTGCGGCCCGAGGTGTTCGACATCCGCCTCACGCGCGGCGGCCCGCTGATGCGCAAGCCAGGCGAAGTCGGCGGCATCCTCACGGGCTACACCGACCGGAGCCGCACCGTTTACGCCGAAGTCCAGGTCGATGGCGAACTCACCGGGCTCGATGGCTCCTCGGCCAGCATCCAGACAGAGTTGGGCTGGCGACCGTCGCCCTCGGTGCGCCTCGAACTGGAGCCGGAGATCTACTGGCAGACCAACCCGCTTCAGTTCTATCGCAGCACCGACGACCGCAACGCTGCGGCCACGTTCGGCCGGCGCTACGTCTTCTCCGACACCCGCACGACTGAGTTTGTCTTTGGCGCACGCCTCGACTGGACGTTCACGCCCGAGCTGTCGTTCGAGCTGTTCCTCCGCCCGTCGGTCTTCGTGGTGGACTACGGCCAACTCAAAGGGCTCGCCCGTCCGCGCACGTACGACTTCGACCTCTTCAGCGACGCGCAGATCAGCGAGGCCGACGGCACGCTCACCATCGACGCCGATGGGGATCCGGGCACCGCCGACACGTTCAGCATCCGCCGCCGCGTCGACTTCAACGAGCGGGTGCTGCAGGGCACGGCGGTGCTGCGGTGGGAGTATCGCCCCGGCTCGGCGGTCTTCCTCGTCTGGCAGCACGAGCGCGTGGGCGACGAGCTCGTGAGCAACTTCGACCTCGGGCGCGACCTCGGCGCGGTGTTCGACCTGCCCTCGGAGAACATCTTCCTCGTCAAGGTGACCTACTGGCTCGGGCGCTAAGTAGAAAACGGAAGCTGGTTGACCCACGAGAAGAGGGCTCGACGTGCGCGTCCCTGGAGGCTCTGCGCGCGAAGTCACGCAACTCGGCTCCGACATACGTTGCGGAGATCAACGTGGAGGCGGGGCGCGCACGGCCGCGCCAGTGAATCTCGGCCGCGCGCGGAACCCCGGGGGCCTCGTCGAACTCAAAGAGGAACTGTGAACTTTCAATTCGGACTGAAAGCTCGTCCCTTGACCCCTGCGCTTATGCCTGCTCGCCTCACCGCCTGGGCCGACGCCCACCGCGACATCGCCCTGGACCTCATCCGCATCTACCTCGGCGTTGGCCTGTTCGCACGCGGCATCGTCTTTCTCAACGATTCCGGTGCCGTCGTCGAACTGGCGGGGGCCGATGGGGGCGAGCTCTCGTCCGTGGCGCTCGCCCACTACGTCGGCCTAGCCCACCTCGGCGGAGGGCTCTTGCTCGCCGTCGGCATGATCACGCGCGTCGCGGCGCTCCTCCAGATTCCGGTGCTCTTCGGCGCGGCATTCTTCGTCCACTTCCCCGAGTCATTCCTGGCAGCGAACCAGTCGTTCGCGTTCTCGGCGCTGGTCCTCGCGTTGCTCTGCGTCTACGCGGTCTGGGGCGGCGGCCGTTGGTCTCTGGACCGAGCGATCACGCGTTGGAATGCTGCGAACGCGAAGAAGGAGGCCCAGATCGTCGAGAGCCGACTCCGGGAGATCCGGGAGCGGGATCGCGAGCGCAGCCGTCGGCTCGCCGCGGAGCGCGCAATGGCCCCGCGTCGCTCCGAGGAGCCCGAGGCACCGCCCTGTGTTCATGGCTACGACCGGAACGACCCGCACGTCGTAGCGGAGCGGACGTACAGCCCGATTTCGAGCCTCCGGTTCGTCCTCGGCACCCACCCGCGGCCGAGTTCTGTCACCTTCCGTTGCAAGAAGTGCAAGGGCGTCGTCGAGGTGGCTACGGATCCCGAGGTGATGGAGACGTACCGTTTCGAACGCTAGCCGCAGTGCTAGTCGGCAGATTGATAGGAGGCGCGCTCCCGCCTCGCGCAATGCACGGTCCCTCGCCCTCCGCCTTCCTCGCGGTCCGGCTAACTGGGCAGGGCGGTTGCTCGTCGACCAAGCATAGCGATGGACGAAGGGTAGAGCAGTTGCGAGCGATAAGTGCTAGCACTCCTATAAAGTGAGTGCTATATACTATTGGTGCTAAACATCTTAGTAGTGATTGGCAAATGGTTTGCGTTTGTGAGGAGTCGCCCGTATTCATGGGCCGTTTCGGGGATTTCGCCCGCCCCGATTCCATCACCGACTCCACCGTGCAGCACCACTTGTCATGGCGACTCATCACCCACTGACGCTCGACCTTTTCGCCTCCGACGACGCCGAACTCGTCCGGTACCGCCTCTTGGCGGGCCTGCAGCGCGCCCGCCGCGCCTTCGACCAGACGCGCGTCTACCCGCACCTCGCCGACCTCATCCGGCTGCGCCGCGACCTCGTCGCGTTGCGTGACCAATCGGCAACGCTCCGCAGAGCACAGCCTGGCCGTATCCAGGGCATCGACTGGAAGAAGCGCGAGGTCGTCTATGTTCGCCCCAACGTGCCCGGCCTCGACGCGCTGCCGGTGGACGGCCTTGTCGACTGGACGCTGCCGCGCCTGACGCAGGCCATTGAGGAAGGGCAGGCGATCTACGAGTTCGTGGAGTCGCACACGGCGGTCGAGGCCGTCGGCCTCGTGCCACGCTACCAGGACGAAGGCTACCTCCTCATCCCAGAGGAAACCGGCTGGCGCGCGGTCCGCTATGTCGTGAGCGTGCTCGTGGCCCCCGGCGAAGGCGACGCGCGCTACCGCAGCCTCCGCACCTCCGAAGTGCCCCTCCCCGAGGGGGCCGCGGAGCCCGGGGCCTGCAAGCGCGCGCTCGCTGAGCAGCACCGCGACCTTCCCAACCCGGCGACCTACTGCGTCCACGCCGATGTCGCCGTGCCGACGGACGCCACGCTCATGCCCGTCGCCAAGCGCAAGCTGCTGCGCTACCTCGCGGAGCGCGTCCCTCGCGGCGAAGCCTGACGGGGCTCCCCGGCATGGTGCGAACGCAAAGCGCGGCGCGCCCCGGTGGTTGGGGGCGCGCCGCGCGTACCGAGAGGGCCGGCCGGGGTGAAGGCCGGGAGGTGCCTCGGGTGAATGCGAGAGAGGAAGCTTAGCTCAGAGCTTGGGTGGCGAGGACGCCGGTGCGGTCGAAGCGGACATGCAGCCGCTCGGTGCCGTGGCTGTCGGTGAAGGTGAGGAGGCCCTCGCCAGCAGCAGGGGCCGTGAGGCGGAAGCTGCCGTGGTCGCGGTAGATCGTCAGAGCCTGGAACGCTTCCGGGGCGTCGAGGAGAGCAAGTGGGTGGTCAGCCTGGGTGGCAGCAGCGGCCTGAAGGTCGGCGACGAGCGCGTGCGCTTCAGTGCTGAGCGCGGAGGTTTCGGCGGCGACCGTGGCGTCTGTGGGGCGCATCATGGCGGAAGCGGCCACGAGCGCGAGAACAAGGCAGGCGGCGACAGCGAGGCGAGGCATGGAATTCGGTACGGCTGGTCCGAAAGAGTAGGAGCCCGCCTGAGCGGGAGGCCCGCCTGAGCGGGAATGCCTGCGATGGCCGGGTGTGTATGCCACAGCGGACGGTGTGTGCAGGCAGGAGCGTCCCAAGCGCCGTGCCGTCGTCTCAAATCAGGGTTCAGCATGCGACGCGGGCACGCTCGCAGTCGCACCGCGCCCACTGAACGTTGGCAGGTCGAACGATGAGACAGCAGGTCCGGCACAGTCCCCAAAACGAGACGGGATACGCAGCAGCAGCCTCGCGCCCGCTTCGATACCGAAACAGGCGCCGTCCAGCCACGCCCGCAGGGCCTCGTCGCGTATCATCGAACACCGGGCGTCCGCGATGGGACGGTCGGCTTCCCACGTCTGTCATCCCGTCCTGCTATGTCGTCTCCGCTCGTGCCGTTCTCGCCCCGCGTCTACGCCCCGCGCCGGGTGCGCCTCGCCGCCGACCTCGTGGCTGCGGGCGAGTCGGGCCTCGCACTCATCCCCGGGAACCCGTCGGCGCCGATGAACTACGCCGGCAACCACT
The DNA here is from genome assembly GCA_039821555.1 of Bacteroidota bacterium. Classification (NCBI taxonomy): domain Bacteria; kingdom Pseudomonadati; phylum Bacteroidota; species Bacteroidota bacterium. Next base: position 18,607 of record JBCBNX010000014.1, read on the forward strand.
ACGGCTTCCGGCAGGACGGCACCTTCCGCTACTTCTTCGGCCTCAATCAGCCCGGCCACGTCGGCGTCGTGGATCTCGATGCAGGGACGGCGACGCTCTACGGCCCGGAGGCGTCGCTGGACGATGTGGTGTGGGAGGGACCGCAGCCGTCGCTGGCCGAACGCGCGCAGGCGATCGGGGCGCAGGCCGCCAAGCCGCTCGCCGACCTCGGCCCCGCCGTGCTCGCCGCCATCGACGCGGGCCGGCCGGTGCACATCGTCCCGCCCTACCGCGCGGCGACAAAGCAGCACCTCGCTGGGCTGCTCGGGACGCTCCCGGATACGCTCGGCGGCCACGTCTCGGAGCCGCTCATCCATGCGATTGTTGCTCAGCGTTCGGTCAAGTCCGACGCGGAGGTCGCCGAGATCGAGCGCGCGCTGGCCGTCACGAACGCGATGCACCGGCTCGCCATGCGCCACGCGAAGCCCGGCACGGCGGAGTGGGAGACGGCGGGCTGGATGCGCGGCGCGGCCCTCGCAGGCGGCGGCGACGTGTCGTTTCCGATCATCCTCACCGCGCGCGGCGAGACGCTCCACAACCACCCGACGGGCACGCCCCTCAAGCGCGGCGACCTCGTCTTGGCCGATGCGGGGGCCGTCGCGCCCTCGGGCTATGCCGCCGACATCACGCGGACGTTCCCCGCCAACGGCACCTTCTCCGAGCCGCAGCGGATGGTCTACCAGGCCGTCCTCGACGCGCAGACCGCCGCGCTCGCCGCCATCGCGCCGGGCGTGCCGTTCCGTGACGTGCACCTCGTGGCGGCGCGGCGGCTGGCGCAGGCGCTCACGGCGCTCGGGCTGATGCGCGGCGACCCGGAGCAGGCGGTCGCCGCGGGGGCCCATGCGCTCTTCTTTCCGCACGGCCTCGGTCACATCATGGGCCTCGACGTGCACGACATGGAGGCGCTCGGCGAGGACCACGTCGGCTACGACGCCGAGGTCACGCGCAGCACCCAGTTTGGGCTCTCCGCGCTGCGCCTCGGGCGGCGGCTCCAGCCCGGCTTCGTCGTGACCGTCGAGCCGGGATGCTACTTCATCCCGGCGCTCGTCCAAGCATGGAAGGCCGAAGGCAAGCACGCCGCGTTCCTCGACTACACCGAGATCGAGCGCTTCCTCACGATGAACGAGGGCCGGGGCTTCGGCGGCGTCCGCATCGAAGACGACGTCCTCGTCACCGACGACGGCATGCGTGTGCTCGGCCCCGCCATCCCAAAGACCGTCGCCGAAGTCGAGGCCGTCTGCGCCGAGATGAGCGGGGGGCTATGAGGTGTGGATCGTCAGCAGATCATCGAACTGTTCCGGTACTCTGACCAGGAGCGCCAGATGTTTGACTACATCGACGAGTATGTCCACCAAATAGAAGCGTGGTTATTGGTCAACGAGCCTGACGAAGCACAGCTACGACGCTACATGCTAGCCGGGCTTTTTCTACTGTACCGGTCCAAAAATTGGACAGACGGAACCGTCTCAACGGACCTCGCCGTCTGGGAAACAGCGTGGTATCCGCACCCTGGGAAAGAAGTCTTCGGGCGCAGGTTCGAGATTCTAAACGAGTACCTCGACAAGCCCATAGCGACGACGCGTGAATACCTCGGCTTGATCGGGCTGAAGAAGCCTCGCGGCCTGCAGTTAATCGCTGGCGGTGGTCTCTTCGACTTCGTGGTGACCGGGAGCTATAGCGAGGGCGCACCGGATACCTGACGTTCACCGTCACAGAATCGTGACGCCATGCGACAGTAATGCGACGCGCACCAAGTCGGCGCGTGGTGTGATGCTGTCCACCCACCCCAGTTGCCTACTTGTCATCCTGAACTTGATTCAGGATCTCGGTGGACTCGTTGAGATGCTGAAACGAGTTCAGCATGACAAAATTGGGAGAACGCGGCCGACCAAGGCCGCACGTAGCTTGACCCCACCTCTCCGCACACCGCCTCCGATCCATGACCCAGGACCTGCGCCCCACGACCCAGGCCCCTCAGCTTGTCGTCGTTCACGTTGAGAAGACGGCGGGGACGGCGCTCATCAAGGCGCTCATCGAGCCGAACGCGCCGGGCTACATGCGCTCGGCGAGCGTCACCCGCTACGCGCGCCACGGCTGGAAGGCCCCGGCCTTCATCGGCCACATCCCGCACGGGCTGCACCGCTTCACGCGCCGCCCCGTCCGCTACGCGACCGTGATCCGCGAGCCGCTGGAACGCGCGGTGAGTTGGTACTACTACATCCGCGGCCAGGACGACATCGACCTCTGGGAGCGCCACCCGCTGCGCAACTTCGCCGACCGAGTCACACTCGTGCAGTTCTACCGCGACGAGCGCTTCGAGAACCGCCAGGCGCGCTTCATGGCAGGCCTGCACTACGACCGGCTCTACCCGACGCTCCGCCGCAGCACGCTCTTCCGTCAGCGCCTCCTCGACGCGGCGAAGCGCAACTTGGAGTCGTGCGCCGTCTTCGGCGTGCAGGATCGCTTCCAGGACACCGTCCGCGCCTTCGAGCACACGCTCGGCTGGACCTACGCGCCGCAGGAGAAGCGCTGGGCCGCCGCCACCAAGCGCCGTACCCTCCAGGACATCGACGACCTCAACCCGAAGATCCTCCCGAAGCTCCGCGAGTGCCACGACCTCGACTACGAGCTCTACTTCTTCGCCCAGCAGCTCTTCCAGGCGCGCTACGGCTGGCTCGCGAAGACAAAGGTCGATTTATGATACCAGAGGCGAGTAAGCCGTGTGCATTGCCCGCTTCTCCCACCTTTGTCATCCCGGACTTGATCCGGGATCTATAGGGTGCATCGGATGGATTTACTGCGTGAAGCTTCGCTTTCCGCGTTCGCGGCAAGGACTCCGGAATGAGTTTGCGCAGGTGTTCTTCGGACATGGTATGGTACATGGTATGGTGGCGACATTGTGATTTGAGCTGTTCGATTGTTGAGGGGCTATGTTCGATGCACAATCGCGTGCCTGATCGAACATCCAACGTCGAACACCCACCATGCCTCCTGAGCAGCCTGCGGCGTCGCCCTTCCCGTTCAACGTCGAGAAGCTCCACGCCTATCTCCAGAGCACTCTTGGTCTGCGAGGCCCGGCGACGATCGGCCAGTTCCCCCATGGCTTCTCCAACCTGACCTACCGCGTCATCCTGGACGACGAGAAGCAGGGGCCCCTCCAACTCGTGGTGCGGCGTCCGCCCGTCGGCGCGGACGTGCAGGGCGGGCACAACATGACGCGGGAGTGGATGATGCTCGATAAGCTGCACGGGCATCTCCCGGTCCCCAAGCCGCTCGCCTACGAGGGCTTTGGGTATGTGATCGGTGCCCCGTTCTACGTGATGGAGCGCGTCCACGGCGTCATCCTGCGCGGAACGACGGCCGACATCCCCGACGCGACGACGGTCGCGGGCATCGCGGAGACGTTTGTGGACACCTTCGCGATGCTGCACGGCCTCGATCTGGAGACGATCGGGCTGGCGGAGTTCGGCAAGCCCGAGGGCTACGTCCGCCGCCAAGTCGAGGGCTGGACGCAGCGCTGGCAGCGGGCGCAGACCGACCCGGTGCCTGACATCGACCGCGCGTGTGCCTGGCTCGACGAGCACCAGCCGGGCGAGTCGTACACCAGCGCCTCCGTAGCGTCGCTCATCCACAACGACTTCAAGCACGACAACCTCATCCTCGACCCAGACGACCTCACGCAGATCCGCGCCATCCTCGACTGGGAGCTGGCGACCGTCGGCGATCCGCTCATGGACCTCGGCAGCACGCTCGGCTACTGGATCGAGCCCAGTGACCACCCGGTGCTCCAGAGCCTCAACGTCAGCCCGACGACCTGGCCGGGCACGCCGACACGCGAGGAGTTCGTGGCGCACTACGAGGCTGCGACCGGGCGCCCTGTTGAGCATGTGGTGTTCTACTACGTCTACGGCCTCGTCAAGCTCGCCGTGATTGCGCAGCAGATCTACGCGCGCTGGCAAGCCGGCGTGGCGACCGACGCGCGCTTCGAGCACCTCATCCACGCTGTGCGCGCGTGCGGCGAGACGGCGGTCCGTGCCATCGAGCGGCAGCGCATCTCGGCGCTGTTCGACTGAGCGCGGCGCGGGTCAGCCTGGATCGGGTTGGGCGATGCTGCTTTTTCGTCCACGTGGGCGCGCCGCCCAGCGTGCCGAGGGGCGGTTCACCGCCGCAGCTGGGCCGTTCGTCGCATGTAGGGCGGGACAGGGCGCGAAACGCGGTCACGTTGGGGTTGTAGAGGGTAGAACTTGCGCACCGTCCTGCGCTATAACGATCCTCCCACGCCGCGCCGGTCCCGGCTGCGTCTTCCCTCTCACGTGATGCGCCCAGCGCCAACCTCCCGCTTGATGCGAAACACCCGAACCCTCGTCCTCGCTGGCTGCTGCATCCTCCTCGTCGGTCTCCTGCTCGGCATGCAGGTCCGCGACGCCGCCTCCAGCGACGACCCCTACCAGAACCTCAAGAAGCTCGAAGAGGCCTACAGCTACGTCACGCGCAACTACGTCGACCGCGTGGACTCGGCCGACCTCGCCGAAGACGCCATCCTCGGCATGATCGAGGGCCTCGACCCGCACTCAGTCTACATCGACGCCGAGGAGATGCGCAGCGTCCGCGAGAACTTCGACGCCTCGTTCCAGGGCATCGGCATCTACTACGAGTTCATCGACGGCGAGGACGACCAGGACACGCTCGCCGTGCTGCGGCCTATCGTCGGCGGGCCGAGCGAGGAGGCGGGCCTCGAACCGGGCGACCGCATCCTCACCATCGATGACACGACCGCGCTCGGCTTTTCCACTGAGGAGGTCCAGCGCTACCTCAAGGGGCCAAAGGGCACGCGGGTTGACGTGACGGTGCGCCGCCGCGGCTTCCGCGACCCGCTCGCCTTCACCATCACCCGCGACGACATCCCGCTCAACACGCTCGTGGCCGCGCACATGGTGGACGACGAGACGGGCTACATCAAGCTCCAGCGCTTCGCGCGCTCGACCTACGACGAGTTCATGACGGCCATGAACGACCTCAGCGACGAGGGCATGGAGCGCCTCGTGCTTGACCTACGCGGCAACGTCGGCGGCTACATGGACCAGGCCGTCAAGATCGTCGACGAGTTCCTCCCGAACGACGAGATGATCGTCTACACGGACAGCCGCCACGTGGCGTACAACCGGGAGTACACCGCCACCCCAGGCGGCTCGTTCGAGGGCAAGCCGCTCATCGTGCTCGTGGACGAGAACTCGGCCTCGGCGAGCGAGATCGTGGCGGGCGCCGTGCAGGACCACGACCGCGCCGTGATCGTCGGGCGGCGCACCTTCGGCAAGGGCCTCGTGCAGCAGCAGTTCCAACTCAACGACGGCGCTGTGCTCCAGATGACTATCTCGCGCTACTTCACGCCGAGCGGCCGCCTCATCCAGACCGCCTACGAGCGCGGCGCTGGCGCTGAAGACTACTACGAGGGCAAGCTTGCCGTCCGCGAGGGCGAGATCGAAGCCGTCGAGGAGTCCGGCCGCTCCGTGCTGCCCTCGACCGAACTGGCGGCGGCCTACCCCGACAGCCTCCGCTTCGAAACCGACGCCGGGCGCGACGTCTTCGGCGGCGGCGGCATCCTGCCCGACTACGTCGTCGTGCCCGACTCGGCAGGCCCGACGCTCCGGACGGTGATTCGCCAGAGCCTTGACAGCCAGTTCGCCCGCGACTTCCTCGACGGGACGCCGGCCTTCCGCGGAAGCTGGGGTGACCGCGAGCGCGAGTTCATCCGTGAGTACCGCCTCAGCGACGACCTCTGGACCGAATTCCTGGCCTACGCCGACGCCCAAGGCGTGCCGGTCGTGGACGAGGCTACCGAAGACACCGAAGAGTCCGTGTTCGTGGAAGACCAGCTAGCCCGCGAGCGCGGCGACGTGGAGGCGCGCATCAAGGCGTTTCTAGCGCGGCGGCTCTATGGCGTGGACGCGTTCTACCCGGTGATCCAGAACGTGGACCGCACCTTCCAGGAGGCGCTCCTGCTGTGGCCCGCTGTGGGCGACCTCGCCGACTTGCGAGCGTCTGTGGACTAGGTGCATTCGGGGCGCTGAGGCGCCTGAATAGACAGGGCGGGCGGTAGGGGCAACTCTGCCGCCCGCTTCGTGTCTTGCACGTGTCGACCGCCCTCCAATCCCCGGGCAATCCGTCAGAGAGAATGGGGTGGGGGCTCTGGAGTCGCGTTGACAATGTGAACGCTATTCGTCATATTGGTGAATGGATCTCACGCCCGGCGTGCTGCCACCCACCTAGTCTCCCCATCTAGCGTCGGAGCACCCGGTTCTTCCATCTCGTTCACCCACTCTCTGGACCCGATTCCCCCTTGAGGTAGACGCATGAAATACTACGCGCTGCTGTTGCTACAGGAAGCCGCCGCGAATGACACGTTCGCCAACGAACTCGTCAAGCGCTTCAACGAAGGCGGCCAATGGATGTGGCCGGTGCTTATCTCGCTCGTGATCGGCCTCGCCATCGCGTTCGAACGCATCATCACGCTCAACCGCGCCGACATCAACACCCGCAAGTTCATCCGCAGCGTCAAGGACGCGCTGGAGAGCGGCGGCATCTCCGCAGCCGAGGAAGTCTGCGCCAACCAGCGCGGCCCCGTGGCCTCGGTCGTGCAGGCGGGCCTGCTGCGCTACGACGAGGGTATCGACGCTGTCGAGAAGGCGGTCGTCTCCTACGGCTCCATCGAGATGAGCTTCCTGGAGCGCGGCCTCGTGTGGCTCTCGCTCTTCATCTCGCTCGCCCCGATGTTCGGCTTCCTCGGGACGGTCGTCGGGATGGTCGAGGCGTTCGACGCCATCGAGCAGGCGGGTGACATCTCGCCGAGCCTCGTGGCCGGTGGCATCAAGGTCGCCCTCCTGACGACGGTCGGCGGCCTGATCGTGGCCATCATCCTGCAGGTGTTCTACAACTACTGCGTCTCGAAGATCGACCGCATCGTGGTCGAGATGGAGGAAGCCTCCGTCGAACTGATCGACGCGCTGGCCATGATGCAGATGGGCCGCCCGCTGCGCGACAGCATCGCCACCTCGGAGCAGGGCCAGATCGAGTCTGGCTCCTAAGTCCGCACTCCAGAGAGACCCCGGGCCCTCCGGCTCATCCGGCCGGAGGGCCTCTCTCTAGCACCACCGGATCTGCTCGCCCCCAACCTCTGCTCTTATGGACTTCGCTCCTATCCTCATCTACGTCTGCCTCGGCCTCATTGGCATCGGCGCGCTGCTCATCATGGGCTTCGGCGTCATGAACCTGACGCGCGGCAAGTCCAGCCCGATCACGCTGGGCATCATCGCCGTGCCGCTCATCGTCTTCGCGGTCTGGTACGCGCTGGCCCCGGCCGACTTCCTCGCCACGCTCGTGAAGCCCGACGGTAGCTACTCGGTCGGCGCAGGCGGCTACGCCGTGATGATGACTGCGCTCACGATGCTTGGCCTCGGTGCCGTCAGCCTGCTCGTCACGACCGCCCGCGGCTTCTTCAAGTAAGCCCTGCGTTCGGCCCCAGAGCGGGCCGCCCCTGCGACTGCCTGCGCTAACCTGCACTCCCCATGCCTCTTCTCAAACGCCGCACGACCCGCGAGGCCGAGATCCCGACGTCGTCCATGGCCGACATCGCGTTCCTGCTGCTGATCTTCTTCCTCGTGACCACCACCATCGACGTGGACACGGGCATCTACATGGAACTGCCGCCGCCGCTCGAAGACACCGAGCCGCCGGAGATCAGCGACCGTAACCTGCTCACGGTGCTTGTCAACCGCGACGGCGACGTGCTCGTGGAGGGCGAGTTCATGACGCTCGGCGACATCCGCCAGGAGGTCATCCGCCACGTCACCAACAACGGCGCGGACCCGAACTACGCGGACACGCCCTCGAAGGCCATCGTCTCGTTCAAGACGGAGCGCCAAGCGAGCTACGAGATGTATGTCGATGTGCTCGACGAACTGCGTAGCGCCTACGTCGACATCCGCGACGGCTATGCCCGCAGCAACTTCGGGGCCCCGGACTACGCCACCTATAAGGAGCGTCTCCCAGCCGACCAGGAGGACCAGGTCGCCGATGCGTTCCCGATCAAGATCTCGCTCGCGGAGCCAGACGCTGGCACGGGTGGCTGACCGCCCCGGCGCTTGCTCCATGCGGGCGCTTGCTCCTCTGGCTTTGACTCTACCTCTATCCCAACGACATGGCTCACTTTACTAAGAAGGCCAGCACCAAGCAGGAGATTCCGACCGCGTCGCTGCCGGACATCATCTTCATGCTGCTCATCTTCTTTATGGTCACGACGGTCCTCCGCGAGGTGACGCTGCTCGTGCAGAACGCGCTCCCGCAGGCCGAAGCCATCGAGAAGATCGAGCAGAAGCGGCTCGTCTCGTATATCTACATTGGCGAAGCCAAGGAGGGCGACCTCCGGGGCGAGCCTGCGGTCCAGATCGACGACGCGCTCGTGGAGGACATCAACACGATCCGCGACACGATGTACCGCAAGCTCCAGGAGGAGCCCCGCATGATCGTCTCGCTGAAGGTGGATTCCGACTCGGAGACGGGTCTCCTCTACGATGTGCAGCAGGAGCTACGCGTGGCGCAGGCACTTCGCATCAACTACTCGACGCGGCGCGAACTGCCCAACTAGCGCGGCGCCTTTCACGCGCCCTCAGCGCAGCGGCGCGCATCAGCCTCGTAGTTTTCGTACCCAGAGAGCCTGGCTTCGGTCAGGCTCTCTGCGTTTCGTCCCTTTCGCGTCCGTCGTCTACCGATGATCCAGCGTAAACAATCGATCTTTCTGCTCCTGGCTGGGGTGTGCCTGGCTGCGTTTCTCACGCTCAGCGCGGCCTGGACCGTCGGCCCCATCACAGCGCTCTCGTGGTTCTCGACGACCGCGTACATCCTGGGCGGCATGACGGCCGTGGTCGCCTTTGCGAGCATCTTGCTCTACAAGCAGCGCGCCCAGCAGCAGCGCGTCGCCACGGTTGCGCAGTGGCTCGATCTGGCGCTCATCGCGGTCGTGGTCGTGGCGCTCGGGCTGACCTTCCAGGACAGTGACGCCGGTCCGCCTGCCGAGTGGCTGCTCACCTACTGGAGCCTGACGCTGCCCATGGTCGCCTACGTCTTCATCTGGCTCGCCAAGCGCGGCATCGCCGCCGATATCGCCCTCGTGAAGTCGATGGACCGGCTCCGCTAGCTGCGCTCTCCGCTAGCTGACCCTACCGAGCATGGCCTCACCCGACGCCGCGACGACGCCTAACGTGACGACCGAAGCGTCGGTGCCGCAGCACGTCTGGCTCGCGCTGACCGCGGGGCTCGTCTCGATCTCGTCGGCGGGCATCCTGATCCGGTACGCCTCCGACGCAGAGGGACTGACGGTGGCGCTCTGGCGGACGATGTGGGCGGTGACGTTGTTGCTGCCCGTCGTGCCACGCGCGCGCTCCGACTGGAAGGAATTCACCCACCGCGATTGGACGCTGGTCGGGGCCGCTGGCCTCTTCCTCGGGTTGCACTTCATCCTGTGGATCACGTCGCTTTACCACACGTCCGTGGCAAGCGCGACGGTCCTCGTGACGATGAGCCCGCTCTTCATCGCTGTGCTGGGCGTGGTGGCGCTGCGTGAGCGACCGTCTCTGCGGACGTGGGTCGCGATCGCCGTGGGGCTGGTCGGCGCGGTGCTCATCGGCCTGGGCGATGCAGGGGCCGGTGTTTTCCCGCGCGCCTGGCTGGGTAACGGGCTCGCGCTCACGGCTGCGGCACTATTCTCGGTATACATCGTGATCGGACGTGCGGTGCGGCAGCGCGTGTCTTTTCTCGCCTACCTCTTCCCGCTCAACGTTGCGGCCATGCTCACGGCGCTCGTCGGCACGCTGGTGACCGGCGCTTCGCTGTCGGCCCCGCTCAACGTAGTCGGTTGGACCTTCGTGATGGCGCTCTTCCCGCAGATCCTCGGCCACGGCTCGTTCAACTACGCCGTGCGCTACATCTCAGCGGCAATGCTGGGCCTGCTCACGCTCACCGAGCCAGCCATCGCTTCGCTGCTCGCCTACGTGTTCTTCCAAGAAGTCCCAGGCGGCCTCGCTCTGGTTGGGATGGTCGTCGTCCTCGTCTCGCTCGCCGTCGTCATCGTGCGCCGACGTCCGTAGCAGAGTGGTTCGTAGCAGAGTGGTTCGTAGCTGCGTCAGTCGGGCAGCGAGACGAAGCGCTCCGAGGGGAGGTCCGAGAATCGACGGTGCTTGCGCAGGAAATAGTCGAGTGCGATCGAGCGACGGTAGGGCAGGGCGAAGGGCGACGACGCAGGGCGCTGGTCGAGGTAGCTCCCGCGCATTCGGTGCGCGTCGAGGTAGGCGCGGGCGATGGCGGCGGTCTCGCGCGGGCGGCCAGCGACGAGGGCGCGGGCAGCCGCAAGCGTGTCGAGGGCGAGGCGGCGCGGGAACGTGGCCAGCCAGGCGCGGGGCGGCAGGTTCTTGAACAGCATCAGCAGGCTGTTCCGGAAGTTGAGGTACGTCTTGCGCGGATCGCCCTGCCGCAGCGAGGCACCGCCGATGTGGTAGACCTCGGCGCTCGGCTCCACACGCACGCGCCACCCAGCCCGCCATAGCCGCCAGCACAGGTCGATCTCCTCCATGTGCATGCCGAACGCCTCATCGAGGAGCCCTACGTCGTCCAGCGCAGACCGTCGCAGCAGCAGCGCCGCGCCCGACGCCCAGAAGACATCGCGAGCGTCGTCGTACTGCCCAGCGTCCGGCTCCAGCGTGTCGAAAAGCCGCCCGCGCGTGAACGGGTAGCCGACGGCGTCGAGGAAGCCGCCGCTGGCGCCGGCGTACTCGAACTGCGACCGGTCGCCGTGCTGGAGCAGCTTCGGCTGGACGGCGGCCACCTCCGGCAACGTGTCGAGCACGCGCACGAGCGGCGCGAGCCAGCCAGGTGGTACCTCCACGTCGTTGTTGAGCAGGCAGACGTAGTCGCTCTCGGTGTGCCGGATTGCCTCGTTGTTGCCGCGCGCGAAGAGCCAGTTCTCCGGGTGCTGGATAACGCGTACCTCGGGGTGCGTCGCCGCCAGCCACGCGACGGTGTCGTCCGTGGAAGCGTTGTCCGCAACGACGACCTCAAACGACTCGAAGTCGGTGGCGAGGACTGAGGGCAGACACTGCTCCAGCAGCGCCCGCCCGTTCCAAGTCACGATGATGACAGAGACGCGCGGCACGGCGATCTAGCTCTGTGTGACCGCCTCGGTCGCCGCGCCCAGCCGTTCCAGCAGGCTCCGATACCACGCCGTTGCCGCATCGACGTGGGGGGCGAGGTCGTGATGGCCCCAGACCAGCGAGAGGGTGCGCCGCGTGCCGTCGTGGGTCTTCGTGCGCTGGCTGTCCTTGACGCCATTCGCGCACGGGCCTTCGGCGTCGAAGAGGCAGAGCAGGCCGCCGAGGTCGATGGTCTGCCCGCTTGCGTTGAAGACGTACGTTGCGTCTTTCTCGGCGAGGCCGACGCGGAACGGCGCTGTCGCCCGGTCGAGGTCGACGACGCTGATCGGCAGGCCGCTGTGCAGCGAGGCGACGTTGCAGGCGTCCACGACGGCGTTGATCGAGCCGAGCTTGCCGTTTTCGGCGGCGCGGACGAGGTATTCCGACGCGGGCTTACCGCGCCCGGTGGGTTTGTAGCCACCGTGGCGCAGCAGATTCCGCGACGTAGCGCGAATCATCTCCGAGCGCTGGACGGGAGCCTCTGCCTCCAGAGCAAACAGCGCCGTCAGCCAGTCGGGCGGCGGCGTACCGCCGAGCGACGCAGGCAGCATCGTCTCGAACGCGGCGAGGTGAAGCAGCGGGTGCGGATCGACGGTAAGCGTCATATGGGGTGGTGAAAGACGAAGGTGCAGGCGGAAGGTAGGCCTGGACGGGAGCGGGCGCTAGCGTCCCTGTATGCGTGCTTGCTGGAGTGCCGCCGTGCTCCGTGTCGCCTCCGCGCGCAGGTCGTCGAGGTCGGCGGTGCGGACGGGTTCAAGCAGCGAATCGGCCTCAGCGAGGAGCAGGGTACGGTCGCCGTCGCCGAGGGCGAGCGCAATGAGGGCGTCGGCGAGGCGGCGTTGCGTCGTGAGGGTTCGGGCGTCGTGCTCGGGGAACTGCGCGCGCTGCGACGCGAGGGCCTCCCGGAGCAGCGGCTCGGCCTCGACGGCCTGCTGACGAACCGTGAGTAGGTCGCCGAAGCGGGACTGCACGACGGCACGGCTCGGATGGCCGTCGGGCCAGGCGGCGTCCATGGCATCGAGCGCGGTCCGATACGCGCGGGTGGCCTCGGCCCAGCGCTCCTCGTCGTGCAGCACCGAAGCGAGACTGCTGAGCGCGGTCGCTGTGTAGGGGTGGGCATCGCCGACCGTAGCCTCGAAGAGACGAATCGCGGCGCGGTATTCCCGTTCGGCCGTGGCCACGTCGCCCGCGGCCCGTGCGACGCCTGCGATGTTGTTGCGGGTGAACGCCACGTCCACGTGCGTCTCGCCGAAGAGGGTGCGCTGGACACGGAGCACGTCGCGGAAGCGCGCCTGAGCGGCCTCCAGGTCACCGCGGTGGTAATTGAGGACGGCGAGGTTGCCCAGCGTGTAGCTGACCTCGATGTGCTCGGGGCCGAGGCGGTCGATCTGCGATTCAAGCGCGCGCTGATAGAGCGAGTCCGCTTCGCCGTAGCGGCCAAGGCTCACGAGCGTCGTGGCGAGGTTCGTCATCGCGTTGGCTACGTCAGGATGGTCGGGGCCGAAGACGGCAAACCGCCGGTCGAGCACCTGCCGGTAGAGCGAGTCGGCCGAGGCATAGTCGCCTGTGTTGTAGAGGAACGTCGCGTAGCCATTGCGCGCGGTGGCCACGTCCGGGTGGTCCGGACCGAGCTGGGCCTCCCGGGTGCGCAGCGCGACCTGGTAGAGCGAGTCGGCGGGGCCGAATGCGCCCGTGGCGTTGTGGAGAGCGGCATGGTGCAGCGCCGTCGTCGCGCGAGCGAGTGGGTCAGGTGGCGTGGTGGCTTCCCAGAGGGTGAGCGCTTGGCGAAAGAGCGAGTCGGCCTCGTCGTAGCGCCCCAGGTCCATCGTCGCGACGCCGCGCTGGTCGAGGAGCCGAGCACGCAGGGGCCCCGGCAGCCCGGGCGTACGCAGCGCCGTGGCATAGAGCGAGTCGGCAGCATCGAGCCGACTGCGCTGGCGCTCCAGTTCGGCGAGCGCGCCGAGGGCGTCCGCGACATCGGGGTGGTGCCTACCGAGCGTGTCGGTGCGGAGCCGGACCACGTCCTGGAGCAGCGGCTGCGCGCGGTCGAAGAGGCCGAGGTTGGCGTAGACATCGCCTACGACGGCGAGCACGGACGCCTGGAGGTCGGGTTGGCTACGGAGTTCGTCGTGCGCCCGGGCGGCTCCCGCGTCGAGGATCTCGCGCGCCGTGATCGTGTCGCCGAGCGAGGCCGTCGGGTCGGCGACGCGGAAGACATCGAGAAGGAAGTCCGTGGTCTGCTGAGCCTTGCGTGCCTCGCGCTCCGCGACGAGCCGGGCGGCCTGTGCCGCCTCCGCCTCGTTGGCGGCGCGCTGCGCCTGCCAGAGCGTGGTCGCGAGTCCGAGCACGAGCGCGAGCACCACGAGGGCTACTGCACCCACGCCGAGTCGGTGGCGGCGCACGAACGACCGGACGCGGTAGCCGACGGTGCTCGGGCGCGCCGAGATCGGTAGGGCGGCGAGGTGGCGTGCGAGGTCGTCCCGAAGTTGCGCCGCCGAGTCGTAGCGCGCCGCGGGCTCCTTACGCAGGGCCTTCATCACGATCACGTCCAGGTCGCCCGTGAGTCGTCCCGGTCGGGATGCGGCGCGCGGGGTTTCCGTACCAGCGTCGAGCACCACCGTGCTGGGCCTGGCGGGCATCGTCTCGCAGATCAGGCGCTCGACCTGGCTCGGAAGCAGGTCGGCCACCTCGTAGGGCCGCTGGCCGGCGAGGAGTTCGTAGAGCACCACACCGAGCGCGTAGACATCCGTCGCCGTCGTCACGGCCTCGCCGCGAACCTGCTCCGGGGCCGCGTAGGCTGGCGTCATCATCCGCTGCCCTGTCTGCGTGACCGCGCCGAGCGAGGGGCGCGGACCGTCGAGCAGCTTGGCGATGCCGAAGTCGAGCAGCTTCGCTGAGGGCTGGCCCTCGGCGTTGGTCGTGACGAGGATGTTCGACGGCTTGAGGTCGCGGTGGACCACGAGGTTCTGGTGCGCATACTGGACCGCGTCGCACACCTGAAGAAAGAGCCGGAGCCTGGCCTCGATGCCGAGGTCGTGCTGGTCGCAGTAGGTCGTGATCGGCTGGCCGTTCACGACTTCGAGCGCGAAGTAGGGGCGGCCCCGCTCAGTCACGCCGCCGTCGAGTAGGCGTGCGATGTGGCGGTGCTGGAGGCGGGCGAGCACCTGGCGCTCGGCGAGGAACCGCCGGATTTGCTCGCTGGACGGCGGGCCCGGCAGCAGCTTCAGCGCCACCTGCTGCTCGAACTGCGCGTTCGCGTCGTCTACAGCGCGCTCGGCGAGCCAGACGGTGCCCATGCCGCCGCGCCCCAGTTCGCGCACGAGGCGATACGGCCCCACCCGCTCTTCGCTCAGGGCGGCCCGCCACCCCGAGGCCAGCGGTTCGAGGTCGTCCTGCAGGGCGTCGAGCGGTCCAGCCTGCTCATCGGCGGCGAGCAGCGCCTCCACCTCGCGGCGCAGCGTAGGGTCCGGGGCTGCTGCGGCTAGGAACGTGGTGCGCTCCTCCGGGCTGTGCTCCAACGCAGCCTCGAAGAGGGTCTGGATTTCGGTCCAGCGTTCGGGCGTCATGGTAGTAGGGGCGTCACTCGGCTAGGGCCTGGTTGAGCCACGCGCGGGCCACGCGCCACTCGCGCTTGACGGTCATGGGCGACACGTCGAGCGCCTCGGCCGTCTCCTCGATGGATAGGCCGCCGAAGAAGCGGCACTCGACCACCTGGCTCTGGCGCGGGCTGAACGCATGCAGGCGTTGCAGCGCCTCGTCGAGCGCCAGCAGCGATTCAGACTGGGCGATGCCTACCACGAGTGCCTCGTCGAGCGGGAGGGCGCGCTCGCCGCCGCCACGTTTCTGCGCGCGATGCTTGTGCGCGTAGTTGACGAGGACGTGCCGCATCACGCGCGCGGCCAGCGCAAAGAAGCGGCCCCGGCTCTCGAGGCGGAGGTCGGGCACGTCGGCCAGCCGGAGATAGGCTTCGTGGACGAGCGCGGTGGTCGAGAGCGTGTGGTCGGCCCGCTCGCGACGCAGCTGGTGGTGCGCGAGCCGCCGCAGTTCGCTATAGACCGCCGGGAGCAGCGCGTCGAGGTCGTCCGGCAGGTCGTCGAAACTGCCGGTGAGGTCATCGAAGGGAGGCAGGGCGTCGGACATGAGCGGCGCGGTGCGCAGGGGCCTGGGGTGCAGCGGTGCCCTATAGGCGCGGCGGCTGAAAAAAAGAGCGCAGGGGATGGTCCACTTGGAGCAGCAACCCTGCTTGGCAAGGTGACGCCCTCCATCGCATCGCAGCAAGGCACGATGGGGACTTCCAAGTTGATCCGCACCAACCCTCTCTCGATCATGACCCATGCACGCGCTTTCTCCTTTGTGCTCGCGGCTACCATCGCCGCCGTGCTCCTCGTTGCCCCGCCGGTCGCAGCGCAGTCCAAGCGGGTCATCGCCATCAACGGGCAGCCGATACCCACGGCTACCCTGCAGGCGCTCGAGGCCCAGGCGCAGACGCGCATCCCTGAGGGCCGCTACTTCTACGATGCGCTGTCCGGCGCGTGGGGACACGAGAACGGGCCCGTTGCGGGCTTTACGGTGCCAGGCCTACCGCTTCCTGGTCCGATGCCAGCAAACATCTCGGCTTCGGGCACGGGCACGTTCATCAACGGCCGCGAACTCCACCCGCAGGACGTGACCTCGCTCCGGCACCTGTTGGGTGAGGTACACACCGGGCGCTTCTGGATGGATGCTTGGGGCAACTTCGGCCCTGAAGGCCAGGGTGCGCTCGGCAACGTGGTCGCCATCGCGCAGCAGCGAGGTGCGCTGAACAGGGGCGGCGGGCAAGGCGGCAGCGCCTACGCCAGCGACGGCTCCTGGGTCACCACCGACGGCAACGGCGGCGTGGTCATCTCCTTCCGCGACTTCGGCGGGGGCTACACCAGCTACTCGAACTGAACCGCATTCCTACGTCTTTCGCTCACACAACCCATCATCGCCATGAACGCTTTCAAGCATGCCCTACTTCTGTTCGCCGCCCTCGCCACGTTGAGCCTGACCGGTTGCTTCTTCCTCACGGAAGAGCCTTCCGCACGCGAGCAGGCCTCCGCCTCCGCGTGCGAGGGGCGCAGCAACCAGTTCGTATCCGCCACCGCGTCCGAGTGCGAAGCTGCAGGCGGCGAGATGCTGGAAGGGCAGTGCTACTGCCTATGAGCACACACGTCGTGAGCCACTAGCCCCCTTTGACTCGACCAGCGTCATGCGTATTGCTTCCGTCTGCCTCCTCTTCGCGATCCTCGCCGTTAAGTCGGTGCACGCCCAGCCCTTCCAGGTGCAGGGGGTTGTCACCGACGACAGCGGCGGTCCACTCGAACGTGCCCGCATCGCCCTCGTGGACCTAGACGGCTTGACGCTGAGCGTGGCTTTCTCCGACGCCGAAGGGCGCTACGACCTGCTCGTGTCCTCGGTGTCGAACGAGCCCGATCTGCCCGTTCCGACGAGCTATTGGGTCGGCCCCGTAGCCCCGAACCCGCTGCCCGCGAGCAATCGCACGGTCGTGGTCCCGTTTACGGTGCCGCAGAACCGCCCGGAAGCGGCCACCGTCGAGGTCTTCGACGTGCTGGGACGCCGGGTGAGCACCGACCGGACGCTGTCGGCGGGGCTGTATGTCTATCGCCTCCAGTTCGAACAAGGCTATGTGACGCCGGGACGGTCGTTCGTGCTGGCGGGGCCGGCGCGGCTGCGGTTCGAAGCGAGCCAACGCCTCGGCGACCCGACGGCGGCACCGAGTCCGCGCGCTGCGTCGAGGGCCGCGGTGTTGGCGGACCTCGTGATCGAAAAGGCGGGCTTCGTGACGGACGCCCGCACGCTCGATCTGAACGACGGCGACGTGGTGACGGCAGATGCGGCGCTGGCTGTGGCTCCAGTCCCGACCGCGGCCTTCGAGGTGGGAGGGACGTTAGAGGCAGGCGCGGTCATGCAGTTCGACGCGGGCTCCTCGGCGCCGCCCGAGGGGGGGACGCTGGCGACCTACGCTTGGGCCTTTGGCGACGGACAGCGCGGCGGCGGCGCGGAGGCTGCTCACCTTTTCACCGAGCCGGGGACCTACACCGTCACCCTGACCGTCGCGACGGAGTTTGGGGCGATGGCCTCGGCCACCCGCGCGGTCACCATCGCCGAGCCCCCGCCGCCTGCCGCGATGGACGGCGCGGTGACCGGCCTCGTGACTGGGCCCGACGGCTTACCGTTGCCGGACGCTACCGTACGCGTGCTCCGCACCGAGAGCGTCACTACGACCGACTTCCTGGGAGCGTTCACGCTCACGAGCCTCCCCGTTGGCGTCCCGCTCACCGTCGACGTGCGTCTCGGCGGCTACGCCAGCCAGCAACTCGCCGTGACGATCCTCGCCAGCGGCGACGTGCCGGCCATCGAGGCGACGCTCGTGCGGCGTGGCGAAGCGGTGCGGCTGCCCGCCGCCGAACTCGGAGGCCGGGCCGACGGCAACGAAGGCGCGATGGTGATGCTGCCCGTGGACGGCCTCGTCCACGCTGACGGCACGCCCGCCACGGGCCCCGTGGACGTGCAGATCACGCCCGTGGACGTCACCGACGCCATGGAGGTCGGCGGCTTCCCCGGTCCCTTCGCGGGCGTCACACCAGAGGGGCCTGCCGAGCTGATCGTGAGCTACGGCACGGCCGAGTACGTCTTCTCGCAGGGCGGCGAGGAACTCGACCTTGCGCCGGGCATGAGCGCCGTCATCGAGATCCCCGTCTACGTCGGACGCAACCTCGACGGCACCGAGGTCGCGCTCGGCGACGAACGGCCGCTGTGGTCGTTCAACGAGCAGTCGGCGCAGTGGGTGATGGAGGCAATGGGGACGGTCGTGGTGGCCGAGGCCTCGCCGACAGGCTTCGCGCTGCGCGGCGAGGTGACGCACTTCTCGTGGTGGAACATCGACGTGGCCCCCAGCCCGGCCTTCCCCAACCCCATCCCGGTCAGCCCGCCCGAAGACCCCAACGATCCCGACGACACGCCAGAGCCGTGCGAGAACCCCGAGGGCTGGTGTGCCTCCGGCGGCGCTACGGGCATCAACGTGGACCTCTGCGCGGCTGGGATGCGCGGTATCTGCACCGACATGGGCTTCCCGCCCCCGCCGCCGCCCGACCCCAACACAGACCCTGACGGTAACCCCGAGCCGCCCTACGGCGATTTCGACGGCGACGGCGATCCTTGGGACGATGACGACTGGGACACCTTCTGCGAGGACAACCCCTTCTGCGACGACTTCTGCGACAGCATCGCCGATTCGTGCACCGGCGGCACCATCACCGGCACGCCACAGTCCGGCCCCGGGGGCACGCCGCCCGTGGGAGGCCCGCGCAACACCTCCGTCCCGTCCGGGGGCGTCCCCGGCGGTCTCCCATCGCCGCCCGGTGTCCCGATGAACTACGGGGCCATCGCCAACAACGGAACGGCGCGCGGGAGCCGCACCACGACCATCCCGGCGGGCCAGTCGCGCACCGTCCTCATCCCCATGACGCCCGTGGGACGCATCGGGGGCGGGCTGCTTGCCTGCGACACGGCCCCGCTCGGCACCATCGACCCCATCGGCGAGGTGGACGTGTGGACCTTCACCGGCCAGGCGGGCGACTACGTCGAACTGGAGGTCGAGGCCGGGCAGGCGTCCACCCTGGAGGGCACCGTGTGAGTCTTGGACCCGAGTGGGGCTGAGGTCGTGAACAGCGCCTTTGGGCCGAGCACCGCAGCGCCCGGCTTCTTTCAGCTTGCCGCCTCGGGCACCTATCGCGTGACCGTCGACGGCACCCGCAACGAGCCTGGTGCCTACACCGTCCGCTTCGGCTGCTACGAGGGCATCCAGGTCGATCAGGAGGTGACACGTACGCTCTTGGCCGGGGTGCCGCGCCTCTTCGCCTTCGAGGGGCAGGCCGGCGATCTCGTCAACCTTGCCCACCTCGGGACGTCGCTCAGTGGCGGCATCTTCGCGCGGGTGGAGTCGGCGGGCGGGCAGTTCGTGCGGCAGTCGGGGCAGACGTCGCTGTTCTCGGAGACGCGGGTGTTCGCGCTGCCGTCGGACGGGACGTACCAGGTGGTGGTGGACGGGGCGACGGACGCGGCGGGAGCGTACCGGCTGGGCTTCTCCGAGATCGGTGAGCCGACGCTGGTGACGGCTGGCACTCCCATTACTGCCAACGTCAGCGTGCTCGGCGACCGGCAGTTCTTCCGCTACGAGCGCACGGTCGGGGAGACGGTCCAGGTCACCCTCGACCACCCGAGCGGCGGGCTGGTGGCGCAGACATTCGTGCGGCGTCCGGGTAGTCAGCCTTTCTACCAGCGCTCCGTCCTAACTTCGACGCAAACGACAACGGCCACACGGTTAGGCACGTCGTTCGCCGCGACAGCGCAAGAAACGGGGGCGCACGTGATCGAGGTCGGCACCTACGCCGTCAGCGGCGGCAACCGCTCCAACCATGCCGGGCCGTACCGGCTTCGCTTCTGAGTGTCAGTCTTCGGGCAACCGCGGCGAAACATAAACGGCCGCGCTGGGGACGAGGCGCCCTGGCGCGGCCGGATGCGTTGAGGTCGACGGAACGCTCAGCCACCCTCGCCCTGCTCGCGCGTGACGAAGTCGCCGAACGACTCGTTCTCGTAGGCGCCCTCGGCGAAGTAGCGGAGAGCGAGCATGAACTCCGGGGCTTCACGGTAGCCCGGTAGTACCCAGTGCTGCGAGCCGTCGGACTTCATGAAGACGGTCGTCGGGGTGCCGCGCATGCCGAGGTCGGCGGCAAGCTGCGCCTCCATCACCGTAGCGTCGGCAAACTCGAGGACGGCGCGGCTCTCGGTGTTGACGCGCACCGACTGGAAGTGCTCGTTCATGTAGGCCTGCACGGTCTCGTCGCCGTAGACGTCCTGGTCGATCTTGTCGCACCAGCCGCACCACGTGGCGTAGCCAGCGAGGAGGATGAAGTCGCCCTCCTGGGGCGCGGTTTGCGAGGCTTCGCTGAAGGTGACCCAGTTGATGCCGGCTGGCGCTCCAGCCGGGTCCGTGGCGATGGGCGCGCTTGGACCGGCGTCCTGTGCCTGGGCGGGCATCGTCAAGAGCAGGAGCGCGGCGAGGAGGCCGAAGCGGAGAAACGACATCGTGAAGGCGGTAAGGGGGGAGCGGGACGGTGCGGCTAAGATCCGAGATCGTGAACGCGAAACCGAGTACATATCGCGTGCCGCATTGGGTCTAAGACATCAGCGCGGCGTACGCATCCACGAACGCGGCGTTCTCGCGTTCCGTGTCGAATTCGTCGAACACCAGGGGAATTGAGCGCTGGGCAGCACCCCGGAGCGTGGCATCGTGGGCAACACGGCGCAGCGCGTCTACGAGCGCAGGTCGGTTATCCACATCCACGGCTAGCCCCACGCCGTGCGCGCGCACGACGCGGCCCAACTCGGGGAGATCGGACGCAACGACGGGCAGCCCCGCGGCGAGGTACTCGAAGAGCTTGTTGGGCAGGCTTAGCCGTAGGCTCTCCGTGCGCGGCTCGATCAGGACGAGTCCTACATCGGCCGACGCAGTGAGAAGGGGAAGCTCGTCGGGCGGCGTGAACGGGACGAAGTGGACGCGGTCCTGCATCGGCTCGGCGAGGCGCCGTGCCTCCGCCTCGAACGGCCCCTCGCCGATCACGACGAGCGTCACCTCCGGCACATCGCGCAGGGCGTCGAGCGTCTGCGGGAGCCCGCGCCCGACGCGCAGAAGGCCCTGGTAGAGCAAAATCGGCACGGCGCCGGGGATGCCCAAGGTGTCGCGGAGCGTCGTCGTGCGCGGGACTGCGGTGACGCGGGGCAGGTTGTGCTGCACCATCGGCCGGACGATGCCATATGCGGCGGCGAGCCGGTCGGCGATCGCGCCGTTCACGGTCAGCACGAGGTCGGCGCGTTGGATGTGCCGCGCCTCGACGGTGCGCCAGAGCCAGCGCTTGAGCGGGGCGTCCTCAGTGGCGTCGAGGTGGGCGTAGAGTTCGCGGCTGTCGAAGACGAGGGGACGGGCCGAGCGGCGGGCCGAGCGCGCCATCGCCGGGAGCACGTAGAGGTCGCTCGCGTGCCACAGGTCGATGGAACGGGCCGCGGCGAGGCGTCGAGCGGCACGAACGAACTGCCGGTGCGCCTGCCAGAAGAAGCGCGGCCCGCCGCCCGATGGACGCGGCACGGCATGGAGCGTGACGCCGTCTGGCAGCACGGCCGCTCGGTCCGTGTCGAACGCCAGGACCTCGACCTGCGCGCCTGCGCCGGTCAGCGCCGCCAACTGCCGCAGTGCCCGCGACGACCCTGTGACGTCGCCCACGTAGGCAAACGCCACGGAACGATGGGCGAGAGGGGGCGGCGGGATCGACATAGCGGAGGCAAGGCGTAGGCGTCGAAGATCGTCCATCGCCACAGCCTCCATGGGCACGAGGGGCCGTAGGCACGAAAAAAGGCGGCCCTCCGAAGAGGACCGCCTCGTGGGTCTGGCCTTGGTGGTATTGGTGGACCGCTAGCGCACGTTCTTGTAGAACCGGAAGCGCCAGGGGTCGATGTTGTGGTCAGCGAGTTCAATGGGGCTGTAGCCCTCGACCCAGTACGGCTTGGCGAAGTCCTTCATGGAGCGCTCGCTGTAGAAGTGGCGGGTGCGCTTCGAGAAGGGACGCTCGGCCTCGTCGGCCCAGTAGATCTTGTGGGCGATGCGGAGCGCGTTCTGCCAGCCGCGCCAGCGGCTCTGGGGCGTCAGCGAGGAGTAGAAGCGGCGCTTGCCCGAGTGGGCGTTGAAGGCCGAGAACTGGAACGGGTCGAGGACGACCTCGCGGTAGCTGTCTTGGCCGCGATAGCGCGTGTCCACGCGGTTGCGAACAACCCAGGCGACGAGCTCCTGCTCGTTGGTTCGCTTGGTTTCGGAGTAGATGCAGCGAGCGAGCCAGAGGACGTCGTCCGAGATTGCATCGAGGGAGAAGTCCGGCACGCGCTCGACCATGGGGGCCGAAAGCTCGGTCGGGATGGGGATGGAGGTCCCCGGTTCGTCAGCCGCCGGCGTCATGATTGTGGCGAGGAGCGGCAGGATGCCGATCGCGGCCAGCGAGTAGAAGCCCAGGCGCGGCTTACGGGTGAAGATCTTCATACGAAGGAGTGCTCGTTCAACAAACAACGCCTCGGGGGAGGTTGTCGGGAGGCGCGCTCGGCACCTCACGCGGGGGGGCGCGTCAGGGCGAGGGCCGGTCCAACAGAGGCGTCATCAGGATGGTCCACGTGCTGTGCCAAGACCTTACCAAATTGAAAGACATAGGTCTGATTTTGAAACGGCATGGGTGAAGACCACATGGCGCTACGGTCAACAACGTGTGCGGATGCACATAGCTGGCGTTTCTGAGCGGTTCACAAGGCGGCGAAACCGCACGTTGCGGCATGGGGAGCTTTAGTGAAGCGATTCCGGGACGCTTTCACACCATCTCGATGTGCACATACCATGGACGAAGCGCTTCCGGCAAACCAGGCCTTCGCCCGGGTGTCTCCCCAAGTGCACAGCCCTGCGCCCCCTTGACCGCTCGATTGCACACTGGCCATGACCACCCGTCCCCTCCGCCTTCTCGCCGATGCCAACATCCCGTTTCTTCACAGGGCGTTCGATCGCTACGGTGCCGTCGAGGTGCGGCCCGGGTCAGAAATTTTACCGGGCACGCTCGCTGAAACCGATATCCTGCTCGTGCGCAGCGTCACGCGTGTCGATGCGGGACTCATCGCGGGAACGCCTGTTCGCTTTGTGGGCACCGCCACGGCCGGGACGGACCACATAGACACCGGCTGGCTCGCGTCGCAGGGCATCGCGTTCGCCTCGGCGCCTGGCTCCAACGCGCAGTCGGTGGTGGAGTACGTCCTCGCTGCGCTGCTCATGATGCATAGGGGGAGCAGTCTAGTCGGCACGTTGTCGGGCAAGACCGTCGGCGTGATTGGCTGTGGACAGGTCGGCGGGCGATTGATGGAGCGGTTGCCCCATCTCGGTTGCCATGTCCTCGCCTGCGACCCACCGCTCGCCCAGGCTGCGGAGGCGAGCCGCGAGCCGCACGACTTCGTCCCGCTCGACCGCGTTCTCGACGAGGCCGACATCGTCACGCTGCACACGCCGCTGACGCGTACGGGGCCACATCCGACGTATCACCTCATTGGCGAGCGCGAGCTGGAGCGCCTGGCCGGACGCAACGTGCTGCTCGTCAACGCCGCACGCGGGGCCGTTGTAGATAACAGGGCGCTCCTCGACGCTCTCGAATGCGAGACGCTCGGCGGCGCCGTCCTCGACGTGTGGGAGAACGAGCCGACGCCCGATCCCGACCTCGTCCGACTCGTAGACATCGGCACGCCGCACATCGCAGGCTATGCCTACGACGGAAAAGTCGCCGGGACTGCTATGCTTGAGCAGGCGCTCGACGCCTGGCTGCGGGCCCAATCAGGCGAGGTCGCACGCGTTTCTGAAGGTGTTCCAGCGAAATGGGACGCCGAAGAGGCGCTCGTCCCCAGCGAGCCGCTCAGGATCAACGCAACGGAGCACGCGACAGACGACGATGCGTGGCTCGGTGCCCTCGTCCTGCAGGCCTACGACCTCCGCGCTGACGACGCGCGCTTCCGCAACCTCCTCGACCTACCGACCGCCGAGCACGCGGCCCGCTTCCGCGAGCTTCGCAAGACCTATCCGCAGCGTCGCCACTTCGACCGCTTCACCGTCGTTGGCAAGGTGCCAGAGCACCTCCGCGATGCTGTGACGAAGGGCCTGGGCTTCAAGATCGCGCAGCGCTGACCCTCGACTCACAACCCATAGCCGTAGCTCCGGAGGAAGCCGTCGCGGTTGCGCCAGTCGGCGCGGGTCTTGACGTGGAGTTGGAGGTAGAGCGGGCGGCCGGTGAACGCCTCGATCTCGTGGCGGGCGGCGGCCCCGAGCCGCTTCAGCGCCGCGCCGCGCTTGCCGATCAGGATGCCCTTCTGCGCGTCGCGCTCGACCACGATCTCGCAGTCGCAGAAGTCTTTCTGGCCCTCGCGCTCCTCATAGACGGTGACGTTCACCAGTGCCGAGTAAGGCACCTCGTCGCGAAACTGCTTGAAGATCTGCTCGCGTACGATCTCCGCGATGAAGAAGCGCTCCGGGTGCTCCGAGAGTTGGTCCGGCGGGTAGAACGGGGGGCCTTCGGGCAGCCGCTCCACGATGGCGTCGCGCAGTGCGTCGAGGTTGAAGCCACTCACGGCCGAGGTCGGGATCACGGCGTCGAACGCGCGCAGGGCGACGTATTCCTCCACGAGCGGCAGCGCCTCCTCGTGCGAGATGAGGTCCATCTTCGTGAGGACGAGCAGACAGGGCGTGTCCGCGATCTGGTCCGAGAGGCGTGCGAGCGCCCGGTCGGCGACGGAGCGCTTCTCAGCGTCCGAGAGGAAAAGCACGAGGTCAGCGTCCGCGAGGGCGCGCTCGACGTCGTGCATCATGTGCTCGTGGAGCTTGTAGCGTGGCTTCACGACGCCCGGCGTGTCGAGGAAGATGACCTGGTGCGTGTCGCCCGTGAGGATGCCGAGGACGCGGTGGCGGGTCGTGCTCGGCTTGTCCGTGACGATGGACAGCTTCGTGCCGAGCAGCGCGTTCATGAGCGTGCTCTTGCCCGCGTTCGGCGCGCCGACGAGCGCCACGTAGCCGCTGCGGAAGCCGTCGGGCACGGCGGAGAGGTCGAAGAGCGGCGATTCCATGCGAATGGGAGAGTTGGGAGCAAAGAGAAAACGCCCGCGCTATTGTCATCCTGAGCGAAGGTCTGCAAGACCCAAGTCGAAGGATCTCTGGACTGCCTGTCAGGCCTCGTTTGGGGCGCAGAGATGGAGCGGAGCCCCTTCGGCTCGCGATGCTCGCTCAGGGTGACAGCGTGAGAGGGCGACCAGGAATATCCTGTGCCCCGCTCTCTCTAGGGCAGAGAAGAGCCGTCAACGAACGCTCGCCTCATCCGTTTCTGCGGCGGGCGGGTCCACGAAAAACGCGCCCGGCAGCGGGAGCCACCGAGCGCGCAGTCAGAGCGGTGAGACGCGGCGCCTAGCTGGCGTACGCGTCCTCCTTGCCGTAGTGCTTGACGAGGAGGTAGTAGAACACCGCGCGGTACTTGTTCGACTTGAGCCCCTTCGTGGTCTCGCAGGTCGCGTTGACGGCGTCCATCAGGTCGGGGCTGTCAGCCATGCCGAGCTTCTTGACGAGGAAGTTGTCCTTGACGCGCTTGAGCTCCTCGGGGTCCGAGCAGGAGACGAGCTTCGAGTCGTTGTTGTAGATCGCGGGGCCGAGGCCCTTGGCGACGGCTTTGAGGAGGGCCTCGTCGTAGGACGCGCCGATCTTGTCCATGGCGGCCTTGTAGGTGGCCAGCGCATCGTCGAACTTGCTCATAGTGGTAAAACGTGTACGTGAACGGGGGATGAGAGTAGGGCCAGAAGTATAGGTCCCCAGGGTGATGAGGGACAAGGTGTTCCCCGAAGATGTAGCGTTGTGAAACAGCAGGTTCAGCCGTGACACAGCGGTGGCGTGAAGCGAAGCAGCCGGACTCAGCGCGCGGATGCGTCGGTGATCACTTGCCGCATGGCGCGCACGGCCTCCGGCATCCCTACGAGCACCGCCCGCGCGATCACAGCGAAGCCGATCGAGACCTCCTCGACTTGCGGGACGTGGCGAGCGAAGAGCGCGTAGTTGGTGTAGTCGAGCCCGTGCCCGGCGTGCACCTTCATGCCGAGGTCGGCGGCGAGGGCCGCGCCGCGCCCCAGGCGTTCGGCCTCGCGCGTCTGCGCGGCGAGCGTGGGCGCGTTGGCAAAGTCGCCGGTGTGCAGCTCGACCGCGTCGGCCCCGAGGTCGGCGGCGGCGCGAAGCTGGTCGGGGTCGGGGTCGACGAAGAGGCTCACCTCCATGTCGGCGGCCTTGAGGCGGGGCATCACGGCGCCGAGGCGGAGCCGCTGCCCGAGCACGTCGAGGCCGCCCTCGGTGGTGATCTCCTCGCGACGCTCCGGAACGAGCGTGGCGAGGTCGGGCCGCACGTCGCAGCAGATCCCGACGACGTCCTCGTTGGTGGAGAGCTCGAAGTCGAGGCGCCCGAGCACCGTCTCTTTGAGGAGGCGCACGTCGCGCTCGGTGATGTGACGGCGGTCTTCGCGGAGGTGGAACACGATGCCGTCGGCCCCCGCCATCTCGCAGAGCGCGGCGGCGTGCACGGGGTCTGGGAAGCGCTCGCGGCGCGCGTTGCGCAGCGTGGCGACGTGGTCGACGTTGATCAGGAGGCGGGTCATGGTAGGGGGTGAGGCAGGCAAGGGGTGCAGGGGAGAGGCAGGCGAATGGATGGGGGCAACGTGGAGACCCTGGCGCGGTCCATAGCACAGGTCAAGCGGTCTGTAGCACAGGTCAAACCGTCTCGGCTCTCTTGATAATGCGTCGCGGGGGCCGGTATACTGAACGGCCTACGTCGCCGCATGCTCCGCGCGCGCACTCGCCCCAGCTGCTCTCCCGACTCCTCCCCATGCGTATCGCCATCCAACTCGTCCTCGCTGTCGCCATCGTCGCGCTTGGGTACTACCTGTACTTTCGCATCACCGAGCCCGGCAAGCAGTACGAGCGGCAGCTCGAGCTGACCGATCTCACCCGCGAGCGGATGAACCACCTCCGCACGGCTATGATCGCTTTCGAGCGCGAGAACGACTACTACACGCGCGACCTGGACTCGCTCGTCGTCTTCGTGAAGGCCGACTCGCTGATCATGGCGCGGCGCGATAGCGTCTTCCAGTTGGAGCCTGGACAGACGATCATGGTGGACTCGCTTCCGTTCTCGCCGCGCACAGGCACACGCTTCCAGCTGTCGGTCAACGACACCTCGGACGTAGACATCTACCTCCTTCAGGACCCGGACTCCGACGACCAGATCGGGTCGGCCGAGCCGATCGCCAGCATGCGCAACGCGGCGAACTGGGAGTGAGTCCAGCCCGCCTTGACCGACGGGCAAGCGACCCAGGGCAAGTCCCACGGTCGCTTGCCCCTTTTTGTAGCTTCATGTTTCGTCTCGTCTGTCCCCCCGTAGTCCTCGCATGAGCGACCTCCACGAGTATGCCGTCTTCACCGAGGAGTGGGACCAGCCTGCTGGGCCGCGCGCGCAGGTCGCAGTCGAACTGATCGGGTCACGGCTGCGCTACACCGAGGTGGAGCACACCGACAACGAGGACAGCGCCACGCAGACGCTGCGTCGCCTCGGAACGTGCGATTTTGACTTCGAGGTGGATCGCGCCGTCTTCGGGCGGCCCGAGCCGAACCAGCTCGACGCGCTCATGTCGGCCGTACGCGACCTCTTCGAGGGCACCAGCGCCGACGCGTTGCACGTGGCCCTGCACCCGACGCACTGCGTGGGCTTCTTCACGCCGGTCCCCGATGGCCTGGAGCCGGAAGTCCGCTTCGACCGCCTGCGCCGCGAGGCTGCGCTCATGGCCGACGCTGAGCCGGACCGCCCCGGCCGGGTCCGCGCGGTGCCGGTCCGATCGCAGCGCCTGGCGTCTGGCCCACAGACCTGGCACCACGTCATCCACGTGCCGGAGGCCGTACACGCGCGCCTGAAGCTCCTCGCCCAGCAACTCGGCCGCACCGCCCGCTACGAACTCGCCGACACGACGCAGGCCGCCGCCGCGCTGGTGAGCACCCTGACGACGCTCGGGACCGATCCCGACAGCTTCCAACTGGGACTCGGTGTCTACTCCGCGCACGTCGAGGTCGTCGTGTGCCAGGCGGGGCAGTGGTACGCCGGCCACCATGCACCCGCGCGCACGCCAGAGGACGCGGCCTACTTCGTGTTTCGCCTGCTCTCCGACCTCGGCCTCGCCACCGACGCGCTCACGCAGTGGTGGCTCTACGGCGAAGGCACCGACCTCCGCGCCTACGACCTCATGGCGACGCTCCTCAAGCTGGAGCCGCAGCGCCTCAACCCGCTCCGCGCCTTCGGCCTCCCCGCGCAGTCCGGCAGCCCCGTCCAGATGGCGGCCTACGTCCCGTGCGTCGGCGCCGCGCTCGTCTAGTAGTGGCAAGCAACAAGAAGCAAGGGGCAAGGACAGGCAGGAACGGAACCTTGTGCTCTCCTTGTCGCTTGCCACCTGACACCTGCCACTTCTCCCATGCGCATCATCGCGGGCCGTCTCCGGCGGCGCACCTTCAAGGCTCCCGACGACCTCAGCACGCGCCCCACGACGGACCGCGTGCGCGAGTCGATCTTCAACGTGCTCGAAGCGCGCATCGACTTCCACGGCCTCCAGGTGCTCGACCTCTTCGCTGGCACCGGTGCGCTCGGCTTCGAGGCGATCAGTCGCGGCGCGAGCTTCGTCACGTTCGTGGAGCAGAACTCCAAGGTGGTCAAGATCGCCCGCGAGAACGCTGAGGCGCTGGGTATCGCCGATCAGGGCTCGTTCCTGCGCGGCGATGCGGTCGCGTTCCTCGAACGCACGCCAGGGCCGCGCTACGGCCTCGTCTTCGCCGACCCGCCGTACGAGTTAGAGGCAATGGACCGCATGCCCGAGCTCGCGCAGCCGCACCTCGCGCCCGGTGGTCTGTTCGTCCTGGAGCACAGCAAGGCCCACACCTTCGACGACCACCCCCGCCTCGTGACGAGCCGCCGCTACGGCCGCACCGTCGTGAGCGTGTTCCGCGACGAGGTCGAGGGGCCTGAGTCGTGAGTCGAGGGGCCCTTCGTACGTTTCCACTGTGTGGACGTGCTCGACTCACGATCCTAGACCCATGACCCACGACACAGCCCTGTGAAACTCGCCCTCTACCCCGGCACCTTCGACCCGATCACGCGCGGGCACCTCGACGTGCTCCAGCGGGCGCTCCAGGTCTTCGACCACGTGGAGGTGACGGTCGCGGTAAACCGGCTCAAGAAGACGCTCTTCACGCTCGACGAGCGGGTGCACCTTGCCCTCGCGAGCATCGAGACGCTCCCGCACGACCTCCTCGAGCGCGTGAACGTGGTCGCCTTCGAAGGTCTGCTCGTCGACCACGCGAAGAAAGCCGGGGCTGTCGCGCTCATCCGCGGGCTGCGGCAGGTGTCCGACTTCGACTACGAGTTTCGGATGGCGCTCGCCAACCGCCGCCTCGCGCCGAACTTGGAGACGGTCTTCCTGATGCCGAGCGAGGAGCACACGTTCACCGCAGCCAGCATCGTCCGCGAGATCCACCGCTGGGAGGGCGACGTGTCGAGCTTCGTGCCTGAACCAGTTGTGGCTGCGCTCCGCGCGAAGCGGGAGGGCCGCAGCGTGATGCAGGAGGCGCGGCGCGGCGCGTAGCCGCGCTAGCACACCCTCGGATCAGTTCTCGCTCTTGAGCCGCTCGATCTCGTCGCGAAGTTGGGCGGCAGTCTCGTAGTCCTCCTCGGCGATGGCCTTTTCGAGGTCAGCCTGCATGCGGTCCAGCTTCGAGCCGGAGCGCTTGGCGGGTTCCTCGGCCGCTTCCTCGGTCGCGGCAAAGGCCGAGACGCCCTCGTCTTCAGCCGGGATACCAGCCTCGTCAAGGACCGACGCCATCACGAAGATCGGCGCGTCGGTGCGTACGGCGAGCGCGACGGCGTCCGACGGGCGCGCATCGAGTTGGTTTTCCTCGCCGTCGAACTCGTAGCGGATCTTGGCGAAGAACGTGCCCTCGCGCAGGTCGTCCACGATGACATCCGTGACCTCGGCGTCGAGCGCGTCGAAGAGGTCGCGTAGGAGGTCGTGGGTCATCGGACGGGGCGGCTGGATCTTCTCCAGTTCGAGGGCGATGGCTTGCGCCTCGAACGCTCCGATGATGATGGGCAGGCGGCGGTTGCCGTTGACCTCGCCGAGCACCAGCGCGTAGGCTCCACCGCTCGACGGGCTGGTGGAGAGTCCGATGATGTCAACCTGGATGTACTCCATCGTGGCGGGGCGGGGGGCTCTAGTCGGAAGGGGCGGGGGAAACTACGGGCAGGATGTGCGCTGGGCACAGCGGTTCATGCCGAATCGCTACGAACCAGCCGACACCGCAACGGTTTCGCTGGCAGTGCCGTTGCCGTCGGCTTGGTTGTTGGCTTGGCCTGTGGCCGCAAGTACGGCAGCGAGAGCGTCGAGGCAGGCGCGGTTTTCCTCGGGCATCCCGACGGAGAGTCGGACATAGCCGGGCAATGCACGGTAGCCGCTCACGTCACGGATCCGGACGCCTCGCTTCGCCATCTGTTGCCGAAGGTCAGCCGGGGCTATGGGGGACTTCACGAGAAAGAAGTTGGCTGCGCTCTCGTGAGCTGTCAGCCCGAGCGCACGGACGCCCGCAAGGAGTTCGGCGTACCCTTCTTTGAGCGCGGTCACGCGCTCAGCGATCAAGTCGGGACGCGCCAGCACAGCTAGTCCAGCGGCCTCAGCCAGGTGGTCCACGACAAACGGGAGCCGCGACTTCTGAAGTTCGTGGACCAAGCGCGGGTGCCCGGCGAGGTAGCCCAGTCGCAACCCGGCAAGCCCCATCGCCTTGGAGAAGGTCCGCATCACCAGCACGTTCGGATGTGCCTCCAGCAGGTCGATGGCCGTCTGGCCGTCCACGAATTCGTGGTAGGCCTCGTCGACGACGAGCATGCCGGGCACGCTCCGCGCGATGCGCGCGAGGTCCGCATAGGCCAGGGCTTTGCCGGTCGGGTTGCTGGGCGTCGTCACAACGGTGAGCGCGGCGTCGGCGCGCTGCGCGGCGCTGATGATCGTGTCCGGCGCGTGCGTCAGGTCCGGCTGCGGGTCCACGGAGACGATGTCCGCTCCGTGCATCCGCGCGACGGCCTCGTACAGCGAGAACATCGGATGGGGCAGCACGACGGGCGTGCCCTCGCGAAGGAAGCAGAGGCCGAGCGTGTGCGTGAGCTCGTTGGAGCCGTGCCCGACGATGAGGTGCTCGGGCGTCAATCCCAGGTGGGCAGCGAGGGTTGCGGTGAGCTGCCTCGGACGGTCCTGCGGGTAGCGGTTCCAGGCGTGCTCCAGCGCCGCGTCTACGATCTCGCGCTTCAGGGCGGCGGGGAGATCATAAGGGCTCTCGTTCTGGTCGAGCTTGGCGAGGCCGTCGGTGTCCGTGGCGACGGTGTAGGCTTTCTGCGCGCGAATCTCGGGCCGGATGCGCGCCAGCAGCGCGCCGGAAGGCGTCGTCGGGTCTGCGGGGAATTCCATGCGGTCAGCGAGGAGCACTGCGCGTACGTGATGTGCCCCATAAGGGACATCGCCGACGACGAGCAGCAGGGTCTAGGTGAAAAAGAAGGCGGTTCGAGGTCCGAGGACACGCCGATGAGGCGTAGCCATCGTGCCGGAGCCGCCGCGATAGGCTAGGTCGGGTCGGTGCCGTTGCCAGACACCTCGCCGAGGGTGTCGAGGCGTTCCTGGATGGCGCGTGCGTGGGCGTCGAGGCCCTCGGCGTTGGCGAGGCGGACGATGGCGGGCCCGCTCTGGGCCAAACGCTCCCGCGTGTAAGCGATCACCGACTGGCGGCGCAGGAACGTGTCCACGCCGAGCGCCGAGGCATAGCGCGCTGTGCCGCCGGTCGGGAGCACGTGGTTGGGACCTGCGAAGTAGTCTCCGACAGGCTCGGAGCTGTACGGCCCGAGAAAGACAGCGCCCGCATGCCGGATGCGCCCCATCACCGACCAGGGGTCGTGCGTGATGATCTCCAGGTGTTCCGGGGCCAGGTGGTTCACAAGCGCGACGGCGTCGTCCGTCGTCTCGCAGACGACCGCTGCGCTGTAGTCTGTGAGGGCGGCTTCGAGGATGGACTGGCGGCTGAGGGTGGGCACCATCTCTTCGATCGCATCCTGCACGGCTTCGGCGAGGGTGGCGCTGGTGGTGACAAGGATCGCCGAGGCGCGGACGTCGTGCTCGGCCTGCGAGAGGAGGTCCGCTGCGACGTAGCGGGCGTCGGCGCTGGCATCGGCCAGGACAACGATCTCACTCGGCCCCGCGAGGCTGTCGATGGCGACCTGGCCGAAGACCTCGCGCTTGGCCGCGGCCACATAGGCGTTGCCAGGGCCCACAATCACGTCTACCGCCGGGATGGTCTCGGTGCCGTAGGCAAGCGCGCCGATGGCCTGCGCCCCGCCCACCGCGTAGACGTGCTCAATGCCGAGCAGATGAGCCGCCGCGCGCACAAGGGGATGGGGGAGCCCGTCGGCGCCGGGCGGGCTGACGAGGTGCACCTCGCGGACACCCGCCACCTGGGCCGGGATCGCGTTCATGAACACGCTCGACGGGTAGGCAGCGGTGCCGCCGGGGGCGTAGAGGCCGGCACGGTCCACGGGCACGTAGCGCTGGCCGAGCACGACGCCGTCGCCGTCCTCGGTGAACCAAGCCGTGCGCCGCTGCCGCTCGTGGAAGCGCCGGATGTTGTCGGCTGCCTGGTGCAGCGCATCGCGGAGGTCTTGGTCGAGGTCTCCGTAAGCTGCGCTCAGGGCGTCGGTTGGAACGCGGAGGCGGTCTACCTCGACGCCGTCGAAGCGAGTTGTGGCGTCGCGGAGCGCGGCGTCGCCGCGGGCCTGCACGTCGGCAACGAGGTCGCGGGCTGCCTGCGTCACCTCGTCTGAGAAGGCGGCCGTCCTGGCGAGAATGCGCGGGAGCGGCGCCGGTAGTGCTTCAGTCCTCTCAGCCGGGTCGGCCGTGCCACGGGCGAGGCGAACAACCGGAAGCAAATACGTGGCGAAGGACATGAGGAGGAGACGGACGACGCAGTCGGGAAAAGGGGCAACGTTACGCGATGCCGACTGCTTGGGTCCGCCCTCCTGGAAAACTCATAGGCAGCCGGGTCCGCCTGCCCGCCGGGCCCTACTCGTCGTCCCAATAGGAATCTTCAGGGAGCTCGAGTTCTGGAAGGTCCTCGAACTCGTAGTCAGGCAGGAGCTCGTCCCGGACGTAGGCCATGGCTTCATGCAGGGCCAGCACGAACTTGCCGAAGTCCTCCTTGTAGAGAAACAGCTTGTGCTTCTGGTAGCCCTCACCGTCACCGCGTCGCTTGCTCTCAGTGATGTTGAGGAAGAAATCCTCGCCGGACCGGGTGGCCTTCACGTCGAAGAAGTAGGTGCGCTTGCCTGCAGGCACACGGACCGAGTAGACCTCGTCGCGGTCGTCGCGGCGGCTTGCACGACGGTGCTCGTTGGGTTCCATGGGATGAAGAGCAGCTGTAGGGTAAGACGGGACCCGACGGTACCCGTGGGGCCGCGAATATCGGCCTAGGCTCGGCTTAAAGCAACTACCTATGTAAGAAACAGTCCTACAGGATTGTCAGACTAGATGTGCACATTAGAACATATGTCTTTCCTTCCGCAAGACTTATGGATGTCTTATGCTTGGCGTGTGAGAACTTAGTAAGAACGTATGTGGTGTAGCTAGGGGCCAGCCGCTACGTCGGTGAGCGCGATCGGGCGCAGGGGTTCTGCGCGTAGGTGGAGGGCGGTACGCTCGGCCCAGCGAGTGTCGAGACGCTGGAGGCGGACGTGCAGCATCCGCGCGGTGGCTTCGTCGCCCAGGCCGAGGTGGCTGTAGGCCAGCAGGTAGAGCGCAGGCGCGTAGGTGGGATCGGCCTGAAGTGCCTTGCGCAGCGCTCCGATGGCGGCGCGGTAGGCATAGCGCTTGGTGTAGGTGCGGGCGAGGCCCAAAGCCGCTAGGTGCTGGTAGGCCGTGTGTTCTGCCGTGTGCTCAAAACGCGCCGCCGCTTCGGCGAAGTCGCCGCGCCGGAGGTGGTGGTGGCCCAGCGCATAGGCCGCTGGGAAAAACCCATCCGCGTGTTCCAGCGCTTGGGCATACGCCTGAGCCGCAGCGGCCCGGTCGCCGATACCCTCCAGCGTGGTGCCGACCAGAAAGAGCAGCGCCGGGTCGCTTGGCGCGTGTGCGGCCGCGTCGAGGAGGTCGGCGAGGTGTGGGCGCGGCGGCGACGTCGAGCGCGCCCGCTGGCTGCGCATCGTCCGAAGGTCGGCGACGGCCCGCAGCAGCTGCGCGTGTGGCGCCGCGGCCTCCAGCATGGAGAGGCGGGCCCGCAACGGCTGCGGCGCTTCGCG
The DNA here is from genome assembly GCA_039821555.1 of Bacteroidota bacterium. Taxonomy (NCBI): domain Bacteria; kingdom Pseudomonadati; phylum Bacteroidota; species Bacteroidota bacterium. The sequence goes on from JBCBNX010000014.1 coordinate 52,934, forward strand.
GTGCGCCAGGGTGGCGAGAGCCGGTTGGAGGTCCGTCGCCATGCACAGGTCTTCCCGGAGCAGGTCTGTCTCGCCCCGCGTGTTGCGCCCCGAGACCACGACACCCAGCACGCCCCCCTGCGTGTCGAGGAGCGGTCCGCCACTGTCGCCGGGGCCGACGGCATTGGCACTTACGAGGAGGCGGTGCCCAATGTGCAGGTCGGCGTAGCGCCGCGCCTCGGTGATGCTCTGCTGACCGCTGGGCCAGCCAGCTGTGAGCGTGATGCCCCCGAGTTGGATGTCGTCCGGTGCGGCGATGCGGCGCTCAGCAGCGTCGCTCAGCGGCAGCGGCACGACGCCCGCACGCGCCATGCGCTCAGGATCGACGTGCAGGATGGCGATGTCGCGGGCGGGGTCGAGCACCCACACGCGGCGTGTCGTCACGGTCTTGCCATTGGGCAGGGTGGCACGTACCCGGTTCATGCCGACGACGACGTGATAGGCGGTGACGAGCGCATCTGGCGCGATGAGAAAGCCGGACCCGATGCGCTGCACGTCGTCGGCCCGGTTGGAGGCCACGAGGGGAAGGACTTGCTGGCGCGCCGTGTAGATCGCCTGGTCGAGCGCGTAGGCGGTCACGGAGACAGGCGGGGCCGTCGCCTGGCGGGCACCCACGCCCAGCAGAGGCTCGGACGTGGAGGCCGGGCCAGTTGCGGTGAGGCGGACCGTGAACGACCGCCGCAGTTCGAGTACCGCGTAGGTGCCGACCTCGGTCGTCCGGGTTTCTACCTCGTCGACGCGGAGGACCTCCCAGGGGTCATCGAACGGGTTCAGCGCGGCGAAGGCGTCCTCCCAGGCAACGCGCTCGGCCTCCGTGGACGCAGTCGTGAGCAGGTCAGCCGTCACGGTAAACGGCGAGCGCCACTGGACGACGGGCTGCGAGGCCGACATGAAGAGCAGGGGCACCGCCTGGGGCGTGGCCTGCGCATCGTCCGAGGCTCCAGACGAGCGCACGTCAGGTGAGCGCACGTCGTGCACGCGGCTGTCCTGTGCGAGCACCTCAGGCACCGTCGCGCCTAGGAACAGGACGCCCAGGAACAGGACGCCCAGGAGCGCCATCGGCAGCCAGGCGCCGACGAGGTCGAGTACGGTTGCGCGAGCCAGGGTGGTCATGGCGAACCTCATAGCTGAGGGCGGCCTCGCGCGTCGACGCTACCGCCCAACGATCAGGGTCTTCGTGTCTACTTGACAAAGACCGCGCCCGTTTCGTGAGAGCACAGGCCGGTTGGGGATGGTTGGTAACACTAAGATAACATGGGTGGCCGCCCAGAGCTATCCCGTCTGGAATCCCCCAATGGGTTTGCCAGCAGCGGGAGGGATCCGGCCTGCAATCGGGAGAAACGCCCGGCCTAGGCGGTGCCTTCGTCCCGCACGATGGCGCGCAGCCACGCGGTCAGCCGCGCCCGGACCTGCTGCCCCACCTCCATCACCTCCTCGTGGTTGAGCGGCGTCGCGTGCAGCCCGGCGGCGAGGTTCGTGATCGTCGAGATGCCGAGGGTGCGCATGCCGAGGGCCGTGGCCTGGATGGCCTCGGGGACGGTGCTCATGCCGACGGCGTCGGCGCCGAGGTGGCGGAAGGCGCGGATCTCGGCGGGCGTCTCGTAGCTCGGGCCGAGCGTCCAGAGGTAGACGCCCCGCCGCACGGTGAGCCCTTGCTGGAGTGCGAGCGCCTCGGCGCGGTCCGTCCACGCAGCGTCGAACGGCTCCACGAGGTCGGGCCAGCGCGGTTCGCCTTCGCGGACGGGCCCCGCCGTCGGGCTGGTGAAGGCGAGGTTGATGTGGTCCGTGATGAGCATGAGCGTCCCCGGCACGAAGCGCGGGTCGATGCCGCCTGCTGCGTTGGTGAGCACGAGGTCGCGCGCGCCGAGCGCATGCGCGAGCCGCACCGGAAAGGCTAGCGTCGAGGACGGGTGCCCCTCGTAGGCGTGAACGCGCCCCTGCACGAAGAGCACGGACTGCCCTTCGAGCGTCCCAAAGACGAGCCGCCCCGCGTGGCCCTTCACCGTCGAATGCGGGTAGCCGGGGATCTCGGTCGTCGGGATCACCGTGGTGTTCTCTGCACTCTCGGCGAGCGCACCCAGTCCCGATCCGAGCACGAGCGCCATCGACGGCGTTGCGTCGGTGTGGGCACGGACGGCGGCAACGGCAGCAGCGAGGTCAGACACAGGACGAGGCGGAAAACAGGAGAACGGAGCGACGGGGAAGGGAAGGTAGCCCAAGTCAAACGGCTGGACTCCGAAGCCCTGCCTCACCGCAACACCGCCTCACCGCGCTAGCGCCTCATGCATGCCCCAGCACCAGTAGGTCGTCGTCTACCGTGAGCGTGGCCGAGAACGAGCGCGGCGGGTGCAGCCGGACGCCGCTCCGGCGGCTGCGCTCGGCGTGGAGGCGTACGCCGAGAAACACCTCGCCGCGTTGGGCAGCGGCGTGCCGGAGCGCGTCCACGCCGAGGGGGCGCCCGGTCAGGCCATAGCGCGAGGCGGGGCGAAAGCGAAGCTGTGGCCCAGCCGCCTGGAAGAGCGCTTCATAGACCGGCAGCAGTTCCCGCCGGAGCGCGACGTGCGCGAGCATGTGGCTCACCATCAGCGGGCTCAGGATGATCTCCGCCGGGTCTTCGTCGTAGAGCACGGCGTTGTCCTCGTCGGTCAGCTCGATGAGCACGTCCGGCGCGGCGTCCCCGGTCAGCCCGGCCTCGTCGAGGAGGTCGCGGAGGAGGACGTAGGCGTAGATCGTGCGCGCGTCTGAGGTCGCCCCTGAGGCCTGCGTGGTCGCGACGAGGAGCACATTGGTGTAGGCACCGAGGTCGAGCGGGGCGAGGTCGGCGGCCACGGTCGGGTCGCCGTGCAGGTAGCGGAGGTCGAGGCCGGAGAGGTCGTAGCCGGACCGCGTGACGGAGCGCTCGCGGTCCTCGACGGAATTGGGTGCGACCACGTCCACCCGGATCGACGCGGAGTGCATCGCGGCGAGCGCTTCGAGGATGGCGGGGGCGCGGTGGCTCCACCCGAGCATCAGCACGCGGCGCTCGACGGGGAGCGCTGCTCGCGTTGCGCCCTTGGGGCGGGCAGGCGGCATCGTTGCAGGGGTGGGCGGGGCGGCAGCGAGGTCGGTGTGGCTCAGCTGCGCCGCCACCACGGCGATCCGGTCGCCGGGCTCCACACGCGTCTCGGTGGGCGGCGCGAGTAGCGGCGTGAACCCCTCCGCTGCCGTCACGACGTTTGCCATTGCTGCGTTCGCCGTCGCTGCGTTGGGGCGCACGAGGCCCAGCACGGCGGCCTTCGGGAAGCGCGCCTGCACCTCGCCGAAGCGCATCCCCACAGCCTCGGCGTGCTCGACGATGTAGACCTCGCTCGTGGCCCCGAACGTGAGCAGCTGAACACCTGCGCGAGGCCGGGCTGCAGGAGGGCCTGGGCCACGAGTTGCCCGCTCACGGCGTCGCTGACGACCATCCGGCGGTCGCCGGTGTAGACGCGGGCGGCGAGGCCGAGGCTGCGCTTGTCGAACACCTCGGCGATGAGCGCCGGGGGCTCGGACCGGCCAGGCGCGGCGTGGAGGTAGTGCCCGATGAGCGCGAGCGTTTTCACGATGCGCTCGTCGGTGTCGTCGTCCGAGGCCGTGGGGTAGGCAGCCCCCGGCAGGATCACCGCCGAGGCCCGGCGGAAGGCGGCGCGTTCAAGGTGGTCGTAGACCAGCGGCGAGCCCGCGCGTAGGATGACCCGGTGCTCGTCCCAGTGCTCGCCTGCGCGCGTTCGCAGCGTGTCGAGCAGCCCCATGTCGACCTGCTCGGCCAGCACCACGATGCGGAAGCGCCGTGCGCCGCGGCGGGCGAGGAACCGCTTCACCCGCTCCTCGGCGCGCAGCAGCTCCTCCACGATCACCGGCGTGCGGCTCGTCCAGCCGAGCACCAGCAGGTGGTCCTCGTCGGCGATGGGCGTGAGGCCGCGTTCCAGGTCGCGGATCGTCTCGTTGAGCCACTGCGTCATCACGGCCACGAGTGCGCCCACGAAGAACACGTAGCCCAGCAGCGTCACCACGGTCGCGATGGTGCGGAGGGCCGCGCCCTCGTCGTCGCCGAGGTAGCCGGGGTCGGAGAGGTGGAGGAACGCCCACCAGACGGCCTCGCCGAGCGAGTCGAACGCGCCGATGGCGAACGCGAGCACGCCGCCCCCCACGGCGATCCCAACGAGGATGCCAGCCACCAGCAGCAGCCGGTAGGGCACGCCGCGCACGAGCAGGCGCTCCATCAGGTAGCGGACGCGGTCAGCGAGGCGCATGGGAAAGGTCAGAAGGGCGAAGTGGGAAGTGAGAAGTCCGCTGTGGTTTCGCCCTCATCATGCGTCTCGGGTCGCGTCGTCGGGCGTCGCCCCGTCCTCGTCCCGGGTTGTATCGTCATCGGTCGCCTCGCCGCGCTTGCGGGGGTCGTCGGGCTTGCCGAAGTGGCCGACGTAGACGGTGAGCATGACGAGCATGCCGACGGCGAGGCCATAGGGCAGATACCGCCGCACCACCGGCACCTGCACGCCGAGCGCTAGGTCGACGATTATCAGCGCCAGTGACCCGAACGCAAGGAACAGGCTGAAGAGAAACAGGCGGCGCAGCAGCGGAGACATAGAGAGTGGCGATGGAAAAAGGCGAGGGGCGAGCGGAGACGCAAAGGAGGCAGTGAGAGCACGGCAACACCGCCGCACGCATCGTTGACAAACGTTGACGCCGCTCGTGACGCGCGGTGACACCCCGAAAGCTAGCGCCGCGTATACTGCCGCGTTGCATTCACGGTACGCCGACGCGCGGCCCGTTCGTCCTTCTCCCCTTGTTGTTCGTCCCTCGGAAGCGTGCGTGCGCATCACCGCATCGGGCTGATCCTGCTGGCGCTGGTGCTCGTGCCGACGCTCGGCTACGTGGCCTATGAGGCCAACGCGCTCAGCGCCAACGAGGAGCTCCTGGAGTCGATCTACACGCAGCAGCTCGACGCGCTGCTGTTCTCGGTGAACCAGTACGCCTTCGACAACACCGACGGCTGGGCGCGCGACCTCGCGGACGGGTTCCAGCAGGCGCGCCGCGACGGCCAGCCGATCCAGGCCGCGCTCGACAGCGCGCTCGCCCGGGAGAACGCCATCGTTGGTGCGTTTGTCGCGGACACGACGCTGCGGCGCACCCTCTCGGTGGTCGAGAGCGACACGGCCGTGGCCCCGCCGCCGCCGCTGGACGCCGCCTTCGTGCGCCAGCTCCTCGGGCGCTACCGCGTCGGCTATCGGCAACTCGCGCCGCAGACGCTCTGGACGGACGCGGGCACGGCGCGGATGGACCGCATCGCGCTCACCTTCGTCACCGACACGCCGCTCGACGGCGCGGCCACGGACGAGGCGGCGGCCTGGGGGGCGCCCCCCCACATCGCCGGGTTCGTCCTCGACGTGCCGACGTTCATCCAGGAAGTACTCGGCCGTAAGATGGCCACGGTGAGCCGCGGCGCGTTCGCGCTCAGCGTGGCCGACACCAGCGGCGCCGTCGTCTACCGCACCGAGGCGGCGCCCGACCCGCGCCCCGACGCGCCCCCCGCCATCGAGGCCGACGCGAGTGCCGTCCCTGACCTCGCCCGGAAGGCGCTGTGGATCCTCCCGGCGCACACGCTCGGCATCGGCGTGCCCGGCGAGAGCATCGGCGATTCGCTGCAGCGGCGGTTCCGGCGCAACCTCATCGTGATCGGGCTGCTCGGCGTGCTGCTGCTCGGCGCGGCCGTGTTTGCCTACCGGAGCGTCGAGCAGGAGATCGAACTCGCCCGTGTGCGTGCCCGCTTGGTTTCGAACGTGTCGCACGAGCTGCGCACGCCGCTGGCGCTCATCCGGATGTATGCCGAGACGCTCGAAGCGGGCCGCGTGCCGGACAGGCGGCGGCCGGAGTACCTCGGCGTGATCGCCCGCGAGAGCGAGCGCCTGAGCCGGCTCATCGACACGCTGCTCAACTTTTCCCGCATCGAGGCGGGCCGCGAGCGCTTCGACCTCGCGCCGACGGACCTCAACGGCCTCGCCCGCGACGTGGTGGCGCGGTTCGCGCTGCCCGCCGAGCGCGACGGCTTCACCATCGAAACGACCTTTGTCAACAACCTGCCCACCGTGGAGGCCGACGCGGAGGCGCTGACCGAAGCGCTTGTCAACCTTGTGGATAACGCGTTGAAATACTCTCGGCCGCACCCCGACGCGCGTCGCGTCGCCGTCCGCACGGGCATTCACCGCAACGGTACCCGGAAGGCGCAGGCCTACGTGGAGGTCGAGGACGAGGGCCCCGGCATCGCCGCTACGCACCAGCGCCAGGTCTTCGAGCCGTTCTTCCGCGTGGGCGACGACGCCCGCGACGACCTCGTCCACGAGACGAAGGGCACGGGCCTCGGCCTCGCGCTCGTGGCTCGCATCGCCGAGGCGCACGGCGGCCGCATCGACCTCCACAGCGCCCCTGGCGACGGCGCCCGCTTCCGGTTACTGCTGCCGGTGGCGAGTGCTCAACCTGCCTGATCCATCTCCCTTCCTGCTTTCCTGTCATCCTGAACTTGATTCAGGATCTAGCCACGCTCGTTGAGATGCTGAACCGAGTCCAGCATGACACAGACGAGGAGCTGAGCTAGACCTGAGGAATCGACTTCTGACCCTCATGCCCCACATCCTCATCGTCGAAGACGAGCCGGCCATGCGCGACGGGCTGCGCGACAACCTCGAGTTCGAGGGCTACGACGTGGACACCGCCAACGACGGCGAGGGCGGCCTCGCGGCCCTTCGCGAGAAGCGCTACGATCTCTGCCTCCTCGACGTGATGATGCCCGTCCGCTCGGGCTTCGACGTGTGCCGCACCGCCCGCGCCGAAGGGGTCACGACGCCCATCATCATGCTCACCGCCAAGGGCCAAGAGCTCGACAAGGTGCGCGGGCTGGAGTACGGTGCCGACGACTACGTGGTGAAGCCGTTCAGCCTCCGCGAACTGCTCGCCCGCGTGAAGGCCGTCCTCCGCCGCGGCGCGCCCGCCGAGGCCAGCGACCAGGCTACGGTCGGGCGGCTGCACGTCGACTTCCACACCTACGAGGCCACGCTCGACGACGAGCCCGCCACGCTCACGCACCTGGAGTTCGAGGTGCTGCGCTACTTCCACACGCGCCCCTCCGAGCCGATCTCGCGCGACCAACTCCTCACTGACGTCTGGGGCTACGACGGCGACGACCTCCCGACGACGCGCACCGTGGACAACTTCATCCTGAAGCTCCGCCAGAAGCTCGAACCCGACCCCGCGCGCCCTCGGCATCTGCTGACCGTGCACGGCGTGGGGTACAAGTACGTGCCGTGAGCGCTGCTATCGTGCCGGTGCGGCTCCCCCTGCTTGACACGCCTGGACGGCGGTCAAGCTGTCCCCCTCACGGGTGAGGGGGACAGTTTTGGTTGAGTTGGGAGCGCAGCGACCGTCAACCAAAACAGGGGGAGCCAGCCCGCCCCGAGGTTACGTCCGCGCCGCGCCGGTGTCTGACGCCCCCCATGCGTCGCCGCTCCGCCCAAACTCCAGTCCGCCGCCACCTCCGCACCCACGGCACCACCGCCGAGGCAACGCTGTGGGGCGCGCTCAAGAACCGCCAACTCGCCAGGCGGCGCTTCCGACGGCAGCACGGCCTCGGCGCGTACGTCGTGGACTTCTACTGCCCCGCCGAACGCCTCGCCATCGAACTCGACGGGGCCCCGCACTTCACGTCGGAAGGCCAAGCACGCGACGCGCTCCGCGACCACGCTCTGGCAATGGCTGGCGTGCGCGTGCTTCGCTTCGAGAACCGCACGGTGTTCGAGAACCCAGACGCGGTGCTGGACGCGATCCACGCGGCGTTTCGGGAGGAGACGTAGCATTCTCAGCGGTGCGGCTCCCCCCGTCCTGCGTCGTCTCCGCTCACGTTCGTTCGCTGCGCTCCTCGGACGGTCCCCCTCACGTTTGAGGGGGACAGTTTCGCGACCCTTCAGGGGGAGCGAAACGGGGGGAGCCGCCCCAGCACGAAGCCTGGCCGACTCCCGACCTCACGCCGCGTATGCCCCATCGGTGTAAGGCATCGGGTTGGGCTCTGCGCGCGCCGTCTAGGATCGCGGCGGTCCGGCTCCCCCCGTCCTGCGTCGCCTCCGCTCACGTTCGTTCGCTGCGCTCCTCGGACTGTCCCCCTCACGGGTGAGGGGGACAGTTTGGGATGACGCAGGAGCGAAGCGACTGTCAGCCAAAACGGGGGGAGCCGACCCAGCAAATTGCGGGAGCGGCTCAGGTGCCAGGGCTGGCCCGGGCGGGCGTGCCTCCGGGGACGGGAGCATATCCGAGCAGCGTTCGAGGCTGACACGTAGCGTTCGCGGCAGTCCGGCTCCCGCCGTCCTGCACGGCTCCCCCCGTCTTGCGTCGCCTCCGCTCACGTTCGTTCGCTCCGCTCCTCAGACTGTCCCCCTCACACGTGAGGGGGACAGCTTGACCGCCGCCCCTGACTCTCAACAGCGCGCGCGTCAAGCGGGGGGAGCCGCCCCAGCACCTCAGACCGCGTACGCCCCGTCGGCGTGCTGCACGAGGCCCAACTCGGCCAGCGCGTCCAGCACCTCGGCGGCGGGGCGGGGTGTGAGGCTCGCGAACCGCGCGGCGACGGCGGCGGGCGTGCTGGCCCCGGCGGCGACAGCCTGGCGCACGGCCACCATCTGCGCGGCGAGCGCGTCGGGCCACGGGCGGACGGCGGGCGCGGCGTCCTCGGCGGGCGCGGGCGGGGTTTCGAGGGCGAGGCCGGTCTGCGCGGCGTCGGGGGCCTGGAACGCGGGGCGGAGGTAGCGCACGGTCCCGGCGGCCTCCTCGGCGCGGCGGGCGGCGTTGAGCGCCACGAGGCGGTCCAGCACGGCGGCGCGGAACGACGGGGCCTCGGCACCCTGTCCTCCAGCGAGGTCGCTCCAGCCGTAGGCGGCGAGCACGGCGCGGTCGAGCTGGCGGTGGAGGTCGAGGAGCGTGTGGGCGAGGCCGTGGTCGGCGGCGGTTTGCTCCTTGGGGGTGAGGTTGCGGCCCGCGCGCAGCGCCTCGACGGCGTTGTAGAGGTCCGTCAGGCCGAGGTCCGGGTGCGTTTCCTGTTGACGCTTGCGGTGCGCGTCGATGGCCTCGCCGAGGTGCCTGATTCTTTTCTTTTGCTCGTCCGTCGCCGTGGGGAAGGGAAACGGCTCAAAGCACTTTCTCTTGAAATACCGTGGATCGTTTCCAATCCCGAGCTTGCCGCCTGCTGCGAGCGCCCACTCGACATGGACGGCGCTCGACAGGATACCGAGGTGAAAGCCGTCGTCCAGAGCAATCGCTAGCAATGCGTTGTCGGGTGCGACGTCGCCTTCCAGAAATACGAAAAAGCGATGCTTTGCAGTCTCCGGGGTGACGATAAACCTGTCGAGATCACTCATCGTAACTCGTAGGTCTTCTCTAAGCCGACGATGCAACCACCAGTTTTCACGCAGAGTCTTGCTGCGATTGGTTTCACGCACAGGCTTGACTTCGCGCAATACGTGCTCATAGACCGTCGGGAAGCGTTCGCGGGCCTCGCTATCGGTCAAACCAAATAGATCAATGACGAACACGCCACGCGCAGTCTGAGTCAGATCGCGCCCATTGCGATAGGGTCGGATGACGGTCTCGACTTCGGGTACGGTTCCATATCCGAGTTGCTTGGCCTCCTCGCGAGTGACGATAAATCCCGATCCGCCTAGCTCTAAGCCGCGACTACACAGTCCGCTTTTCGAGTTCAAAGGCTCTGCTTTCGATACGTCTGCTCCAACAGTCAAATCGGCATTGAGCGCACCGAGGTACTCGAAAATGTCAATGTCTGCGATACCGTCGCCGTCCTCGTCGCGCTCGTCCGTCACTACGGCCAGCCGTCCGGCCTCGGCGTCGAAGGCGTCGGCCCGCGCGCCCGTCGTCATCGCCACGCGCACGTCGGCGGCGTCAGCGGAGTCCACCCACGGGTGGTCCGGCACCGCGAACGCTAGCGCCAGCGCAGGGGCCTCGCACGCGCCGTCGAACAGCCCGTCCGCGCCGGGATTCGCCCCCACGTCCGCGCCCGCGAGGTGCCGCTCCACGACGCGGCGGTTGAAGGTCTGCGGAAGCGAGTTCGTCGTCACCAGGCCGAAGCGCTGCGCCTCGCCGCGCCGGACGGCCTCGGCGGCGCGGTGCCACCAGAACATCACGAAGTCCGCCGAGTCGGGCACGGCGGGGTAGGCCGCGCGGAGGCGTTCGGTGTAGGCGTCGCCCAGCGCCTCGCGCATGCGGCTGGCCCCGAGAAACGGCGGGTTGCCGACGATGAAGTCGGCGTCGGGCCATGCAGCTTGTTTGGGCGCGGGGGTGCCGTCCTCGGTCAACACCGCGTCGCGGTGCTCGACCTGGCCGTAGCCTTCCAGGACGGGCTCCGGGAGCGGCTGGCTGGCGCCGTAGCGGGCGCGGTGCCACTGGAGGTAGCCGATCCAGAGCACGAGGTCGGCGATGGCGGCGGCGCGGGCGTTCACCTCCAGGCCGCGCATCTGGCGGGGCGTCACGCCAAAGCCCTCGCCTGCGGCCTCGCCCACGAGTTGCTCGGCGGCGCGGCGGGCCTCGTCTTCGAGCGCCTTCAGCCCGGCGAACGTCACGTAGAGGAAGTTGCCGCTGCCGCACGCCGGGTCGAGGACGCGCACCGTCGCGAGGCGGCTCAGGAAGCCCGCCAGCACGGCCCGCGCCTCGTTGCGGCGTTTGGTGCGGGTGCTCGCGTTCGTCGCCGCCTCCGCCTGCTCGATGAGCCGCGTGGCTGCCGCCCGCGCGCCGTCCCACTCCGCCCGCAGCGGCTCCAGAATCGTCGGGCCTACGAGGCGTTCGACATAGGCGCGCGGCGTGAAGTGCGCGCCCAGCTTGTGCCGCTCCGCCGGGTCGAGCGCCCGCTCCAAGAGCGTCCCGAAGATCGACGGCTCCACGTCCGACCAGTCCGAGCGCGCGGCGTCGAGGAGGGCGGCCCGCTGCGCCGCGTCGAGGCGTGGCGCGCGGGTGTCCTTGAAGAGGCTGCCGTTGAACTGCCGGACCCGCTCGCGCACCTCGCCGACGTAGCCGCCCGCGTCCATCTTCGAAAAGAAGTCGGCGAGGGCGTGCGGGAGGTGGTCGAGGTCGCCCGCGTAGGCGTCGAGGAGGCGCGTGAACGTGCCCGCGGGGATCAGCCCCGCGTCTTCGGCGAACATGGCGAAGAGGCAGCGGCTCAGGAAGCCTGCCACCGCCTCGGCGTCCATTGCGTTGCCGTCGGCGTCGGTTGTGTCGCGGAGCGAGGTCGCCAACGCCGCGAGTTGGTCGGCGAGCGCCACCGTCACCCGCGCCTGCCGTCGCGCCGGGTCGAGCGCCAGCGGGTCCTCGAATACAGTCGCGAGGAGCGTGCGCGTGGCCTCGTCGCGGAGCCGGTCGAGTGGGATGCGATTCGAGGCCGCGTCGGGGAAGGGGCGGTAGAGGCGGCCCGTGCCCGAGAAGTCGGCGTAGAGGTCGATGCAGAAGCCCACGTCGCACACGACGACGAAGGGCGGCGGCGGCTCGGCGGCTTCGAGGTTGCGGGCGTAGCCCTCGGCCTGGTTGCGCGCGGCGTACATCGTCTGCTCCCACGCCCGCGTCCCGCGCTTGCCGTGCCCCTGGCGCAGCTTGCGCCCCGACGCCGAGCGCTTCTGGTCCGCGCCCTGCTTCGTCTCCAGGACGAAGCTGCCGCGCTTGTAGAGGTCGATGAAGCCCTTCGACTGCTTCCCGTCGCGGAACGTCACCGGCCGCTCGAAGACGTAGGCGTCCGCGCGCACGTCGCCCGTGGCGAGGTGGGGCCGCTCCACGCCGAGCACCACGGCGAGGTCGCCGAGGAACGTCTGCGCGTTGGCGCGCTCGGCCCCGCCCGACGCTTTGGCCGCGCTCAAGAAGTCGTCGAGGTCGATGGAGGGCGTGGACGCGTCGGACATGGCAGGAGGGGAGGTGTGAGCAGCCTGCCATGATAACGGCACGAGGCCGCCTCGCGTCCGCCAGACTCTCAGGCTGCGGTGCCGAGACGACTCCCCGCGCTTGACACGCCTGGACGGCGGTCAAGCTGTCCCCCTCACGCGTGAGGGGGACAGTTTTTGGTGATTGGGAGCGCAGCGACCGTCGCCAAAAACGGGGGGAGCCGCCACCAGCACGAGGGTCAACCCCCGGTGCCTACCCCCAGGCTCCGCCGCGCGAGCCAGCGGTTGGCGGCGATGAACACCGCGAGCACGACGCCCCACTGGAGCAGGCACGTCATCGCGCTGTAGGGTTCGAGCGGGTTGAGCCAGTTGTCCGAGTAGGCCGTTGCGGCTTGCCAGAGCCACCAGCCGAGCAGCACGACGGCCTGCAGGGGCACGACATAACGCATCATCAAGCTCCACACGCCGGGGATGCGCCAGTCGGACGGGACCGCCAGTTCGGAGCGCAGGCGGTCGGGGCCGTAGCGCACCGCGGCGAACGCCACGAACGCGCCCGAGAGCATCAGCGCGACGCCCCACACGAAGTCCTGGTTGGCGAAGAACGTCAGGTTGAGCGCGCTCGGCACGCCCAGCACGAAGCCCACGCCCGCCACGCCGAGGACGGCCTTCGGGCGCGGCAGCCCGAGGTCCACGCAGTTGCGCACGGCGAGCTCGATCATCGAGATCAGCGAACTCGTCGCCGCGAAGGCGAGCGCTAGGAAGAAGCCGACGGCGAACAGTTTGCCCGCTGGCATCGCGGCGAAGAGCTGCGGCATCCAGATGAAGGTCAGGCCCGTGCCCGCCGGGCCGCTCGTGCGCATCACGTCGAGGATCTCGCCGTTGTTCATGCCCTGCCCGCCGAGGACGGCGAAGACGGTCCCGAAGATCATCGTCGCGGCGAGGAGCGAGACGGTGTTGTTGCCAACGCCCGTGAGGACGGCGTTGCGGACGACGCCGTGCTCCTTCTTCATATAGGCGGCGTAGGTCAGGATCAGCCCCCAGCCCGCGCCCGTGTCCCAGGCGTTCTGCGTGAGCGCTTCGAGCCACAGGGTCGGGTTGGCGAGGTCACTCGGGTCGAACGTGAAGAGGTAGGCGAGCCCCGCCCCTGCGCCGTCGAGCGTGAGCGCGCGGACGACGGCGATCACCACGATCACGAGCAGCGTCGGGACGAGCACCTTGTTGGCCCGCTCGATCGACGAGACGCCCCACCAGCACGCCGCCGCGCCGATGAGCACCGCGACGCCGTGGAAGAGCACCGGCAGGCCCGACGTCTGGAAGCCGTCCCACGACGCCTGCGCCGATTCGAGCGAGAGCGGCAGGTCGGACGTCAGCATTGCACCGGTGTAGTAGACGCACCACCCCGCCACGACGGCGTAGTAGAACATGATCGCCGTCGCGACGAAGCTCACGAACGCGCCCATCCAGGCGAACTTCGGTCCAGCGACCTTCGCGAAGCTTCCGATCACGCCCTTGCGCCCCGTCTGGCCGAGGGCGTACTCCGCGATGATGAGCGGGATGCTCCACAGCAGTAGGAACGACACCCACGCCACGAGGAACGCGCCCGCGCCCGTCTCGCCGCCGTTGGCCGCCGCGATGCGCGGAAACCGCCAGATGTTGCCCGTCCCGACGGCGATGCCGAGGACGCTCAGCAGCAGCCCCCAGCGGGTGGTGAAGCGCTGCGCGGAGGCTTGAGACATGGGACGACGCGTGGGTGGGTGAAGCTACGAGCGTCGAGAAGGTAGCTTCGGGGACCATAGGATTGAAGCACGATGACTGACTTCCAGCTTCCCAAAGGCGTGACGGGGTTTTGGTTCTACCGTGACCCACCCCCGGTAGACCCGAGTGATGCAGCTTGGGCAGACCCGAAGGTGTGAAGGTGTTCCGCCAAGCCTGTCACATCGCCCTACGCGAACTCGGCGGACGCGTGTTACGAAGCGTCAACGCGTACGAAGGTGGCGTCCACAACTTCCACGTAGGTCTCGTTGAACTCGACAGAGACCGTCGTCTGTCTGTGCTTTGCAACGTCCAAGCCTCCTTCGTCGGATTCGCCCCCTACTCTGATCGCTACCCGCTAGGCGGCCCCCCAGAATTCCTGGACTGCCCTGAACTTGCAGCCGCGTTAACGCGCTACCACCCGTATACCATCCTGTCCGCCGAACTGCTAAACACTCGTCCCTCGGCGGAGCATCTGGTACACCTGGGCAAAGCCGAGTTGCAGGAATTCCGGTACTGGAAGCCCGACAGGCTCGGAGACGTCATTTTCAACCGGTGGGATTAGTCTGGTTTGTCATCCTGAGCGGAGGTCCGTAGGACCGAAGTCGAAGAGCTTGCCCTCGCGAAGCATGTCCCCGCGCAGTCGGGGGGCGGGGGATCTCTGTCTACCTCGGCGTTGCAAGCACAGCCTGGAAGCTGGCCCGCAGATCCCTCGGCTCGCGGTGCTCGCTCTGGATGACAAGGGGGCGAGATCGAGGGAATACGTGCCCTACTTTCCCACACACCCACACACCCACACCCGCTGGTGCGCCGTCGTCGTCTCATTCTCGTTCTTGCCGTCGCTGCGCTGCTCTTCGCAGCGTCGCTGGCCGTGCCGCCTTCAAGGGGGCTGCTGGCGCGGGGCGAGGTGGTGAGCGTGCGCGTGACCGACCGCGCGGGGACGCTGCTGCAGGAGATCCGGCCTGACGGACGCGGGCAGCCCGTGACGCTCGATCCGACTCAGCCAGGTGCGCTGCCACCTTTTGTCATCGCGGCGCTCGTGGCGACGGAGGACCGGCGCTTCTACGACCACCTGGGCATCGACCTCCGGGCCGTCGCGCGGGCCGTCCGGGACAACCTCCGCGCGGGCCACGTGGTGAGCGGAGCCTCGACGATCCCGATGCAGGTCGCGAGCTTCCTCCGCGCCGATGGCGGGCCAACGTCGACGGGCTTTTTCGGCAAGCTCGCCGAGGCGCACCTCGCGCTGCGCCTTGATGCACACCTCAGCAAGGACGAGGTCTTGGCGCTGTGGTTGGAGCGCGCGCCTTTCGGCCGTAACGCCTTCGGGATCGAGGCGGCATCGCAGACCTACCTCGGCAAGCCTGCCCCGTCCCTCACGCTGCCCGAGGCAGCGCTGCTCGTCGGCCTGCCGCAACGCCCGAGCGGCTATGACCCGTTCCGCTACCCCGACGCGGCCCGCGCCCGCCAGCAGCGCGTCCTCGCCGCGATGGAAGCCACCGGCGCGATCACCCCAGAAGAACGCACCCGCGCCGAGGCCGTTGCGCTCGACCTCGCCCCCCAACGTGCCGCGTTCCTGGCGCCGCACTTTGTACGCGCTGTCGCCGCCCCCCGCCCCGCTCCTCTGCGAGGAGTCGCGGGGCTGTCCCCCTCACGCGTGAAGGGGACAGTTCGACCGCCGTCCAGGCGCGTCGAACGGGGGGAGCCGAGCATGGCTGAAATCCGCACCACCCTAGACGCCGACCTCCAGGTGCACCTCGAAGCCGTCGCACGGGCGCACGTGGACCGGCTCGCCGACTTCCAGGTGGGTAACGCGGCGCTCGTCGTGCTAGAGAACCGGACGGGGCGCGTGCTCGCCTACCTCGGGAGCGCCGACTTCTGGAACGACGCCGCGCTCGGGCAGAACGACGGCGTGCGGATGCGCCGCCAGCCGGGCAGCGCCGTCAAGCCGTTCACGTATGCGCAGGCGCTCGCCACGCGGCGCTACACCCCGGCCTCGATCCTCGCCGACATCGAACTGGAGATCGCGGAGGCAGGCGGGGCGTTCGTGCCGGAGAACTACGACCGGCAGTACCACGGCCCGGTCCCGCTGCGCGAGGCGCTGGCGTCGTCCTACAACGTGCCCGCCGTCCGGCTCGCGCACGAACTCGGGCCCGCGAGCGTACTCACGACCTACCGCCGCGCGGGGCTGACCTCGCTCACGCGCGACGCGAGCCACTACGGCGTCGGGCTCACGCTCGGCAACGGCGAGGTGTCGCTGCTCGAACTCGCGCAGGCCTACGCCGGGCTGGCGAACGGCGGCCCGCGCCCCACAGTGCGGCCGGTTGCCTACGCGGTCACCGCGGACGGCGACACGCTGCATGCCTCGGCTCCGTCGTTCGAGCCCGGGCCTATCTCGGCCGACGTGGCCTACCTCGTCACCGACATCCTCCGCGATCCAGCGGCGCGGGCACCCGGCTTCGGGCGCGGCTCGGCGCTGGAGGTGGCGTTCCCGGTCGCGGTCAAGACGGGCACGTCGAAGGACTACCGCGACAACTGGGCGGTCGGCTACTCGCCCACACACACCGTCGCGGTGTGGGCGGGCAACTTCGACGGCACGCCGATGCGCTGGGTGAGCGGCGTCTCGGGCGCGGCCCCGCTTCTGAGCGCCGCGTTCGAAGCGCTCGGCGCTCACGGAAGGGGGGGCGGCGACTTCGTGCGGCCCGATGGCCTCGCCGAGGCCATGATCTGCCCGACGAGCGGCCTCCTCCCCGGGCCGTTCTGCCCGGCTGCCCGCCGTGAGGTGTTCCTGGAGGGTACGGTGCCCACCGACACCTGTACCGTCCATCGCCAACTCCAAATCGATGCGCGGACCGGACTCTTGGCAGATGCCGAGACGCCAGCCGACGCCGTTGAGGCGCGCCTGTTCGTTGTCCACCCGCCGGAGTACCACGCCTGGATGGCGGCGCACGACCTGCCGCTACCGCCGTCCGTGAGCCGCGCCGACGTAGCCGCCGCACCCGACACGCTACGCTTCTCGGACCGCCTCCGCGTGCAGTTTCCCGAGGACGGCGCCGTGTTCGCCCTCGACCCGGTGCTGCGGCGGGACTACCAGCGCCTCGCGCTCCGCGCCGCCGTCGCGGAAGGCCTGCTCGACGTGACGTGGTGGCTCAACGGTGAGGCCGTACCCGGCCCCCAGCATGGTTCAGGACGCACTGGAGCAGAATGGCCGCTCGTGCCGGGGCGCCACACGCTCGAACTGCGCGCCGTCACGGCCGACGGGCAGCGCCTGCGCAGCCGCCCTGTCGCGTTCACCGTGGTCGATGCCCCGACGCCGGTGGAAGCCGCCGGGCTCTGAGCGGCGTCGGTGAGCCGTTCTCCCAGCGACATGCGCGATAAGGGCGGCTCCACGCGTTCCCCCCGACGCCGCGCGTAGCTTTCGAGCTCCCCAACCAACCAACGACCCGCCTGTGATGCATCGCTTCCTGCTCTTCCTCCTCGCGCTCGCGCTGGCCCTCCCGGCCGCCGCGCAGGACTTCTCCGGCTCCCTCGACGACACCGACGACACCCGCGAAAACGACGCCTACTACGAGACGTACACCTTCGAGGCCGAGGCCGACGACGAGGTCCGCGTTCGCATGGAATCCTCGGCCTTCGACACCTACCTGATCGTCTACGGCCCGACCGACGAGGAGTACTACAACGACGACTTCGAGGGCACGTCGGTCTCCCAGATCGAGTTCGCCGCGCCGATGACGGGCACCTATACCATCTGGGCTACGTCGTACGCCGCCGAGTCCACGGGCGACTACACGGTCGATGTCACGACGACGGCCTTCGTGGTCGCCGAGGAGATCAGCGGCCGCCTCGACCCCGCCGACAAGCAGTCGATCAAGGGCGAGTACTTCGACTCGATGACCGTCACCGCGCCCGCCTCGGGGCAGTTCTACGTCGAGCTCCGCGCGCTCGGCTTCGACGGCTACCTCCGCGTCGTCGGCCCGAGCGGCGAGATGTGGCGCAACGACGACTACGGCGATGGCGGCGGCTACCGGCTCTCCCGCGTCGGCCCGCTCAGCGGCGACGGCGGCCAGTGGCAGATCGACGTGACGACCTATGGCACCGAGGAGGTCGGCGCCTACGACATCCGCGTGCTCACGCCCGGTGAATAGGCGAAGCACAGACGCAAGACGGTGTGCACGTGGGGGCAACAGATTGCCTCTCGCGTGCATACCGAGTCCCCAACGTCAGAACACGCGCCCGAAGCGGAAGAAGAGGCGAGGGCGGCCTTCGAACGCCTCGCCAGCGAGCACGAGTTCGGCGGGCCCGGCGAGCGTGAGCACCCCGGCCGACACCGCGTAGCCGAGGCGGTAGTCGTTCCCCCCGATGACGATCCGGTCGCCGGTCCAGCCTGCGTCGAAGAGCCCCCGCAGGAGCACGCCGCGCGGGACCTCCACCTGCACGCCCACGGCGCCGATCACAGCGTCCTCGCCCGCTAATTCCTGGTCCTGTGCCCCGTAGAGCGGGTAGAAGCGCCCAGGCAGCAGACTCGTTACCTCGATGCCGCCGAGGTAGACGCGCTGGTCGTCCGTCGGCGTGCCCCAGGCTTGCACGACCGCCCCGCGCCCCACCAGCGACACCTGTGGCGAGAGCGCCACCGCAGCCTCGCCGCTCACCGCGACGCGCCGGAAGGTGGCCCCGACGCCCGGCGCCCAGTCCGCGGTGGCGAACGCGAGCGCGCCGCGCCGGGCATAGTCGGGGCGGTCGCGCGTGTCGGTGAGCGCGAAGCCCGAGAGCGACAGGTAGGCCTCCGCCGTCGCCTCCAGCGAATCCACGCCGATGCTCGGCGAACTGCGCACGTAGGTCAGCGTCGGACCCACGCCCGTCAGCACGTCCCCGAACAGCGTGGGGCCCGTGTACACGCCCGCGCTGAGCAACTGTCCTGTGCCCGCCGCAATGGCCCGGTCGCTGCCCGCGAAGAAGTTGAGGGGGAGCCGGAGGTAGCTGCCCAGTCCAGTCACCGTCCACGGTACGCGGCTGCCGAAGCCAGCGAGGTAGCGCGCCTGGAGCTGCGTCTGCTCGCCGAGGCGTACTTCCATCTGGGTCACGCTGCCAAAGAAGAGCCGGTTGCGCAGCGTCAGCTCGAAGAGCAGCGCGGCCCCGTACTCGGTGTCGAAGCGGAAGCCAAAGCCCAGCCGGTCGCGGTTCTTCGGCCGCGCGTCGATGGTGAGCACCACGCCGCCGTTCGCGGCCTCGTCGAGCTGGTACTCGTCGAGCTGGTAGGTGATGAGTTGGAAGAACCCGGTGGCGTAGAGCTGCGCGATGGCTTGGTCGAGGTCGTCGGGGCCGACGAGGCTGCGGCCGAGCGTCTCCTCCAGGCCCCGGCGCAGCACCCGCGCCTCCACGCCGGTGACGCCTTGCACGACGACCTCCTCGATGCGGCGCGGCGCCACCTCGGGCGGCGGCGGCCGTCGAGGCTCTGGGTTGCCGAGCCGCGCCGCGAGGGCCTCCAGCACCGGACGCTGCGCCTCGGCGGCGGCGGCGCCACGCGCGATCCACTCCGCCCCAGCGTCGAAGTCGAACGACGAGAGCCCGTTCACGTCCGGATCGATGGTGAGGTCGCAGCGCGCGCGCTGGGCGACGAGCTCGCGGTCGGCGGCGTAGAACGCGGCGTCCACGAGGATGTCGAGGAACGTCGTCTCCGCGGCAGCGGTCGTGTCGGCGGCGGAGACGTCCACGCAAACGAGCACGTCGGCCCCGAGCGCCTCGGCGTCCTCGGCGGGGAGGTTGCGCGCGAAGCCGCCGTCGATGTAGCGCTGCCGGCCGATCTCGACAGGCTCGAAGAGCGTGGGCAGCGACATCGAGCCGCGCACGGCTAGCGGCAGCGAGCCCGCATCCAGCCGAACACCATCGCCCGTTTCAGCATCCACGACCACCGTGGCGAAGGGGCGCGGGAACGCCCGGAAGTCGCGCTCGGTGGCGACGGGCCACGTGAGCCGCTGCAGCAGCGCCAGGATGCGCTGGCCCGCGACCAGCCCCGTCGGCAGCGCCACGGCGCCGTCCTCGATGGGCAGCGCGAGCACCGTACGCCCCTCGCTAAGGCGGCGGCCGAGCCCCGTATCACGGCGGTCGACGGCGTCGGTGAAGAGCCCCGTCCAGTCGCGCGAGGTCACGATGGCCTCCATCACATCCGGTGTGTAGCCAATCGCATAGAGGCTGCCCACGACAGCGCCCATGCTGGTGCCCGCCACCACGTCCACGGGGATGCCCGCGTCTTCGAGCACACGGATCGCGCCGATGTGGGCGATGCCCTTCGCCGAGCCGCCCGAGAGCACGAGCCCGACCGTTGGACGCGCTGCCGTCTGGGGCTCTGCCGTCTGGGGCTCTGCCGTCTGGGGCTCTGCCGTCTGGGGCTCTGCCGTCTGGGGCTCTGCGTCTTGGGCAAAGGCACCGGAGAAGGTGAGCAGAGCGAGCAGGAGGGAGATCAACCGCATGGGCATGGGTGAGCAGCTTAGCGAACAGGGCAGAGCCCGTCTTCTCGATGAACCTACGTCGTGGTACTCGGCGGCACCGCAGTAAAACCAGGGCGAGACTGTTGGGCATGGGGGCGCTGGCGTTTCTTGCGGGCGACGCCCAACAACGTCGCCGTGCCATGCCCCGCCTCGTCTGCTCGCTGCTCCGCCTATGATCGAACTCCTATGGATCTGCGCGGCGTTCGGGTTGGGCTTCGTGGCCCGCCTGATGCACCTCCCCCCGCTGATCGGCTACCTGGTGACGGGCTTTCTGCTGTACACGGTGGGCGTTGCCAACGGACCCATCATCCAGCAGTTTGCCGACCTCGGGGTGACGCTGCTGCTGTTCACCATCGGGCTGAAGCTGCGCATCCGGGGGTTGCTGCGCCCGCACGTGTGGGGCGTGGGCGTTGTCCATATGGGGCTGGTGACCGTCTTGATCGGGCTGGCGCTCTTTGGGCTCTCGGTGGTGCTGCCGGGGCTCTCGCTGCTGGGTGACTTCACCATCAGTACGGCGCTTCTGCTCGGCTTTGCGCTGAGCTATTCGAGCACCGTGTTCGCGGTCAAGGTACTGGAGGACAAGGGCGAGATGGGCACCATCTATGGGCAGGCCGCCATCGGCATCCTGATCATCCAGGACCTCATAGCGGTGGTGTTTCTGGCGGTGTCTGCCGGCAAGACCCCGACGCTCTGGGCGCTGCTGTTGCTGGGGGCGCTGGTGCCGCTGCGCTGGGTGCTGCTCCGCATTCTGCACCGGACCGGCCACGAGGAACTGCTCATCCTGTTTGGGCTAGCCCTCGCGGTGGGGAGCTACGAAGGCTTCGAACTGGTCGGCATCAAGGGCGATCTGGGGGCGCTGATCGTAGGCGCGATGTTGGCTGGCGACGCCAAGGCCCGCGAGCTAGCGGAGAGGCTGTTGGGCTTCAAGGACTTCTTCCTCGTCGGCTTCTTTATCAGCATCGGACTCAACGGCATCCCCACGGCCGAGGCCGTCTTGGTCGCCGTGCTGCTGGTCGTGTTGGTGCCCGTGAAGTCGCTGCTGTTCTTCGATCTGTTTACGCGGTTTCGCCTGCGGAGCCGGAGTTCGTTCCTCGCCACGCTGAGCCTGTCGAACTACAGCGAGTTCGGGCTCATCATCGCTGTGGTGGCGGTGTCGGCGGGGTGGGTCGCCGAGGCGTGGCTGCTCACGATAGCGCTGGCGCTGGCGCTGTCGTTTGTACTGGCGGCGCCTATCAATCTGACGGCCCACGCCCTCTACGACCGGATCCACGCATGGCTCAACCGCTTCCAGCGCCCCACGCGGCTGCCTGAAGAGGAAGAGGTCGTCATCGGCGACGCCACGGTGCTGGTGTTCGGAATGGGACGCGTCGGGAGCGGGGCCTACGACTACCTGCAGGGGCACAGCCAGGAGCGCGTGCTGGGCCTCGACATGGACGGCAGCACCGTGGCTCAGCAGCAGGAGCACGGCCGCGCCGCCATTCAGGCCAGCGCCCTCGACTCCGACTTCTGGGACCGCCTGCAGCTCGACCAAAGCGCGGTCCACCTGGTAATGCTGGCGATGCCGCAGTTGGAGGAGAACCTCTTTGCGGCGGAGAAGCTGAGCAGCCTGGGCTACGGAGGCCGGATCGCCGCCATCGTGAAGTACGGCGAAGACCGCGACGCCCTCCAGGCCGCCGGCGTCGATCACATCTACAACTTCTACACCGAGGCTGGCGCGGGCTTCGCGGCCGACGCCTTCGAAGCGTTGGCGACATAGGGAGCCGAGAGCACTCGGGCTGTCCCCCACCGGCGAGGAGGACACGGCTGTAGACCGAAGCGTCCGAAGCCACCCCGAGCACACGGCAGCGGTCTACTCACAACGTTCCACGGTTGAACATCTCCTCAGGTAGTGCCATGGGCTCGGCGTTGTCCCTGTGCTCTACGATGCGGCTTTCGACCAGATGGGAGGTAGCACCTACGCCGTAACAACTTGGATCAGCTGCCGCGCGGGCACGCCGAGCAACTGGCACTTTATGCTTGACGGTCAGCTGCATCCAACTGTTAGGCCGCGCCCTGAATGCTGCCCGACACTCTAAGAGTCCTAGGCTGATTTCACCTATCAATAAGCTCAATCTTTGCTCCACCGGCACCAAGCGATTCAACGTCTTCAACGCTGAGCGAGCCCCCGCGCAAAACTAGAGAGCTGAGCCCTGGAATCCTTGACAGGCTATTCAAAGCGGAAACCGGAAGCGACCCAACATCTACCGCAATCTGCCGGACACCCTCGAGCCCCAGAAGTTTGGAGTGACCGTATTCCGAGAGGTCGACCCCTAGCAACGTAACGGCGAATACTTCGGGTTCCCAGATGTATCCACCACCGACTGACTCGACCCATGCCAGGATTTCCTCGTTGAATTCTTGATGTAAGTTCATAGTTCTAAAGCACTTGGGCAAGCAAGCCTCAAGCGCTGCCTAACATCTCACTATGCCGAGCGCATTCGGCATAGCGCGCACAGGGGTTATGCGCAAAGGTGGAATGGTGTCTAGGGGACACCGCCGTTTCTAGCGCTTAAACGCTCCATGACGGCCCCTAGGTTATCGTTCTATTCTCGATAATACGCACCACCGTGTCTGCGCAAAAGCCGAAACTCCTTCAGCAAGTTCGCCTAGTCTGCCGCACCCGCCACCTGAGCCGCGCCACCGAGAAGGCCTACGTCGGATGGATTAAGCGGTACGTCCTCTTCCACGGCACTTGCCACCCGCGTTCGCTCACCGGCGCCCACGTACGGCAGTATCTCGAACACCTCGCCACTAACAGGCAGGTTGCCGCCAGCACGCAGAACCAGGCGCTCAACGCCCTCGTGTTTCTCTACCGCCGAGTCTTAAACCAGCCACTCGGTGACATCGGCCCGTTTCAGCGGGCCAAGCGCCCCAAACGTCTCCCGGTCGTGCTGACCCGCGCCGAGGTGCGGTCCGTGCTCGGCGCCCTCTCCGGGGTCGACCACCTCATCGTATCGCTCCTCTACGGGTCCGGCCTTCGGCTCCACGAAGCGCTCCGCCTCCGGGTCAAAGACCTCGACTTCGGCCAGCACCAGCTCCTTGTTCGGGACGGCAAGGGAGCGAAGGACCGCGTGACCCTGCTTCCACCCCCTGTTGCCCTCCCTCTCCAACGCCACCTGCGGCGCGTCCGCGCTCGCCACAATCGCGACCTCGCCGAAGGCTATGGGGCCGTCGAACTGCCCACGGCGCTCGCCCGGAAATACCCCAACGCTCCACTCGACTGGCGGTGGCAGTACGTCTTTCCCTCAGCCCGGCGCGCTCGTTCGCCCGAGGCACGCCGAACCCACCGGCACTACCGCTCGCCCTCGTCGGTGCAAAAGGCGATCGCCCTCGCTACGCACGCGGCGGCGCTCTCCAAACGCGTCACGAGCCACACCTTCCGTCACTCGTTTGCGACGCACCTCATCGAGGCAGGCTACGACCTCCGCACTGTCCAAGAGTTGCTCGGCCACAAGAGCGTCCGCACGACGCAGATCTATACCCACGTCCTCAACCAGCACCACCTGGGCGTCCGCAGCCCGCTTGAAGCACTCGTGCCCTAAAACTACCCGCTGTTGACGGTCTCCTCGAGCGAAGGCACGGGCTCGGCGTTGTCCCTGTGCTCCACGATGCGCTCGTGCTCTAGGCGAAATTGGTCGACCTGGGCATAGGCCCGCTCCTCCCACGTTGCGCGGTAGCGCGTGGCAATGCAGCAAAACCGGCGTGAGACTGTTGGGCATAGGGGGCGCTATCGTTTCTTGCAGGCGACGCCCCACTAGCCCCGCCGTGCCATGCTGCGCTTTGCTCCCCCGCTCGCCCTCCTGACGACCCTCGTGCTTGCTGCGCTGCTGGCAGGGTGCGGCGACGGCTCGGCAGACGACCCCGACGCGCCCGTCTCGTTCGCCTCAGAGTTGGTCGCGCTGGAGACGCCCGCGGGGGTGACGGGCTTCGTGCCGACGCTGGAGGGACCGCTGCGCGTGCTGAGCGCATCGCCCTTCGGCGCGATGGCGGGGCAGGCGCCCAACCAAGCGATCTCGGTCACGTTCAGCCGCCCGATGGTACCACTCGGGCGCACGCCGGAGCCTGCGGCCGATGCGCTCACGCTGCGCGGGCCGGACGGGCCGGTGGCGGGCGCGCTCCGCTGGCAGGGCACGCAGACGCTCGTCTTCCAGCCCGACAGCCTCGTCCCGGCGACGAACTACACCGCGACACTCGCTGCAGGGCTCACAAGCGTGGAGGAGGACGCGCTCGCGAACCCGTACACCTGGACGTTCGAGACGCCGCGCCCGGTGCTCGTGGCCTCCGAGCCGTCGCGCGGCGCGCAGTTCGCGGACCCGGGCGCGCCGATCCGTTTGTTCTTCAGCCTCCCCGTCGAGGCCGACCGCGTGCGGCGCTTCATCGAACTGCGGCGCGAGGGCAGCACCTCCCTCAACGTGCGCGTCGAGCAGGCGGGCGACTCGTCGGTGGTCGTTTCGCCGAACTCGGACTTGGCGAAGGGGGCCGCCTACCGCGTGCGAACCTCGCCCGAGATGCCCGCTGCTGTCGGTACGCTCGGCACCGCAGAGGCCACCGAGTTTGGCTTCCGCACGTATGGCGATTTCGAACTGGAGAGAGTGCGGCAGGGGTATGGTCGCAGCACAGGACCGGTCGCGCCTGACCGCGCGATCCGGCTCTCGTTCTCCACGCCCGTCCGCTTTGAGGCGCTGCGGCAGGCGCTGTCGTTCAGCCCCGCCATCGAGCTGCCAGCGGGCATCGAGGCGCGCGACGCGGTCGAGAGCACCGAGCACAGCCTGCGCCTCCCGCTCGACCCGGAGACGCGCTACACCCTCACGCTCGGCGAGGGGCTAACCGACGTGTTCGGCCAGACGATCACGACCCGCACCACCGCCTTCCGCACGGCTGCGCTCACGCCGACGCTACGCATGCCGACCGGCCTCCTCGTCATCGAGGCCGACCGCGAGCGCGCGGTGCCGCTGCGCGTGACCAACATCGACGCCGTGAACGTGGGCTTCGAGCGCTTCACGCCCGCCGACCTGATCCGCAAGCTGCCCGCCTACGACGACCGCCACTGGTACGGCCCTTTCCCCGAGGACTACGAGGCCCCCGAGCCCGTCGCCGCGAGCCGCCGCGTGCCGCTCGCCATTGACCGCAACCGCCCGACCTACGTCCCGCTCGCCCTCGATTCGCTGCTGGACGGGGAGAACGGCGGCTTGGTCGGTGTCCACCTCCGCTATCAGCAGGAGGGCAACGAGCGCGTCCGCGTCGCGCTCGCACAGGTGACCACCCTCGGGCTGACGGCGAAGTTCTCGCCGCACCAAAACCTCTTCTTCGTCACCACGCTCGCCGACGCGCAGCCTGTCGAGGGCGCGGCTGTCACGGTCTACGACGACGCGGGCACCGAGCTCTGGCAGGGCACCTCGAACGCGCGCGGCATCGCGGAGTCGCCAGGGTGGGCCGCGCTCGGGCTGGAGAAGCGCGAGCGCTGGGAGACGCCCGTGCAGTATGCCTTCGTCGAGCACGAGGGGCAGGTCGCCTTCACGTCAAGCCGCTTCGACGACGGCATCGAGCCCTACCGCTTCGACATCGACCTGGACTGGAGCCCCGAGCCGCTGACCTACGCTGGGACGGTGTTCTCCGACCGTGGGCTCTACCGCGCGGGCGAGACAGCGCACCTCAAGGGCATCCTGCGCGGCCGCACCGACGGCGACTGGGTGACCTACACCGACAGCGTGCGCGTGCTCGTCACCGATTCGCGCGACGAGGTCGTGGTGGACCGCCGCCTGCAGCCGAGCGCCTACGGCAGCTTCGACCTCACCTACCTCGCGCCGACCGACGCCAGCCTCGGCGTCTACCAGGTGCGCGTCGTCCGCGCCGACGACGACGAGGCCGAGGAGCGCGAGTCATGGCAGACGGGCGACCTCGCCCAGGGCACCTTTCGCGTCGACGCCTTCCGCGCGGCTACCTTCGCCGTGGACGCCGTCCCCGCCGCGCGTGCCTTCGTCGCGGGCGACTTCTTCGAAGGCACCGTCACGGGCCGCTACCTCTTCGGCGCGGCGATGGGCGGGCAGGCGCTCCGCTACCGCCTCGTCCAGCAGAACGGCCGCTACACCCCGCCCGGCTACGACGCCTACCGCTTCGGCATCGCGCGCGGCTATTACAGCCTCTACGAGACGCTCGCCCAGGGCGACACCGTCCTCACCGCCGACGGCACGAAGCAACTCCGCGTCCCGCTCCCCGGCAACGAGCGCGGCGCGCCCGCCTCGCTCCAGTTCTCGGCGACCGTCACTGACCCGAGCCGCCAGGAGCAGTCCGACCAGACGACCGTCACGTTGCACCCGGGCCTCTTCTACATCGGCCTCAAGCCCGAGACGACGTTCCTCGACCTGAGCCGCGATCAGGTGATGGCGCTCGATGTCGCGACCGTCGATCCGAACGGCGCGCCTGTGGGCGCGGAGAACCTCACCGTTGAACTCATCCGGCAGCAGTGGAACTCCGTCCGCGAGGTCGGCGGCGACGGGCGGCTGCGCTGGCGCTCCGAGCGCACCGAGGAGGTCGTCGGCAGCCGGACCGTCGAGACGGAGGCCGGACGGGCCGTGCGGCTGCGGATGCCGGTACGCCTCGGCGGCAGCTACATCGTCCGGGCGACCGGCTACGACGTGCGCGGCAACGTCATCAAGACGGAGGCCTACTTCTATGCCACCGGCGCGGGCTATGTCGCCTGGGAGCGCTCCGACGATGACCACCTCGAACTCGTCGCCGATAAGAAGAGCTACGCGCCGGGCGAGACGGCGCGCATCCTAGTGCCGTCGCCGTATGAGCAGGCAACCGCTCTCGTGACGGTCGAGCGCGAAGGCATCATTTCGAGCCGCGTGGTCGAAGTCGAGGGCAGTGCGCCGCAGATCGAGGTGCCGCTCGGCGAGCAGCACCTCCCGAACGCCTTCGTGAGCGTGATCCTGCTCTCGGGCCGCACCGCGCAGCCATCGGCGGGCGAGGACCTCGGCGCGCCGAGCTTCAAGATTGGCTACGTCAACCTCCCCGTCAGCGCGCAGGGCCGTCACCTCACCGTTGAAGTCGAGCCGGGCAGCGAGACGTACGAGCCGGGCGGATCCGTCACCGTCGATCTCCGGCTCACGGACGACGGCGGGCGCGGCGTCGAGGGCGAGATCGCGTTCGCTGCCGCCGACGCGGGCGTGCTCAACCTCATCGGCTACGCGATGCCAGACCCGTTCCAGACGTTCTACGGCCCGCGCGCGCTCGGCGTGACGACGAGCGAGACGCTCGCCAACCTCGTCGAGCAGCGCGACTTTGGCGAGAAGGAAGAGGACGAGGGCGGCGGCGGCGGCGAGGATGCCGACCGGCTGCTGCGCTCCGACTTCCGCCCGCTCGCCCACTGGGCCCCCGCGATCCGTACCGACGGGAGTGGCCGCGCGACGGTGACGTTCGAGTTGCCCGAGAACCTGACCACGTTCCGGCTGATGGCCGTCGGGCTGACGCGCGACCACCGCTTCGGCCAGGGCCAGACCGACATCGTGGTGACGAAGCCGCTCGTGCTGCAACCGGCGCTGCCGCGGTTCGCGCGCTTGGGTGACACGTTCGAGGCGGGCGTCCTCGTCACGAACCGCACGGGGCAGGCCGGTCCGGCCGTCGTGACCGCCCGCGCCGACGGCATCGCGCTCGACGGCGAGGCCCGGCGCACGGTGACGCTCGCGAAGGGCGAGACGCGCGAGGTGCGCTTCGCCTGGGACATCGAACAACTCGGGACCGCAAACCTCCGCTTCACCGCCGAACTCGGCAGCGAGCGCGATGGCCTGGAAGTACCGCTCGACATCGCGCTGCCCGTGACGAAGGAGGCCTCCGCGACCTTCGCCTCGACAGCAGACGCGGCGCGTGAAGCGCTCGTGCTGCCGTCGGACCGCGTGCCCGGCGTCGGGCAGGTCGAGGTCCGCGTGGCCTCCACGGCGATGGTGGGCCTGGACGGTGCGACGCGCTACCTCTTCCAGTACCCCTACGGCTGCCTCGAACAGCGCACCAGCCGCATCCGCCCGCTCCTCGTCGCCGACGACCTGCTCGACTTGTTTGACCTCGACGCGCTCGACGGCGATAGGGCGAGTGTCGTGAACGAGTGGCTCGGCAGCCTCGATGCCTACTGGATGGGACGCGGGTTCGCGCTCTGGAAGGGCGGGCGCTTCGTGAGCCCGTACGCCACCGCCTACGCCGTGCTCGCCCTCGCCGAGGCCGAGGCAGCAGGCTTCGACGTGCCGCAGCCGCTCACCCGCGAGGCCGTAGACGCGCTCGCCACGCTCGTCAAAGACAGCAGCCTGCAGCCCGACTACTACACCCGCGATGTCTGGGACACGTCGCGCGCGCTGATGCTCTACGCGCTCGCCCGCCACGACCGCGTCCTCGAAGCGGAGGTGCAAGCCTTGGCCGAGCGGTACACGCAGCCGACCGCCACGCCGAGCGCGGAACTTCAGAGTCACCTCCTCCGCACCATCGCGCTCGCGGGTCGTGGCTCGCTCAACGGCTACGCCCAGCCGCTCGCGGACGGGCTGCGGGGCCGCACGACGACCGAGGGTACGACCGCCTACCTTGCCGCCCAGACCGGCGACGCGTGGGGCTGGATCTTCTCGTCCGACGTCCGCTCGACCGCCTTCGGCATGACCGCGCTCATCGAGGCACCCACATCGGTTGGGGGCCCGTCGAGCGATGTGCGGCAGCTGACCGAGCGGATGGTGCAGTATCTCATCCGCTCGCGCACGACCGGCCACTGGGCGAGCACGCAGGAGAACGCTGCCGTCCTCGACGCGCTGCGCGCCTACCAGGCCGCCTTCGAGACGACCGATCCGAACTTCACTGCCACCGTCCAGCTTGCCGGGCGCGAGGTGCTGAATGCTTCGTTCCGGGGCCGCTCGCTCACGGCCGAGGAGGCCACCGTCGATCCGACCGCGATGCCGTCGGGCGAGGCGTTGCCCATCGAGGTGACCGTGGATGGGACCGGGCGGGCGTACTACTCGCTCCTCGCCGAGACCTACACCAGCGCGCCCGTCGAGGCCGCCAATCGGGGCCTCGCCGTCCAGCGCACCATCCAGCGCCTCGACGGCTCCGGTAACGCGGTCGGCAATGCCGTGACCACGAGCAGCGGCACGCTTACGCTCGACGCGGGCCAACTCGTCCGCGTGACGCTGCGGCTCACGAGCCCGGCGACGCGCAACTACGTCGTCGTGGACGACGCGCTCCCGGCGGGCCTCGAAGCGCTCAACCCCGCGTTCCAAACGTCGGGCGTGCTCGCGCAGCAGCAGACCGGCTCGGGGCAGTGGTGGGGCTCGTTCAACCACACCGAACTGCGCGACGACCGCGTGCTGCTCTTCGCCGACTACCTCCGGCGCGGCGAGCACACCTACACCTACCTCGCCCGCGCGACCACGCCCGGCACGTTCGTTCACCCGCCCGCGCAGGCCGAGTTGATGTACGAGCCCGAAGTCAATGGCCGCACCGCGACCGGCACGGTAGTCGTGCGGCCTGCCGAGCGTGTGGGCGCCTGATCTGATCCACTATCCATGATCGATAGCTTCGATCACCTCGTCCTCACCGTACGCGATCTCGACGCGGCGATCGCCTTCTACGCGGAGGCGCTCGGCATGGAGGTCGTCACGTTTGGGGAGGGCCGAAAGGCGTTGCACTTCGGGTCGCAGAAGATCAACCTCCATCGTGCCGGGCACGAGTTCGAGCCGAAAGCCGCCGCGCCGACGCCCGGCTCGGCCGACCTGTGCTTTCTGACGAGCGTGCCGGTCGAGACGGTGGCCGAGCGGCTGGCGCGTCTCAGCATCGCCGTGATCGAGGGGCCGGTGCATCGGACGGGCGCGACGGGGCCGATCCGCTCGGTCTACGTGCGCGACCCCGACGGCAACCTGGTCGAAATCGCCAACCGCGTGGTGGCTTGAGGGCCATGCATCTCCGCTATGTTGTGCAGGGCGAGTACGACTACAGCGCGTCCGCCGAGGTCTTCGTCGATGGCACGGTGGAGGTGTTTCGCGGCAGCTACGTCACACACGGAGCCGCCCGCCGTGTCTTCACCGATGCCGAACGCACGGCGCTCGCCGACGCCGTCGCGGCGGTCGATTGGAAGGCGGCGTTGCCCGAGGCTGGTGGTAGCTTGACGCACCGCCTCGCGCTCAATCCGCCGGGCGGCCCCGCGCTGGCCTGGCGCGATGCGCTCCCGGACGACCGCCCCGCCGTGCAGGCACTCGTCGATCTCCTCCGCTCGCTCTGACTGTTATGCACTACCCTCACGCCTTCTATTGGGACGGCTCCCCCCGCTCCGCTCCCCGTGAAGGGTCCCGAAGCTGTCCCCCTCGCTCGCGAGGGGGACAGTTTGACCGCCGTTCAGGCGTGTCAAATAGGGGGAGCCGGACACGGCTTCTGTTCTCGTTCGCGCTCCTTCCGCTCCTGTGGCTTGGCTGCCAAGCCCCGACAGATCCGCTCGTGGCGACCTGTGCCGACGTGGCGCAGCACTACCACGGCCTGCCCAACGCCGTCTCCGTCCTCGACGGGACCCTGCAGATTGAGGACGGCAGCGTGGTCTTCGGCTACGAAGTCATCAACACGCGCAACCAGCCGCAGGAGGGGACCGCCGCCTGCCGCTTCGCCGACGACGGCACGCTCACCGAGGCGCTCGTCGATGGCGTGGCGCTCCGCGGCGACCGCCTGGACGCGCTGCTCGACTGAGCTGCCATGCTCTACCTTGCCACGCTTGCAGCGGCGGGCTCCGTGCTGTGCTCGCGCCTGCTGATTGCACAGATTTCCCGAGTGCGGCGCGGGCGCGGAGCGGTGGGGGCCGTGATCTTGGTAACGTCCACCGCGCTTTGTTGGTGGACGATGTTGAAGACACCACCCCTCGTTGTTCTCGGTGCCGCACTGAACATGGTCTGGTACACCTACGAAGTGATCATGCTCGTCAGCGAGCGCACGTCCCGCGACAACCCCTAGCTCCCATGCGCGACCTCCTCGTCCTCCTTGGCTTCATCGCCGCCGTTGCGGTGGTAGCCGCGACCGGCTCCCGCTTCGAGCCCGGCGCGTGGTATGCGGCGCTCGACAAGCCCGCGTGGACGCCGCCGAACTGGCTCTTCCCGGTCGCCTGGTCGATTCTCTATCTGCTGATCGCCGTGTCGGGCTGGCTTGTCTGGCGCGAGGTCGGCTTCGGCAGCGCCAGCAAGGCGTTCACGGTCTACGGCCTGCAACTCGTGCTCAACGCGGCGTGGTCGTGGCTCTTCTTCGGACGGCACGACATGGGCCTCGCCTTCCTCGACATCGTCGGGCTGTGGCTCGCCATCGCGCTCACGATGGGGCTGTTCTGGGCGATGAAGCCGCTTGCGGGCGCGCTCCTCGTTCCGTATCTGCTCTGGGTGACCTACGCCGCCGCGCTCAACCTCGCCCTCTGGCGGATGAACCCGGCCGCGTGACGTGCAAGGTGGAATGTTGAAGGTGAAAAGGTCGGCGAGGGCGCACCTTGAACCTTCCACCTTCCACGTCCCCTAAACAAACGCACTCTCGCCGGTGATGGCGCGGCCGACGATGAGGCTGTTGATCTCGCGCGTGCCCTCGTAGGAGTAGATCGCCTCGCAGTCGGCGACGAAGCGGCCGACGTGGTGCTCCAGCAGGATGCCGTTGCCGCCGAGGAGTTCGCGCGCCCAGCCGACCGTCTCGCGGCACTTGACGGTGCAGAACGCCTTCGCGAGCGACGCCTGCTCGTTGCTCATCAGCCCCGCCTCTTGAAGCTCCGTCAGACGCATCGCGAGGCAGCCTGCGGCAGTCACGTTGCCGAGCATCCGCACGAGGAGGTCCTGGACGAGCTGGAAGCCGGCGATGGGGCGGCCAAACTGGTGGCGCTGCTTCGCGTAGTCGAGCGCCAGCTTGTAGGCCCCGGCCGCGCAGCCGACGGCCTGCCAGGCGACGCCCACGCGCGTCATCTTGAGCACGCGCGCGGTGTCGCGGAAGCTGTTCGCGCCTTCGAGCTTCGCGTCCGCCGGGATGCGGCAGTCGTCCATCGTGAGGACGGCGTTCTGGACGACGCGCAGCGCCATCTTGTTTTCCATCTTCTCCGCCGAAAAGCCCGGCGCGTCGCCCCCGACGAGGAAGCCCTTGATCTGGTTGTCGGCCTCGTCGCGCGCCCAGACGATGTTCACGTCGGCGAAGGTGCCGTTGCCGATCCACTTCTTCTGGCCGTTGAGGACCCACGTGTTGCCGTCGCGGCGGGCGGTCGTGCCCATCTCGCGCGAGATCGCACTGCCGACCTCGGGCTCGGTCAGCCCGAACGAGCCGATCTTCTCCAGCCGCTGCATCGCGGGCAGCCAGCGCTCCTTCTGGGCGTCGGAGCCGAGGAGGTAGATCGAGCCCATCGCGAGGCCGCTCTGGACGCCGAAGAAGGTGCCCATCGAGGGGTCGTACTCCGAGATCGTCCGCTCGACCAGCCCGTTCAGAATCTTGGAGCCGCCCAGGCAGCCGTAGCCCTGGTAGGGCAGCCCGAAGATGCCCGTCTCGGCGAACGCCGGGAGCAGGTCGTGTGGGAACGACGCTCGCATCCAGTGGTCGTTGATGACGGGGACGACCTGCGCTTCCATGAACGCCCGTACGCGGTCCACGACGGCGCGCTCCTCGTCGCTGAGGAGCAGTTCGAGGGCGTAGAAGTCGGCGTCGGAGCCGGGGATGGTCGCGGCGTGGCCGGTGCCGTTGAGGGTAGGGGTCGCAGTAGACATGGGGGGAGGTGTACAGTGTTAAGCGGGCGCAGGGCGGTCACACGCGGGAGGCGTGGGCGGGATCCCTCAGAGGTTCCTAGGTCTCGGTCACGGGTGCCGTCTCCACCTCGAACGTGACGCGGCGGCTCGGCAGCGACGCGCCCTCCTCCAGCCGGAACGCATCGCGGGCGGCGACGAGGCGCAGGGCGACCCGGTCGCTCAAGCCTGCTTCCGAGAGGACTGGCGCAAGGGCGTCGCGGACGACGGCGGCGCGGCGGATGCTGAGGCGCTGGTTGCGCGCCGCGCTGCCCGTCCCGTCGGTGTGCCCGATGATCGAGAGCACGATGGGTTGCGCGTCGTCCACGGTGGCCTCAGCGAGCGCTCGCACGTCGGCGACGAGGGCATCGAGGGCAGCGTCCTGCCCGGGGGCCAAGGCGTCGTCGGTGGCGAAGCGGAGCGAGGTGGCCTCGACGGGAAGAGCGGCGGCGGCCGTGCGGGTCTGCACGCCGCCCACGTCGAGCGCGCGCACGTTGGGGACGAAACGGAGCGCCTCGGGAAGGCTGGCGATCCAGGGACGTGCGGCGGTTCCTGCGCCGACGAGCGTGTCGCCTCGCATGGTAAACGCGACGGACGACGGCGCGTCGAGCATGCGAGCAGCACGCGCGGCCACGATGGACGGCGCGTCGGACTGGTAGGGCAGCCAGCGCATCCGCACGGCGTTGGCATCGAGGCTGTCGGCGCGCCCCTCGTCGGCGAAGCCGTGAAGGGCGAGGATGGAGTCGGGGAGCGGCGCGTCCGGATCGCGGAGGCCGACGAGTCGGTAGGCGCCCCACGTGCGCTCCTCGGTGATCACGTCGAGCCCCGCGAGTGCGTCGAGGTCAGCGAGGGTGGTCTGCCACCGCTGCATGCGGTCGAACGTCGTCCACCCCCACCAGCCGAGCAGGAGGGCGAGCAGGGCGAGCAGGACCCACGCCATCGGCGAGACGCTCGCGGCCTGCTTGCGTTGCTCCACGAGCAGGTCATAGAGCACCGGATCGGCGGCCTCGAACGGGTCCACGTTGCCATTGAACGCGGCGAGGTCGCGCGCGTGGCGGCGGTGCAGCGTCTCGATGCCCTCGGCGAGGAGCAGGCGCAGCTCCTGCGGCGGCGTGCCCCGGATCACGGCGGCGAGGACGGCCTCCGGTCCGGGCACGAGCCACACCGTGAGGTCGCCCATCTGGAGCGCGTCGAGGGCCTCGGTGTCGTCCACGTGGAACGAGTCGCGCACGAAGGTCTGCACCGCCGAGAGCATGCCCGACACGAGGTCGGCATTGTCCCCGGCGTCGGCGAGGCCGGGCAGGGCAGCGTGGCGGAGCAGCAGGCTCGTCTCGGTGTGGATCAAGAACACCTGCTCGACGCGGTAGCGGAGCGTGTCCCGCAGCGCCACCTCGCCGATGGACAGCCCGCTGCGCCACGCTTCAAGGCGCCAGCGCAGCCCGCGCCACGTCAGCCCGTACTCGACGGCTTGGTTGACCGACTGCAGCGACGAGGCCAGCGCCTGCTGGATCGCGCGTCGGATCGCCGGGCCGATGATCGGAAAGATGGCGTCGACGAGCGGCTGCGGGTTGCGTGCCACCGAGGCTTGGATGCCCTCCTCGATGGCCGGTGCGAGCGCGTCGCCGAGGGCGGAGTCGCCCCGCTCGGCATCGAGGCGGCTGCGGAGGCGCACGGCGTCGGGCAGCACGTTGGAGAGGAGGTCTGCGTCTACCTTCTCCTCAGCGAACTGGCGCCAGCGGTCGAGGAAGGCCGCCTGGTCCTCGCCGAGCAGCAGCTGCCGAAGCTCGCGTAGCCGCGCACGGTCGGCAGGCAGCGGCGCGCGCGCTCGGGGAGACGCACCCGCGGGCGGCGCGGCAGCCGAGGCCGCCTGCGCAGGCGAGGGTACGTCAGTGGGCGCGACGTCCGAGGGCATAGCGGAGGTGTGCAGAGCGCGGAGGCCTCAATGAGCGCGGGAGCCTCAATAAACGAAACCGGGGCTGCCCTGAGGAGCACCTCCGGCTCCGCATCAGGCGTGCGAAACGCAGGCCAGCCGGGTATGTCCTTTACGAAGTCGGGGCGCGTCTATTCGTCGGTGCCGCTGATGCGGAAGGCCAACTCCGAGAAGAGGGTGGCCAGCGCGGCACGGTCGGTCTTGCGGCTGCTGAGATCCGTGACGTGCTGCTGGAGCGCGCGCTGCGTTTGCTCCGTCTGATCGCGCAGGTCGTCGGCGGCACGGGTGGCCTGCTCCAGCAACTGCTGCCGGAGGTCGCGTTCGGCGGCGGCGGCGGCCTCGCGGTACTCCGCGACGCGCTTCGTGAGTGCGTCGTTCTTGCTGCGCAGCAGCTCGGCGAGGGCCTCGTCGCCTTCGGAGCGAGCGCCGTGCTCCTCGGTGAGGCGTTGGCCGAGGCTCGTGACCTCGTCCTTCACGAACGTCTCCAGGCTGTCGAAGCGGCGCCGCAGTTCGGCCCGCAGCGTGTCCATCTCGCCAGCCAGGCGTTCCTCTAAGCGGAGGAAGCGCGCCTCGTAGGCCTCCATCTGGTTGCCGAACAGGATATCGCGGATACGGTCGATATTCTGGCTGCCTTCGCTGGCCGGGGGCGGTGGGGCGTGCTGAGGCACGGCAGCGTCGCCTGCAGGCGTGCTTGGCGTGGGCGCTACACTGTTCTGGCCGTCACCCATGGCGGGCGGGTTAGTCGAGCTTGACATACGAGGGAAACAGGGGCAAAGTACGATGACGGCAGGGCACTCCTGCGCTAAATCTGCGCAGCCGACCGAGGCTAAGCTGCCCGGCGACAGCATGCCAGTGCTTGAGACATGCCAGTGCTTGAGACATGCCAGTGCTTGAGACATGCCAGTGCTTGAGACATGCCAGTGCTTGAGACATGCCAGTG